>NZ_QUEN01000002.1:122347-338211 GCF_003478175.1 Faecalibacterium sp. OF03-6AC | reverse complement strand
CCGAAGTTCGATGCAGCGCGCGGCATGAAGTTCCTGACCTACGCAGCTCCGGCCATCCGCAACGCCATGATGGATATGGTTCGGGATGCCTTTACTGCTTTTGAGCAGCGGATGGTAACGGAGGACAAGGACGGCATCTATTACCAGCGGGTTTCGCTGGATGATGTTCTGCCGGGAGAGGAACAACTGCGGCGCATCGAAGCCATAGCCGACCCCTACGCCATGCAGCCGCAGACCATTATGGAGGAACAGGAATTGCGCCAGGAACTGTACGATGGCCTGAAACGGCTGACCCAGCGGGAACAGACCTACCTGCTGTACCGCTATGGCTTCACCGATGGCGAGGAACATCCGCTGATCGGCACGGCGATATACTTCCACCTGACAAAGAGCCGCGCCAAAAAGACCGAGGAACAGGCCATGGATAACCTGTGGCTGGAACTGCCGTGGTGGTTTATCTGAATGAAAAGAAAAAATCGTGATTGTGCTACAAGCTTTATGGGAATTTATGTGCAACTATACGATTTTGAGAAATTTTGTAGACGGATGAAACAAAATAGGATTAAATCTAAGTATCTAAGGAACGTTGATTTCACGGAGCCGCTGATTACCGACTGTAGGATTTGAGGAGGATGCCGTTTTATGAAAATTACACGAGATAAAATGTTTTTTTCAAAAGATCTTATTCATACAATGGCATATGTCGGAATGTTCGTGGCGGCAATTATATCGGTTGGAGCGTGTAAGTCTGGTATTTGGGTGGCTGCGATATTAGCATGGATTGTAGCAGGTATAATTATCGGATTGGCGATTATTTCTGACTATAAAAAGGCAGAACTTTTGAAAAATGGAACAAGAATCATCGGAAAGGTTACAGCAACAAAACGGGTACATATAAAATTTCATATGAGTACCTACCACCTTGCCGATGAGGATGTAATCTATCCATATGTGGTACATTATCAGTATAAAGTTAAAGGTGAAACCTATAATGGCAAGTCGCAGTGGTTTTGGTTCAATCCATGTATTCCGAAAGGGGCACCAATAAAAATTCTAGTAGACCCAAAGAATCCGGCCCGAAGTACAGTTCTCAAACCAGAAAGCTAAAGATAGCTTTCAATCGAGGTAAAACAAAAAATTTGTCCTTATAGCGTGTTTATTTAAAAGAAGATTGCGATTGTGCTACAAATTTTCAGAAAATTTATGTGCATCTATACGATTTTGGAAAATTTTGTAAACAAACGAAATAAATCAGGCTTAAATTTCGTTATATAAACAAAAAGCAAGGAGGGAGCTTTGATGACTTGTAAAAATTGTGGTTATGAAAACAAGCTGGGTGTTCGATATTGTCAGCGGTGTGGTCAATACATTGAGCCCAAACGGACATTGGCGCAAGAAGTTAAATCGTTGGATTTTAGAAGCCTTGCTGGTGTTGGCCGTAGAGATGTGAATATTGCGCCGCTGTTTACTGCATCACCCGTTCAAACTCCAGCAAAAGCACACCAAACGCCCTCGCCTGTTGAACCGATGCCAGACGGAAGATGGTATTGCCCGGACTGCGGAACATTAAATGCTTCTTCTGAACGTTTTTGCAAAAACTGTGGAAAAGTCCGATAAATGTGAAGAAAAACATGGAAGGAGGAAACCGTATGAAAAAGAAGGCTATAATAGTTCTTTGCCTTGCGCTGGTACTTACATTGATTGGCTGTGGAAATAATGTTCAAAGTTCAGATGAGCACAATGCAGAATACGAAGAAGGCTATACCGCTGGCTACGAGGCCGGGTATCATGACGGAGAAGAGCAAGCAACCGGAAATGAAAAACATTTTGCACGGTTTTCGGGTTCTTTTACGGCCACTGTTGAGCAGATCTTGCCCGATTACTATGCACTGCCGGGAAAAACGGTTGCGGTTGTTCACTTCTTTCAGGACAGACCATTTTTGCTTCATTTCCAGAAAGACTTAACTGGTGAACTTATTGAAGGAACAGCTTATGTGTTTGAGTTTGAGACTTTTGAAGTTGAACTTCCAGACGATGAAGAAAATCCAAATATTTCAGATTATATGTATTCAATAAATGTTACCAATTATAGAGTTGCAGAAGATGACGAACTCGGATTGGAAGGAAAGATGCCAACTGTCGAAATAGTATCGAAGTAAGCAGCCAAGCTGTTTTATAATGAAACGCAAAGATGGCGGTACACATTGGAATAGGATTCAAAAGCCGTATGAAGAACACAGCATCAAAAAAGAAAACTTGTCTCGGATTTTTGCTGATCGTATTTTTAGCATATGTGGTGTGCTATCTTCTTTCTCAAACAGTGTTTCATGAAGTCTACTTGTTTGAATGGACAGCAGCCCATTATTATTTGTGTTTATGGGTTGCATCTGTTACTTTCTGTTTTCTGGAAATGTATAGAGCAGCTCTTATCACAACAGCTGGAAACTGGACAGGAATTTTGATCGGACAAGTGTTGGGCGATTTTATTATCAAAATAAACGCCACAAAAATCACGCCGGATATGTATATAGGAAAAGTATGGCAGCTCAAGGCACACTACGGAGTTTTGATTTGGCTACTCGTTTTCCTACTTTCGTTTATTATCGGAATGCTTGTTGAAAAGAAAAATCATTGTTAAAATGCGTAGTTAATAATAGACAGCCATCTATTTGCAAGTCGCAAGTAGATGGCTGTCGGTTTTATCTGTATATTCTAATTAAAGGTCAATCCTCTAAATCTGCTATGGTCACAGCTGAGTGAGAGATAATGCTCAATTTAACGACAAATATATTGTGCAATATAGAGAATTTCAATTGCGACTTCGCACTTGATTGAAATGCAACGCAAAATACGTTACAATAAAGCTGAGGTGATAACCATGGAAAAAACGATGACACTCAATCTTCGTGTCAACCCTACCGTCAAGCAGCAGGCCGAAGACGTGCTGAAGCAGCTGGGTATCCCGATGGCAACAGCCATTGATATGTACCTGCGCCAGATCACCCTGACTGGCGGCATCCCCTTCTCGCTGTCCCTGCCGAAGGCTCCTGCGGCTCTGAACGCTGACACCATGACCGATGACCAGCTTCATGCAGCCTTGCAGGTGGGCATTAAGGAGATTCAGAACGGTGATACCGTGGATGCTGCAAGCGCATTCGCACAGTTCAGGGAACAGCACAGATGAAGCAGTATGACGTAAAAATTTCCCATGCAGCCCTCAATGATATGGAGCAGATTTACAGCTACATTGCTGACCGTCTGCTGGAGCCTGACACGGCCATGGGGCAGTATAACCGCATTGCAGAAGCTATCCAGTCGCTGAACACCCTGCCGGAGCGCTGTGCGCTGGTGGAAAGTGAGCCGGAGCGCACCCAAGGACTGCGGCAAATGCTGGTGGACAACTACTCGGTGTTCTACATCGTGAGCGAGGATGCGGTGTCGGTAGCCCGTGTGCTGTACAGTGCATCCGACCTTGTGCGCCGTCTGCGGAGAATGAAGTAAGGAGGTGCAGCCATGACTGCCGTGATTTACGCCCGCTATTCCAGCGATAACCAGCGTGAGGAATCCATCGAAGGTCAGATTCGTGAATGTACGGCCTACGCCGAAAAGAACGGCATCACTGTGGTCAAACACTACATTGACCGAGCCCTTTCCGCCAAAACCGATAACCGCCCGGATTTCCAGCAGATGATCAAGGACAGCGAAAAGCGGCTGTTTGATATCGTGCTGGTCTGGAAACTCGACCGTTTTGCCCGAAACCGTTATGATTCGGCACACTATGAGTATCTGCTGGAACGAAATCATGTCAAGCTGGTATCTGCCACGGAGCCTATCTCTGACAGCCCTGCGGGTATCATGGTCAAGAGTATGCTCACCGGCATGGCTGAATACTACTCGGCAGAGCTTTCTGAAAAAGTTGTGCGCGGCATGACTGAGAATGTGCTGAAAGGCAAGTACAACGGCGGCACGATTCCCATTGGTTTTAAGGTGGATGAGGAGAAGTTCTTTCAAATCGACCCGCTGAAAGCTCCCTTTGTGGTAGAAGCCTTTCAGCGGTACAATGAGGGCGCGACCATGAAAGAACTGATGAACTGGCTGAACGACAGTGGCGTGACCACCAACCGCAATCAGAAGTTCACCTACAACAGTGTTCAGACGCTGCTGACGAACAAACGGTACATCGGTGAAAACCACTTCAAGGACATTGTGATGCCCGACAGCATCCCTGCCATCGTGGACAAGGACTTGTTTGAAGAAGTGCAGCAAAAAATCAAGAAGAACAGCCGCGCTCCTGCCCGTCACAAAGCCGAGGACGATTACTTGCTCACCACCAAGCTGTTCTGCGGAATGTGCGGCGCGATGATGTTCGGCGAGTGCGGTACGGGTAGAAACAAGATCGTTCATCATTATTATAAGTGCGCCACCGCGAAGCGTTTCAAGACCTGCAAGAAAAAGACCGTCCGTAAAGAGTGGCTGGAAGATTTGGTCATAGCTGAAACCATGAAGCTGATTCAGGACGATGCCGTGATTGATGCCATCGTTGCGGAAGTGATGGAGTTGCAGGATCAGGAAAACACCACGCTACCTTTGCTGGAAAAGCAGATGCGCGAGGTGGAGAACGGCATTGAAAATATGCTGAACGCCTTTCAAGCAGGTGTGCTGACCAACTCCACCAAATCGCGTTTGGAAAAGCTGGAAGCCCAGCAGAAAGAACTTGAGGTTCGGATCGCCGAAGAAAAAATCGCTCGGCCTCGGTTGAGTGAAAATCAGGTTCGGTTCTGGCTGACCCGGTTCCGCAAGCTCGACCCGAATGTGAAAAGCCACCGGGAAACGCTCATCAATACGTTTGTGAACGCTGTTTATCTCTATGATGAAAAAGTTTTGATTACATTCAACTACAAAGACGGCACAAAAACCATCACTTTCGATGAAATCGCCGCCAAAGATGCCTCAGAGGGCAATGGTTCGGATTTGGGTTGCTTCGCTCCACCAAAAAACCTCAACGTATGCAAGTACGCTGAGGTTTTTATTTTGCGATAAGGCTAAACTCATCGGGCGGGTGGATTCGAACAGCTGCGGCACCGTTCAGCAGGACGATCTCCAGCAGTGCAAGGATCAGCAGAACAATAAGAACCGTAGTAACCATAGTGTACCGTGCATCATAATATTTTGCAACGGTATTCAGGTTGGTACTCTGTGCAATGATTTTTTTAATTTTTCTTCAAAAAAAACATTGACAACGCTTTCTGTGCATGATAAAATCACATGTGATTTTGAGAGACAAAGCGTGTCAGCGTCTTTTCAAAGCAATTTACCATGGACCGCCCAGCGGGGCTAAGGCCATACGGACAGCCGGGTCCACTGCCGACCGGCGGCACAGCCGCCATTATTGATTGAGCGTAGCAGTTCAAATTTTATAAGTTGGTTCCTTTACAACCATGAAATTGCGCAGTCAGTGTGCAGACTTGTGAAACGGTCAATAAAGAGCAGTAAAAGCAGAATTGCTATATAGACTCTCATAATCCCGTCTTTTTTGAATCATGCGAAGCGGCCTTTGTACTCTGGTGTTTCTTCCGGGGGTCTTTGGCGGCGCATTCAAATGCTTTTCAAAGCGCAAGTCTGCACTTTTTGTGCGGTACTTGCGCTTTTTTGTTTGCATCGGGATCAGGGACGGAGGAAAAACATGAGTGAGAACCGAACACGGTTCCGGCTGAACCAGAACCGTGCGCCCATCTATGAAGCGCTGGAACAGTTCCGCAAAATGCGGGTGGTGCCCTTTGATGTGCCCGGCCACAAGCGGGGCCGCGGCAACCCGGAGCTGACCGCCTTTCTGGGCCAGCAGTGCGTGGGCGTGGATGTGAACAGCATGAAGCCGCTGGATAATCTCTGCCACCCGGTATCGGTCATCCGGGAAGCAGAGGAGCTGGCCGCAGATGCCTTTGGCGCTGCCCACGCGTTCCTCATGGTGGGCGGCACCACCAGCAGCGTGCAGAGCATGGTGCTCACCGCCTGCAAGCGCGGCGATGAGATCATTCTGCCCCGCAACGTGCACCGCAGTGTGCTGAACGCACTGGTGCTGTGCGGCGCAGTGCCGGTATACGTGAATCCCGAGGTGGACAAGCGCCTTGGCATTTCGCTGGGCATGAAGCGGGAACAGGTGGAAAAGGCCATCAAAGAGCATCCGAATGCTGTGGCTGTGCTGGTGAATAACCCCACCTACTACGGCATCTGCTCCGACCTGCGCGCCATCGTAAAAATGGCCCACGATGCCGGGATGCTCTGCCTTGCGGACGAAGCCCACGGCACCCACTTCTACTTTGGCGGCGGCCTGCCGGTGTCTGCCATGGCGGCAGGGGCTGATATGGCATCCGTCTCCATGCACAAGAGCGGCGGCAGTTTAACGCAGTCCAGCCTGCTGCTCATCGGCCCCAATGTGCACCCGGGCTATGTGCGGCAGATCATCAACCTGACCCAGACCACCTCCGGCAGCTACCTGCTCATGTCCAGTCTGGATATCTCCCGCCGCAACCTTGCGCAGCGCGGGCGGCAGGTATTCCACCAAGTGGCCGACATGGCCGAGTATGCCCGCGAGGAGATCAACGCCGTGGGCGGCTACTACGCCTTTGGCAAGGAGCTGTGCAACGGCGACTCCGTTTTTGACTTTGATACTACCAAGCTCAGCGTCCACACGCTGGATATCGGCCTTGCAGGCATTGAGGTGTACGACATCCTGCGCGATGAGTACGACATCCAGATCGAGTTCGGCGACATTGGCAACATTCTGGCCTACCTTTCCATCGGCGACCGCCCGCAGGAGGTGGAGCGTCTGGTCAGCGCATTGGCCGAGATCAAGCGCCGCTACCAGACCGACGGCTCCGGCCTGCTGAGCCAGGAATACATCGACCCCGTTGTGGCCGCCAGCCCGCAGGAAGCGTTCTATGCGCCCAAAAAGAGCCTGCCGCTCCGGGAGACCGAGGGCATGGTGTGCAGCGAGTTCGTCATGTGCTACCCGCCGGGCATTCCCATTCTGGCCCCGGGCGAGCGCATCACCAAGGAAATTTTGAACTACATCGAGTACGCCAAGGCCAAGGGCTGCAGCATGACCGGCCCCGAGGACCCGGACATCGAGCGGCTGAACGTTCTGGCATAAGGAGGGAATGCAGATGGAATTTTGGTTTTCCGAGTTTCACACCCCGGATGTGAAGCACAGCATCCGGGTGAACAAACAGCTCTACTCCAAGCAGAGCGATTACCAGCGCATCGATATTTTTGAAACGCCGGAGTTTGGCCGGGTGCTCACATTGGACGGCAATGTGATGCTGACAGAGCGCGACGAATTCATCTATGACGAGATGATCGTGCATGTGCCCATGGCGGTGCACAAGCAGGCAAAAGACATCCTTGTCATCGGTGCCGGTGACGGCGGCGTGGTGCGGGAGCTGACCCGCTACGACCGGGTGGAGCGCATCGATCTTGTGGAGATGGACCCGCAGGTGGTGGAAGCCTGCCGCGCCTTCCTGCCCAGCAACGCCTGCCGCATGGATGACCGCCGGGTGCACATCTATTTTGAGAACGCCCTCAAGTATATCCGCCGCTGCGAGGAGGAGTACGACCTCATCATCGTGGACTCCTCCGATCCCTTCGGCCCATCCGAGGGTCTGTTCACCCGCGAGTTCTACGGCAGCTGCTTCAATGCCCTGAAAGCGGACGGCATCATGGTGAACCAGCAGGGCAGCCCCTTCTATGCCGAGGATGCCAGCGCCATGCAGCGCAGCCACAAGCGCATTGCGTCCACTTTCCCCATCAGCCGAGTGTATCAGGCACACATTCCCACCTTTGCGGCTGGGTACTGGCTGTTCGGCTTTGCCAGCAAAAAGTATCATCCCATCGATGATCTGGATGCAGACGCATGGAAGGCGCTGAACATGCGCACCCGCTATTACACCGCCCGGCTGCATGTCGGCGCATTTTACCTGCCGGCATTCCTTGAGGAAATGCTGCGGGAAGTGGAGGAACACTGATGCAACCCAACATTGAAAACTTCATCGGCTGTGACAGCAGCTACCGCGCCGCCAGCATCGTGCTGTACGGTGCGCCCTACGATTCCACCACCAGCTACCGCCCGGGCGCACGGTTCGGCCCGGCGGCCATCCGACACGAAAGCTATGGTCTGGAGACCTACAGCCCCTACCAGAATGCCGACCTGACCGATTTTGACATCTTCGACAGCGGCGATCTGGAGCTGTGCTTCGGCTCCAGCGAGAGCGCCCTTGCGGACATCGAAGCCCGCGCAGAGGAGATCCTGCAGGATGGCAAGTTCCCATTGCTGCTGGGCGGTGAACATCTGGTGACGCTGGGTGCCGTGCGGGCTGCTGTGAAGAAATATCCGGATCTGCACATCGTGCACTTTGATGCCCACGCCGACCTGCGGGACGACTACCTTGGTGCAAAGCTGAGCCACGCCTGCGTGCTGCGCCGCTGCCATGAGCTGGTGGGTGATGGCCGCATCCATCAGTTCTGCATCCGCAGCGGCGACCGCGCCGAGTTCGAGTTTGCAGCCCAGCACACCGAGATGCACAAATTCGATTTTACCGGCCTTGCCGAGCTGACGGAACAGCTGTGCGAGAGCAAGGTGCCCGTCTACCTGACCATCGACCTCGACTGTCTGGACCCCTCCTGCTTCCCCGGCACCGGCACGCCCGAAGCCGGCGGCATGAGCTTTTTGCAGCTGCTGGATGCCATCCGCACCGTGACGAAAGCCAACATCGTAGCCGCAGACCTCAACGAGCTGGCTCCCACGCTGGATACCACCGGCGTTTCCACCGCCACCGCCTGCAAGGTGCTGCGCGAAACGCTGATCGCGCTGGACAAGGGCTGGCCCGGCTTTCAGGTCTGACCGAATTTGCACACATTGACATAAAGGAGAAAAATCATGAGCAAAGTTCTGATCATCGGCTGCGGCGGCGTGGCCTCCGTTGCCATCCACAAGTGCTGTCAGGTACCCGAGGTGTTCACCGAGATCTGCATCGCCAGCCGTACCAAGTCCAAGTGCGACAAGCTGGCTGCAGAGCTGGCCCCCAAAACCGCTACCAAGATCACCACCGCACAGGTGGATGCCGACAAGGTGGACGAGGTGATCGCCCTCATCAAGGCTTATCAGCCCGACCTCGTGATGAACATTGCCCTGCCCTATCAGGACCTTACCATCATGGATGCCTGCCTTGCCTGCGGCGTAAACTACATGGACACCGCCAACTACGAGCCGGAGAACACCGACGACCCGGAGTGGCGTGCCATCTACGAGAAGCGCTGCAAGGAAGCAGGCTTCTCCGCCTACTTTGATTACAGCTGGCAGTGGGCCTACGCAAAGAAGTTTGAGGAAGCCGGCCTGACCGCCCTGCTGGGCAGCGGCTTCGACCCGGGCGTGACCCAGGCTTACTGCGCCTACGCCAAAAAGCACGAGTTCGACACCATTGACACCATCGACATTCTGGACTGCAACGGCGGCGACCACGGCTATGCCTTTGCCACCAACTTTAACCCGGAGATCAACCTGCGCGAGGTGTCTGCCCCCGGCAGCTACTGGGAGAACGGCCACTGGGTGGAGATCCCGGCTATGAGCATCAAGCGGGAATACAACTTCGATCAGGTGGGCGACAAGGATATGTACCTGCTGCACCACGAGGAGATTGAGTCCCTTGCCAAGAACATCCCGGAGGCAAAGCGCATCCGCTTCTTCATGACCTTTGGCCAGAGCTATCTCGACCACATGCGCTGTCTGGAGGATGTGGGCATGCTGTCCACCACCCCGGTCAACTTCAACGGGCAGGAGATCGTGCCCATCCAGTTCCTCAAGGCTCTGCTGCCGGACCCCGCCAGCCTTGGCCCCCGCACCAAGGGCAAGACCAACATCGGCTGCATCTTCACCGGCAAGAAGGACGGCAAGGAAAAGACCTACTATATTTATAATGTGTGCGACCATCAGGAGTGCTACAAGGAGGTCGGCTCTCAGGCCATCAGCTACACCACCGGCGTACCGGCCATGTGCGGCGCACTGATGCTGCTCACCGGCAAGTGGACCACCAAGGGTGTGCACACTGTGGAAGAGTTTGATCCGGACCCGTATCTGGACGCTCTGGACAAGTACGGCCTGCCCCGTTCCGAGAGCCACAGCCCGGCGCTGGTGGACTGATGCGGCTGGCCGATACCCGCCCGCCCTTTGCGGGCCTTGCAAACCTTTCTTGGGAAGCGCTTGCCTCTCTGCCCACCCCCTGCTACCTGCTGGACGAAGGGCAGCTGCGCCGCAACGGCGAACTTCTGCTGGGGGTGCAGCAGCGCACCGGCTGCAAAATTCTGCTGGCGCAGAAGGCTTTTTCCAACTTTAATGTTTACCCGGTGCTGGCTCCTTATCTGGCGGGCACCGAGGCCAGCGGCCTGTACGAGAGCCGCCTTGGCAAAGAAGAGCTGCCGGAAAAAGAGAACCATGTGTTCTGCGCGGCCTACCGGGCAGACGAGTTCGCGGAGCTGCTGCAGTACGCCGACCACATCGTGTTCAATTCGCCCAGCCAGCTGGCAAAGTTCGGCCCGGCAGCAAAGGCGGCGGGCAAGAGCGTGGGCCTGCGGCTGAACCCGGAGTGCTCCACGCAGGAAGGCCATGCAATTTACGACCCCTGCGCCCCGGGCAGCCGCCTTGGCACCACCCGCGCCCAGTGGGATGCCGCCGTGCAGGCAGACCCGGCCCTGCCCGAATTACTGGACGGACTGCACTTCCACACCCTGTGCGAGCAGGATGCCGATGCACTGGCCTTAACGCTGGCGGCGGTGGAAGCAAAGTTCGGGGGTCTTCTGCCCCGGATGAAGTGGCTCAATTTCGGCGGCGGGCACCATATCACCCGCCCGGATTACGACCTGTCCCTGCTGGAAAAATGCATCACCGGGATGCAGGCAAAATACGGCGTTCAGGTATATCTGGAACCGGGCGAGGCATGGGCGCTGAACGCCGGGTATCTTGTTACCACTGTGCTGGATACTTTGCAAAATGGCGAGACGAGCCTTGCCATTCTGGACATGTCTGCGGCCTGCCACACCCCGGATGTGATCGAGATGCCCTACCGCCCGCCGCTGCTGGATGCCGGGGATCCCGGCGAAAAGCCGTACCTCATCCGCCTTGGCGGCCCCACCTGCCTTGCCGGGGATGTGGTGGGCGACTACAGCTTTGCCTCCCCGCTCACCGAGGGGCAAAGGCTCATTTTCGGCGATATGGCCATCTACACCACCTGCAAGAACAACACCTTCAACGGGATGCCGCTGCCGCCCATCTGGGCAATGGACGAAAACGGCACCTGCCGGGAGCTGGTGAAGTTCGGCTACAGCGATTTCAAGATGCGGCTGGGACGTGCAGCGGATTAAAGTATGACCCTTACGGCAAATCTGTATTTAGCCAAAAGACAGTCTGTATCAAAACCGCCCAAAATGCACGCTGTTCAAATACAGTTTCTTTTTATCATCTGACGAAAATTTAAAAAAATTCATATTCAGCCTAGACAAGTTCCTTTTCATGTGCTAAAACAATGCTAAGAAACCCGCAACGATGCAGGATCTGAGGATCACTGCGCCGCTGCGGGTTTTTCTTGTTTTATCTGGGAAAGTGTTAAGAAATAATAGAGGAGGCAATTCTTATGAAAGCATTCATTTCTCGTCGTGATTTCCTGAAAGCGGCAGGCATCACCGCCGCAGCAGCAGCTTTGGCAGGCTGCTCTTCTTCTGGCGGTTCCGCAAGCGGCTCTTCTGCAGGCGGCAAGACCATTAAGATCGGCGTGTTTGAACCGGCTTCCGGTGATAACGGCGCAGGCGGCAAGCAGGAAGTGCTGGGTGTCGAGTATGCCAACAGCCTTGCTCCCACCGTGGAGATCGGCGGTGAGACCTATAACGTGGAGCTGGTGGAAGTGGATAACCAGTCCAGCACCGATAAGGCCGTGACTGCTGCACAGGAGCTGGTCTCCAAGAAAGTCTCCATCGTGCTGGGCAGCTACGGCTCCGGTGTTTCCATTGCAGCCGCTCCCACCTTCCAGTCCGCTTCCATCCCGGCCATTGGCTGCTCCTGCACCAACCCCGCCGTGACCGAGGCCAACCCCTACTACTTCCGTGTCTGCTTCCTTGACCCGTTCCAGGGCTCGGTCATGGCAAACTTTGCAAAGGATGAGTTCAGTGCTGCCAACGCCTACGTGCTGAGCATGCTGGGCGAGGACTACGGCTCCGGTCTGGCCACCTACTTCGTCAACGCTTTTGAGGATCTGGGCGGCACTGTTACCAGCGAGCAGTTCCCCGAGGGCACCTCGGACTTCTCCGCCTACATCCAGAACGCCATCAACGCCGGTGCAGATGTGATCTTTGCTCCCTGCGCCACCACCTACGCAGCCCAGATCATCACACAGGCTGCTTCTGCAGGCTTTGACAAACCCATTACCGCAGGCGACACATGGGAGTCCAGCGTTATTCTGGATGCCCAGAAGGGCACCAGCGTGCAGGTGTATTGCTCCACCTTCTTTGATGAGAACGATGATTCCGGCGCAGCCAAGGAGTTCGTGACCGGCTTTAAGGAGTGGCTGAACGCCGACAGCCAGAAGCTGACCAACAACGGCGGCAATGACATCGTGGCAGCTGTTTCTGCACTGGGCTACGACGGCTACATGGTGGCTCTGGAAGCCATCAAGGCAGCAGGCAGCACCGACGGCACCGCCGTCCGCGATGCTCTGTACGGCGTAAACTACGACGGCGTGACCGGCAACATCACCTTTGACCAGACCACCGGTGATGCCAACAAGGATATGGCTTACATCAAGAAAGCTACCGACGGCGCATTTGAGTTCGTCAAGACTCAGAGCGTGGAAGGCTGATAAAACCTGTAAACTCCTTCAGTCAACGCCTGACGGCGTTGCCAGCTCTCTCATTGAGGGAGCCTTTTTATAGCTTTCCGGCAGGTTTGGCCCCCTCTGGGAGGGGGCTGTCACCGAAGGTGACTGGGGGAGTTTCCATCCCATAAAAAAGATAATAAATGTTGTAAGAAATGGAGGGTCCCCCTTATGGCTGCAAAGTTTCTGCCCTATTTGCTGGCAGGTATCTCGGTGGGCGGCCAGTATGCATTGATCGCCATTGGCTACACGATGGTGTACGGCATCCTGCGCCTGATCAACTTTGCCCACGGCGATATCTTTACCGTAGCCGGTTTTCTGATGGTGTACGCTACTGCTTCCCTTCCGCTGACCATTTCCATCCCGCTGGTGGTGGTGGCAACGGTACTGCTGGGCATCGCAGTGGAAAAGATCGCCTACAAGCCCCTGCGCACTGCACCGCGCATGTCGGTAATGATCTCCGCGATCGGTATGTCCTACCTTTTGCAGAACTCCATGTGGTATGTCACCGGCGGTCTGGCCAAGCAGTACCCTGCTCTGCCGTGGATCAGCGACACCGTCACGGTGCTGGGCTGCCAGACCAAGCGGGTGACGGTGGTAACGCCGTTCCTTGTCATTGTGCTGGTGGCAGCACTTGTTACCCTGATCCAGAAGACCAAGATCGGCATGGCCATGCGCGCAGCTTCCCGCGATTTTGAGACCGCCCAGCTCATGGGCATCAAGATCAACAATGTCATCTCCTTTACCTTTGCGGTGGGCAGCTTTCTTGCGGCCATCGGCTCCATGATGTATTTTTCCAACTACACGGCAGTCACCCCCACTGTGGGTGCGATGCCCGGCCTGAAAGCTTTTGTGGCTGCGGTGTTCGGCGGCATCGGCTCCATTCCCGGTGCGGTGATCGGCGGCTTCATCATCGGCATCTGCGAGAGCCTTATTAAAGGTGCAGGCGCTACCACCTTCAGTGATGCGTTCACTTTTGCACTGCTGATCGTGGTGCTGGCCGTCAAGCCTACCGGCCTGTTCAGTGAAAACCTGACCGAGAAAGTGTGATGACCATGAAACAAGAGAAAAAACGCATCTATCTCCGGGCCGCACTGGCGCTGGCCGCTCTGCTGGTGGTGCTGCTGGCACTGGATAACCTGAGCTTTGTGCCCTCCATGCTGCTCACCGTGCTGCGCAAGGGTGCCATCTATGCACTGGTGGCTGTCTCCATGAACCTGCTGAACGGCTTTACCGGCCTGTTCAGTCTGGGTCAGGCAGGTTTTATGCTGCTGGGTGCCTACACCTACGCCATCCTCACCATTCCCGCCGCTTCGCAGAAGTCCATCTATCAGCGCTATGCAAACGGCGGCATCGGTTTCTCCATCCCGGAACTGCTCTCCAAACCTCTGGGCGGCTTCGGCCTGCTGCTGGGTGTTGTGTTCTGCCTGATCCTGGCCGGTTTTATCGCAGCGCTGTTCGCCTTCCTCATCGGCCTGCCGGTGCTGAAGCTCAAGAGCGACTATCTTGCCATTGCTACACTGGGCTTTGCCGAGATCATCCGTGCCGCCGTGGTTTACGAGGGCTTTGGCCCGCTGACCAACGGCTCAAACCTTCTGTACGGCTTTACCAGCTTTGCCAGCTTCCACCTTTCGCTGGGCGGCACGACCCTGCATCTGGAGACCGTGATGCCCTTCCTCTTCTCCGGCATCTGCATCGCCATCATTCTGCTGCTCATCAACTCCACCTATGGCCGTGCCTTCAAAGCCATCCGTGATGACGAGATCGCTGCCGAAGCCATGGGCATCAACCTTGCCAGCCACAAGCGCATGAGCTTTATCATCAGCAGCTTCTTTGCCGGTATCTCCGGCGCAATGCTTGCCATGTATCAGGCCAGCGTGCAGGCCACCACCTTCAAATCCAGCATGACCTACGAGATCCTGCTGATCGTGGTCATTGGCGGCATTGGCTCGGTGTCCGGTTCCATCATCGCGTCCTTCCTGTTCATCGCCAGCTCCGAGTGGCTGCTGCGCTTCCTCGACAACGAGACCTGGATCGGCGGCTTCCGTGTGCCGCTGCTGCGTTCCGGCTTCCGCATGGTGGTGTTCAGCATCATCATTATGGCGGTGGTGCTGTTCTTCCGCAAGGGCATCATGGGCGACCGTGAATTGTTCCAGAAAAAGCCCGCATCCACTGCAAAAGCTGCCAAAAAGGAGGCGCGTTCCAAATGAGTGAAAACGTATTGACCATTGAAAACGCCACGATGCAGTTTGGCGGCGTGGTGGCTGTGGACAATCTGAACCTGAAGGTGGATAAAGATCAGATCGTCTCCCTCATCGGCCCCAACGGTGCCGGCAAGACCACCGCGTTCAACGTTGTCACCGGCGTGTATGCGCCCACCAACGGCGCGGTGTGGTTCGAGGGACGCAAGATCATTGAGAACACGCCCCACGGCAAGATGAAAAAGCTCTATAAGGGCCAGAACGCGGGCAGGTATTCCCACATGATCGTCCCCACGCCCGATAAGATCACCCAGATGGGTATTGCCCGCACCTTCCAGAATATCCGTCTATGGAAGAGCCAGACCGTGTTTGAGAACGTGCTCATCGCCAAGCACTGCCGTCGCTCGGCCAACCTGCTGAGCGCCACCTTCCGGCTGAACGCAGACGAGGAAAAGCGCCAGCGCGAGGAGTGCGAAAACCTGCTGCATGTGCTGGGACTTGAGGATGTGCGCAATGAACTGGCTACCGGCCTGCCCTACGGCCTGCAGCGTCGGGTGGAGATCGCGCGCGCGCTTGCCACCGAGCCGAAGCTGCTGCTGCTGGATGAGCCTGCTGCCGGTATGAACCCGCAGGAGACCGAAGAACTGACCGCCTTTATTGACCGCATCCGCACCGATTTCAGACTGACCGTGTTCATGATCGAGCACCACATGGATCTGGTGATGGATATTTCCGACCGGGTCTATGTGCTGGACTTTGGCCGCTTGATCGCCGAGGGTACGCCCGCCGAGGTGCAGAACGACCCGCGGGTGATCGACGCTTATCTGGGGGTGGACGAAGATGCTTGAGATCAAGGGTTTACATGTTTCCTATGGCGGCATTCAGGCCTTGCGCGGTGTGTCGCTGAACGTGCCGGACAGCAAGATCGTTACCCTGATCGGTGCCAACGGCGCAGGCAAGTCCACCCTGATGCGCACCATTTCCGGCCTTGTAAAGGCACAGAGCGGCTCCATTTTGTGGAACGGGCAGGAACTGCTGGGCAAGCCCATCGACCAGATCGTTTCCAGCGGCATTGCCATGTCGCCGGAGGGCCGCCGGGTGTTTGCCGACCTGACTGTGCTGGAAAATCTGAAGATCGGCGCATACCTGCGCAAGGATAAGGCCGAAACCGAGAAAGACCTTGAGTGGGTGTACAGTCTGTTCCCCCGTCTGAAGGAGCGCAGCTGGCAGAGCGCCGGCACCCTTTCCGGCGGCGAGCAGCAGATGCTGGCCGTGGGCCGCGCCCTGATGAGCAAGCCGAAGCTGCTCATGCTGGACGAGCCAAGCCTCGGCCTTGCGCCCATCGTGGTACGGGAAATTTTTGATATCATCCGCACCGTGAACCAGCAGGGCATCACCGTGCTGCTGAACGAGCAGAACGCCAACATGGCCCTGAAGGTGGCCGATTACGCCTATGTGCTGGAGACCGGCACCCTGACCCTTTCCGGCACGGGTGCTGAATTGCTGACCAATGAACAGGTCAAGGCCGCATACCTCGGCAAAAAGCGCGCTGACCGCACCTGAAACTTTATAAGAACCGCTAACGGCAGAGAGGGGCTGTTGCAAAATAGCTCCCTGAAGAAATCATGCATAAAACCCGGAACCTTTTCGGGGCCAAAATGGTTCAAAAAGGGTTCCGGGTTTCTGATTTTGCGCTATTTCTTTGTGCAAATTGTTCAGTCCAAAGACAGTCATATTATAAACAGCGGAACAGGCTCATCATGCAAACAACGAAAAACAGGAAGTTCCCGCTTGCTGGGTATCCGTAAAACAGTTTTCGAAAAATGACACGGCAACTGCCTGTCAGGATTGGTTACGGAGTACCCGGCTAGGCCGAGGAAGCATCAAGTCCCATGTCCGCACCGTTAAGGTGTTGGGTATGGGGCTTTTTGCATTTCAGGAACGTATACACCTCTGGAAAGGTGTAACACACTAGACTTTGTACCAAAGTCGTGTGCCAAGGGTGCTGCGCCCCTTTGGAATCCCTGCTTACATCGCCTGTGGGCGATGTAGATTCGCCGCACAGAAAGCTCTCACAAAAGGCACACCCGGCTGTCTGCGGCGAGGAGAAGGCACTTCTGCGGAAGTGTAATAACCCACTATGACACTTTCATCCCTGTGGTCTGCAAAGTGTAGTGGGCTCTCCGAGGGGGAACGGCTGTATAGAGTGCGTTTCGGGCAAATCGCCGCATACGTGTATACGGAAGATGGGTACGCACGTACGCAGTAAATCGGCCAAGTTCTCCCATGTAGAGGGTGTAATTTCGATAAAGAACGTGGTATAATTGACTCAACAAATCGATTTGTGGAGGCGATTATTTATGAAAAAAGAAACCAAGAAATCTATCTTATTCTATGCAGCTTCTGCTCTGTTATATATGGCTTCACTTATTAGCTTCATAAGTGGAAATGATAATTCTATGGCTGTTGTATGGTTGTGTCTTGGTTCATCATTTCTTTGCCTTGGCTCGACGCATCTTTGTTTAGGTTTGTCTCGTAAGAAAAAGGGAAACGACAAAACCGATGCAAGCAATAAATAAATTCCTAGTATATCGCACTCACTCCTAAGCAGGGTTTGGGGCAGGCACGCCCCAACAAGAAGCTGTCCCAAAGGGGCAAGAATTTTCAAGAATTGAAAATTTGTGGCCACGGGACGATTCTTGCTCTCACGAAAACCCATACTTTTTGAAAATCCGCTTTTCGCAGCCAAAGGAGGATGCACCATGAAAAAAGAGATCGAAGCCTTCGTCAACGCAGCCAACGAGCAGGAGTTGGAAGCCGCATGGAATAACCTCTCGGCAGAGGAACAGCGAGTTTTCGAGCAGCTCATGGAGGAAGACTCACCCGAAGATGCACTGGCATTTTTTGCCCAGCTGTATGACGATGCCCCGAAGGAGCAAGCCAGCGAAACCGTGAGCATCTCCGAAAACGAAATCTATTTCAAGCGGCAGCCCTTGACCGAAGAGCAGAAGAAGCACGGCTCCTATGTAGATGAGAACGGCAATCTCCATGTCAAGAACCTGTCTGCATTCTGGATTCCTGAACTGACCACCACGGAGAAAGTCGGTCACACCACCTACACCGTGACCGGCAGCTATGAGGGCAAGGAATCCTTTTTGAAGAAACTGGAGCGCATTGTTGCCAAGAACGCCCAGCAAAAATTTGAAGATGAGGGTGCAGACGAATGACAACTGCGTCCAATTCTGCTATACTTGATCCGGTAACCAATCCTGTACTGACAGTTGCTCCACAGAATAAGGAGGACACAACAATGTCTGGAGCAACGAATAAAATCACCGCACTTTACTGCCGACTGTCGCAAGAGGACGCACGGCTCGGCGAAAGCCTGTCCATTGAGAACCAGAAGGTCATCCTTCTGGAATACGCCAAAAAGAACCACTTCCCGAACCCGGTGTTCTTTGTGGATGATGGCTACTCCGGCACGAACTATGACCGTCCCGGCTTTCAGAGTATGCTGGTCGAGATCGAAGCAGGGCGTGTAGGAATCGTTATCACGAAGGATTTGTCCCGACTGGGGCGCAATTCTGCCTTGACTGGTCTGTACACCAACTTCACCTTTCCCCAGTATGGCGTTCGCTACATCGCCATTAACGACAACTACGACACCATTGACCCGAACAGCGTAAACAACGATTTTGCGGGCATTAAGAACTGGTTCAACGAGTTTTACGCCCGCGATACCAGCCGCAAGATTCGGGCCGTTCAGAAGGCCAAGGGAGAGCGTGGAGTACCGCTGACGGTTAATGTTCCGTACGGCTATGTAAAAGACCCGGAGAACCCGAAGCATTGGCTTGTTGACCCGGAAGCGGCTGCGATTGTGAAGCGCATCTTCTCCATGTGCATGGAGGGACGTGGGCCGACCCAAATTGCGAACCAACTGTGGGCAGATAAAGTTCTGACTCCTACCGCCTACAAGTTGAGCCATGGCCGGAGCACAAACGCACCTGCCCCGGAAGACCCTTATCGCTGGGATAAAAGAGCAGTAAGTTTGATTCTGGAACGCCGGGAGTACACTGGCTGCACAGTCAACTTCAAGACCTATACTAACTCTATCTGGGATAAAAAGAGACATCTGAATCCTGTGGAAAATCAGGCTATCTTCCCGGATACACATGAGCGCATTATTGACGATGATGTGTTTGAAAAGGTTCAGGAGATTCGCAGCCAGCGTCACCGTATGACCCGAACAGGCAAGAGCAGCATTTTCTCCGGTATGGTCTACTGCGCTGACTGCGGTTCCAAGATGCAATATGGTTCGTCCAATAACAGGGACTTCAGTCAAGACTTCTTTGATTGCTCTCTGCACAAGAAGAACGGGAGCAAGTGCAAGGGACATTTCATCCGGGTAAAGGTTCTGGAAGGACGTGTGCTGAGTCATGTTCAGCGGGTGACGGACTACATTCTCCGTCATGAAAACTACTTCCGCAAGGTCATGGAGGAGCAGCTTCGTGTGGAAAGCAGCGAAAAGCTGACCGTCCTGAAGAAGCAGCTTGCCCGGAATGAGAAGCGGATTGTAGACCTCAAACGGCTGTTCATGAAAATCTACGAGGACAACGCCAATGGAAAGCTGAGCGATGACCGCTTCGACATGATGAGCCAGAGCTACGATGCCGAACAGAAGCAGCTGGAAGAGGAATCCCTCTCTATCCAACAGGAAATCGAAGTACAGGAACAGCAGATCGAGAATATTGAAAAATTCGTCCAGAAAGCGCACAAGTACGTTCATATTGAAGAACTCACTCCCTATGCTCTCCGTGAACTGGTGTCGGCTATCTATGTAGATGCCCCGGATAAGTCCAGCGGAAAGCGGGTGCAGCACATCCATATCAAGTACGACGGGCTGGGGTACATCCCTCTGGATGAACTGGAAGCAAAAGAAAAGGCGTGACCGAAGTCACGCCAAATCTTCCCCATTTAGGGAACTTTTGCAAATACTGTTTTATGGGAACTCTGCTCTGGGGAACTCCCTGTTGTACATATCGCTATCGTATATGGATTTTTCAGGGTGCGTTCTATTCGGGGGCGCACCCTGTTTTTTTACTATGCTTCATCGTTTTCCACACGAAGCATCCGGTATCCGACACCAACATGGGTCTGGATCAGATGCGGCGCATTCGGGCATCGTTCCAGTTTTTTGCGCAGGGCTGCCATATAAACACGCAAGGAGGCAATATCATTTTCCTGCGTGCTTCCCCATATTTGCTGTGTGATGGATGTATGCGTCAGCACTTTGCCCACATTATGCGCCAGCACACACAGCAGTTTGTACTCGATGGGGGTCAGATGCAATTCATTCTCACCCAGCCAGACGCACCCGGCCGAGAAGTCGATCTTTAAAGGACCATTGACAAAAACCGGACTGTTTATGCCGTCAGAAGCCAGCAGATTCAATCGACGCTGCGTTACACGCAGTCTTGCCAGCAGCTCATCCACGGAAAACGGCTTTGTCAGATAATCGTCTGCGCCGTTGTCCAGTGCTTCGATCTTATCAGAATCTTCGCTCCGGGCACTCAGGACGATGATGGGCAGGTTCGACCATGTGCGGACGCTGCGGATGACCTCGATGCCGTCTATATCGGGCAGCCCAAGATCCAGCAGCATGATGTCCGGATTGTGGCTGGTGGCCATCATGATCGCCGTTTCCCCATTGGAAGCAGTCAGATATTTATAGCCGTGGGTCTTCAGGGTCGTTGTGATCAGACACCGTACAGGAACATCATCCTCTACGACCAGAATGGACGGCTTATTCATGAATGTTCACCTCACTTTGTGGCAATGCAAAGGAAAAGACACTGCCATTGGGAATGTTGTCACACAGGGTCAATGTTCCGCCGTGAGCCGTCAGGATCGCACGGCAGAGGGGCAAGCCCAAGCCAAGGCTGCGGTGGCTATCTGCAATACGGCTCTGCCCGGTATAAAACATCTCGAACACCTGTGCTTTTGCGCGATCCGGAATACCGGGGCCGTTATCTGCAACTTCCACTACGACCTGATGGTCTTTCCGGTAAGCCGAAATCCGAATGACCGAGCCCACAGGGGTATATTTGATGGCGTTATCCACCAGATTGACAACGACCTGCATGATCAGCCGCGCATCCACATTGACCAGGAGGATCTCGTCCCCATACTGTGTTGTGATGGTGTGTTCGCAGCTTTTCCGGTTGACATGGTGCAGTGCTTCTTCGATCATTTCGTCCATCAGCTGCGGTGAGATCTGCAGATTCATCCGCCCATCCTCAATGCGGGTGATAGAAAGCAGATTTTCCACCAGACCGATCAGCCATTGTGCATCATCAAAAATATCGGTGCAGATTTTGTTCCGGGTCTCTGTATCCAGCGTTTCTCCGTTGGAAAGCAGATTGCTGGCATTGCCGGAAATGGAGGTCAGCGGGGTGCGCAGATCATGCGAGATCGTGCGCAGCAGGTTTGCCCGAAGCTGTTCATTCTGCGCCTGCATGGTAGCTCGTTCTTTTTCCAGCGCAATGCGACGGTTTTCCACTGCCAATGCGCATTCACCAAGGATCGACAGCAGGACGCTGTTTTCAAACGCATCCATGGAGCGTTCCGACAGGTCGATGCCGATAACACCAAACACACCGCTGCCTGTACGAATCGCAAGGTACAGTCCTTTTGCATCGGTACAGTAATCCGTTGATGCACCCGAACGCTTCTTATTTGCAAAGCACCACTCAGCGGCACTGCGTTCCGGCGCAGAATCAAAACTGAGTCGGCTGCTTTCTTCCACTGTGTTAAAAATTTGCCCCTGTCCAAGAGAACCATCCTGCTCTGGATACACGATCAGGTTCCGGTTTAGCAGTTTGGTAAGCTGCGCTGCCGTCAGGGATAAAATTTCGTCTTCGTTGGTCGCTTTCTGCAAAAGCTGGCTGGTATCAAACAGCACCTTCGTCCGAAACGCCGCCTGTGCAGACATTTTTGCCTGATCTTTCAACCGGGTCGTCAGCGTACAGGTGACGATGGCAGAAGTCAGCATCAGCACAAAGGTGATTTGATACCCCGGATCATAGGCATGGAATGTCAGTCTTGGCTCCGTCAGGAAGAAGTTATAGAGCGCAACGCTGGCGATCGAGCCCAAAACGCCGCAGGAATAGCCAGATGTTGTAAGAGCCGTGAGCAAAACACCCAACATGTAGAACATAATGATATTGTAGCGCGCAAAGTCCAGTTGCAGGAACAAAAAGCCGATCACCGTGATGCAGGCTAGAATCCCTGCCGTAATCAGCAGGTCACGGAACGATGGGACGATGGAACGGGCAAACAGCCTTCTGCCAGAGCCGTAATCCTGCTCCACTGCTGCATCCGGGATGATATAAATATCCAGATTGGGCGCAGTCAGCGTCAATTTTTCAGTCAGTGACGGTCCACTCCAGAAATGGCGGCGATGTACGCTGGAGCGCCCCAGTACGATTTTTGTAATGCCGGAGATCCGGGCAAACTCTGCGATCTGCTGTGGAATGTCATCGCCGTAGAGGGTCGTAATATCTGCGCCCGCCTGTTCCGCCATGTGGATATGCTGCTGCAAGCGCTGTTTGTCCTGCGCACTCATCCAGTCGGCATCCGGTGTTTTGACATACAACGCAGTAAAAGAGCCGCCGAATGCCTTTGCCATTGTTGCCGCCGTCCGCACGATCTTTGCATTGGAGGGAGAGGACGACAGACACGCCAGAATATGTTCAGTGGGTGGGTCGTTCTGATTCATAAAAATCACCTGCCTTGCCCACAGTATAGCACAATTTGATGGTCACGACCACCAGCCACGTCTTTTTCCTTCCTGTCGAAGGATCTCCTTCCTCATGTGATCCAACGCATCTGCTGCCCAAAAGCCACTCAACATGACTCCAAGAACCATCAACAACAAAACGACATCCATATGATCCGTCCTATCCTTTTTAAAGCCGGAAACACTTCTGGATCGATGCGTATTTTCCCAAAACCAGCATACTTTCATCCCGGCACAGCTGCGTATCCGGCGTGATGTTCATATCAAGCTTTCCGTCTTTTTTCAGCGCAAGAATATTGATGTTATACTTTTTTCGGATATTGATCTCACCGATCGTGCGATCCGTCCATTCCGGCGGAATGGTCACTTCCATGATGGCGTGGTCGTCCTGCAGCTCGATATAATCCAGAATGTGTTCGGAGCTGTATCGGATCGCTGCCCACTTTGCCAGCTGCTTTTCCGGGTAGACCACTTCATCCGCACCGTTGCGCAGCAGAAACTTGGCTTGTACATCCCGCTCTGCACGCGAGACCACAAGCTTTGCACCCAGCTCCTTGAGCAGCGATGTTGTTTCCAACGAACTCTGAAAATTGCCGCCGATGGTTACGATACACACATCAAAATTGCCAACACCAAGGGAGCGCAGAAAGTATTCGCTGGTGCTGTCACCGATCTGTGCATTCGTCACATAGGAAAGCACGGCGTTCACACGGTCTTCGTTGCTGTCGACCGCCATGACCTGATGACCCAGCTCATTCAGTTCCTGCGCAATATGGCGGCCAAAACGGCCAAGCCCAATCAAAAGAATCGATTTCATACTTGTCTCCTTTATCCGATCGCGATTTTCTCCTGCGGCAGACGAGAGTGGGCAGGGCTGCTGCCAAATGCCGCATAGATCAACGTCAATCCACCAACACGTCCCAAAAACATCAGTGCGATCAGCACCCCCTGCGAAAGGACCCCCAGCTGCGGCGTGATGCCCAATGTCAGACCTACCGTTGCCACAGCCGAAGCAGTTTCATACAGACAGACTGACATCGGCAATTGCTCGGCCGCAGCAATGACAAAGGCTCCGAGGAAGAACAGCGTTAAATACATTCCTGCAATCGTGGCAGCATTCTTGACCGCGGAACCATCTATGCGCCGCCCGAAAAATTCGGCATCTTCTCTGCGGCGGAATGTCGCCCACATATTGGCCAGCAGAACGGCGAATGTTGTGGTTTTCATGCCGCCTGCCGTGGAGCCGGGCGAACCGCCCAACAGCATCAGAACCACCATCAACGCCTGTGAAGTGCTGCCCATCGCAGCAAGATCGGCGGTGTTAAAACCGGCAGTACGGGGAGTAACGGATTGAAACATCGACAATAAAATGCGCTGCCGGGCAGAGCCTGCCGTGAACTCGAAGCAATAAAAGTACAGCGTCGGCAGTACCAGAAGAAATGCCGTTGTGACAAGGATCACCTTGCTCTGCATCCGGTAACGGTGAAAATCAAGGCGATATGTACAAATGTCCTCCCATGTCAGAAAGCCAAGTCCGCCAAAGACGATCAGGGCCGCGATCACTGTGGTAAGCAATGGGTCACCTGCATACCGTGTCAGCGAAACAAATTTTGCCCCCTCTGTTCCCAGCAGGTCAAAGCCGGCATTGCAGAACGCCGAAATGGAATGAAACAACGCGTACCAGATTCCGCGCAGTCCATAATCGGCGCAGAACGTCGGCAGCAGCAGTGCAGCACCGACCAATTCAAACAGGGCGGTGATCCGCAGAATAAAGCCTGTCAGCCGCACGATGCCGCCCATCTGCGGGGCAGCAGTAGCTTCCTGCATCGTGCTGCGCTGCTTGAGGGAGATCTTTCGCCCGGAAAGCAGCGCAAAGGCAGCGCCCACCGTAATGACACCCAATCCTCCGATCTGGATCAGAAGAAGGATCACGCTTTGCCCAAAAGCCGACCAGTAGCTGCCGGTATCCTGAACCACAAGTCCGGTCACACAAAGGGCGGAGGTGGAGGTAAACAGTGCCTCATGGAACGGTGTGACGCACCGCTGCTGTGCAGCGATCGGGAGCATCAGAAGCAATGCGCCCACCAGATCGACTGCCGCAAAACCTGCAATAATGACCTGAAAAGAAGAAAAACGGTGCTGCCTGTAACGAGGATATTGAATCATAAAAGCTCCTTTACCTATCCGTGTGCATAAAGATTAGCATGGAATAAATAAAAGAGCCGTAAAGAAAATTGTAGAAGTATAAAGATTCCATTAAAATTGATCGATCAACACCAAATAACAAATGCCGGACATCACCAGCGCAATAAACGGTAATGTCCAGCATTCATTCAGATTTCTAACCCATGGCTTCCAGCCACATTCTTCAAGTATTCCTCCGGCTCGCCGTTCAGAATCAAATCCGCGTAGCCCAGCGGGTCATTGTAGATGAGATAATCCAGTTCAGACCGCTGTGCGCCGCCGCCCTGTTCAAGTCCTCTTATCCGCTGTTGCAGCTAAAGGGAACCGGTCATGTAAAACAAAAAAGACAGCTATCAAAAGCTGTCTTTTTTGTGGTGCGGATAAGAGGACTTGAACCTCCACCGAGTTGCCCCGATTAGAACCTGAATCTAACGCGTCTGCCAATTCCGCCATATCCGCATATTCTGTTTTGTTCGTGAGCTGTGTTGCTCGGAACGATAGTTATTATACCAGATATGGCAGAATTGTCAAGCATTTTTTCGAAAAAACTTTTCCCTCACTGCAAAACGTCATACTTTCGCGAAAAAAGCCCTCTGCAGGCCGATTTTCCGGCGGTGCAGAGGGTCGGAGTTTCTTTGTTTTTTTCTTCAGCAGGCAGCCGTGCCGGAGGCCAGCAGATCAGACTTTGCCCCACACCAGCCACAGGTACGCATAGCCTGCCAGCACTGCAGCCAGCGTAAAGGGCACGCCGATGCGCAGGAAGTCGTGGGTGGTGACGGTCTCGCCGTTTTTGCGCAGAATGCCAATGGCCGCGATATTGGCCGAAGCACCGATGGGGATCAGGTTGCCGCCCAACGTTGCACCGGTGAGCAGGCCGAAGTAAAACACATAGGGTTCCACGCCCACGCCATCGTTCATCAGGGCGGCGATGCTTTGCACCACCGGCAGCATGGCGGCCACGTAAGGGATGTTATCGATGAAGGCCGAAAGCACCACCGACACCACCACCAGCAGGGTGAACAGCCGGAAGGGGCTTTCCCCTGCCACGGCATGGAACAGCCGGGCTGCTGCGTCGATAACACCCGCCGCGTGGATGCCCGCGATCACGATGAACAAGCCGAACAACAGCAGCAGGGTGTCGCAGTCCAGCTCGCCCAGCACATGCGCCAGCGGCTTGGCCGACCCTGCCCGCAGGCAGGCGCGCGCCACACCAAACAGGCACAGCCCCATGCACACAAGACCGCTGCGCAGCTCGTACACCGTGTGCAGCGGCCCGGCTGCAGGCTCCGGCAGGAAGGATGCCGCAATGAGCAGCCCCACCGTGAGCAGCATCAGGGCAGTGGGCACATCGTCCTCCACCTCAGTCTCCACCTTTGCGGCGATAGGCTGGGTCTCACGGCGGAACAGCCACAGCAGCACTGCCAGCGAAGCAAGTGCGCCCAGCTCCACGCCCCAGAAGATGCCCGGACGGCCCCGCATCCAGAAGAAATCGAAGAAATTCATGTCGGCAAAGCTGCCCAGCAGGATGCTGGTGGTGTCGCCCACCAGCGTGGCCGCGCCCTGCAGGTTGGAGGACACCGCAATGGCAATGAGCACCGGCACCGGCGAGATCTTCAGCTTGCGGGCAATGGCAAGGCCCACCGGTGCTACCATGAGCACCGTGGCCACATTGTCCACAAAAGCACTGATGACACCGGCGAACAGCGCCAGCATACACACCGCCCACTTGACATCCGGCACACGGACGATAAGCATTTCCGCCAGGCGGGCAGGCATTTTGCTCTCGATGAACAGTGCCACCGTACCCATGGTGCCCGCCATCATGAGCAACACATTATAATCCACGGCCTGCAGCGCGGCGCGGAGTGAAAACTCGTAGACCCCTGCCTCGCCCAGCACAATAAAGAGCACCGCACTGCACAGTGCCACCCACGGGCGGTACTGCTGCAGCCGCAGCATCAATACATAGGTAACAGCAAACAGGATCAGTGCAAGTATCATTCGTTGATCTCCCCGCTGCGGGCATCCTCGTCGATCATGCGGTAGCCCACGCCCAGCTCATTGAGGATATAGGCATTGCTGCCCGGACGGCTGCCCAGCTTTTTGCGGATATTGGCCATGTTCACCTGCAGCTTTTTGGTGCTGCCGATGTCGGTATCGCCCCAGATGGCCTTGACGATGGCCGCATAGGTCATCACGCGGCCCGCGTGCTGGGAAAGGAACGCCACGATGTTGTATTCGGTCTGGGTCAGCTTGATCTCCTGCTCGTCCACGAACACCTTACGGCGGTCATAGTTGATGCGCATTCCCTGTGCGCGGAACTCACCCGCCGGGGCATTGCCGCCGTGCATGGCACTGTAGCGGTTCAGCCGCAGGGCAGCGCGCACGCGGGCCAGAAGTTCGCCGGTGCCGAAGGGCTTGGTGATGTAATCATTGGCACCCAGATCCAGCGCTTCGATCTTATCCATCTCGTCGGTGCGGGCCGAGAGCACCACGATGGGGGTCATATACTTCTGCCGCACGGTGCGGATGAATTCCAGCCCGTCCCGGTCCGGCAGGCCCAGATCCAGAATGACCAGATCCGGGTTGTGGGAGGCGAACAGAGTCAGGCCCATGGTACAGGTATGAGCCACCAGAGCCTGATAATCGTTGGTGGTGAGCAGCGTTTCGATAAAGCTGCAGATATTTGCCTCATCCTCTACGATCAGGACCTTGAATTTGTTATTGCTCATCTTCTGCATCCTCCATTTCAATTTCTTCGGTCTCCAGCCAGAAGCGGATGGTCGTTCCCTCACCCAGACGGCTCTCGGCCTTGATCTCGCCGCCGTGCGCCTTGATGATGGCCGCACACACCGAAAGGCCGATGCCCATGCCGTGCTTGCGGCTGTCTGCCGGTACATCCGGGTCGGTGCCGGAGAACAGCGTTTTCAGCCGTTCTCTGGGGATGCCGCAGCCATTGTCCGTCACCTCGAACACCGCACGATTGCCCACCGTGAACACCTTCAAGGTCAGTTTTGTCATGCCCTCGGCGTGCAGAGCGGCATTTTCCAGCAGGTTCATCAGCACCTGCTGGATGAGCATGGAATCCATGGGGATCACGATAAAGGCATCCGGCGTTTCCAGCTCCACCGGGATCTCCGGGTAGCGCTTGCGGAACTTGACCAGTACCGTATCCAGCAGTTCGTCCAGCACAGTGGGGGTCTTTTGCACCGTCACCTTCTCGCTGTCGATGCGGGTGACGGAAAGCAGATTCTCCACCATGCGGGTCAGCCACTGGGCATCGCTGCAGGCTTCACCAAGCAGTTTAATGGTCTTTTCCTTATCCAGCGAGTCATAATTTTCGATCACAGTGGAGCAGGCACCGTAGATGGAGGTGAGCGGGGTGCGCAGATCGTGAGAAACCGCGCGCAAGAGGTTCGCGCGCATCTTTTCCTTTTCACTCTCCATACGCAGCTGTTCCTGCTTTTTGATGCGGGTGGTGAGAGTGCTGGTCATGATGGACACCACCAGCATCACAAGGCCGGAGAACAGGTTTTCCGACAGGGTAAAGTTGAAGGCGAAATACGGTGAGAGGAAGGCAAAGTTCACAGCCAGCACGCTGATGAGCGAAGCCGCCACGCCCCACGCATAACCTTCTGTATACATAGAGGTGACGAATACCGCCAGCATAAAGATAAGCATTGCTACGCCCTCAATGCGGCCCATAACGGCCTGTGTAAGCATCACCATGGCATAGGCGGCGAACAGAGCCAGCAGCATTACGGTGGCATCCCGCACAAGCGTCTGTTTTTTCATGCACATTCCCCTTCCCAAATAATATATTCCGTTTCCCGCATTATACCATAGAAAAACTAAAGATACAGTAAAAATCCTTTGCCGTAAAGAGGGACGTGATTTGACACTCCCTCTCCCCCGTAGTAGAATAGCCTTATCAACACTTTATCTCACTGGATCAGGAGTAACGATATGCTGTATTTCGAGAACGACTACTGTGAGGGTGCACACCCTGCCATCCTGCAAAAGCTGGCCGAGACCAACTTTGAAAAGGTGCCCGGCTATGGCACCGACCCCTACTGCGCCAGCGCCAAAGCAAAGATCTGCGCTGCCTGCGGCTGCCCGGATGCAGACGTGACCTTCATCTCCGGCGGCACCCAGACCAACGCCATCGTCATTGCGTCCATGCTGCAGCGCTGGCAGGGCGTGATGGCTGCTGCCACCGGCCATGTGGCTGCACACGAAGCCGGTGCCATTGAGTATACCGGCCACAAGGTCATTGCCCTGCCCGCCCACGAGGGCAAGGTGAGCGCCGCCGATGTGCGCGACTGGTGCGCCACCTTCTATGCCGATGCCAACCACGACCACATGGTGTTCCCCGGCATGGTATATATCTCTCACCCGTCCGAGTACGGCACCCTGTACACTAAGGCTGAGCTGGAAGAGCTGCACGCTGTGTGTCAGGAGTACCACATGCCCCTGTTCATGGACGGCGCACGCCTGGGCTACGGTCTGATGGCCAAGGGCACCGATGTTACCCTGCAGGATATCGCCCGCCTGACCGATGTGTTCTACATCGGCGGCACCAAGGTGGGCGCGCTGTGCGGCGAGGCCGTGGTGTTCCCCCACGGCGCACCGGCCCACTTTATGACTATGGTCAAGCAGCAGGGCGCGCTGCTTGCCAAGGGCCGTCTGATGGGCCTGCAGTTCGATGTGCTGTTCACCGATGATCTGTACACCCGCATCAGCCGGAACGCCATCGAGACCGCCGACCGTCTGAAGGAGGGCCTTGCTGCCAAGGGCTACCGCTTCTATATGGAGTCGCCCACCAATCAGGTGTTCCCCATTCTGGAAAACAGCCAGCTGGAAGCGCTGGAGCCACTGGCAAAGTTCGGCTTCTGGGAGAAGTACGACGACACCCACACCGTGATGCGCATTGCCACCAGCTGGGCCACCCGCATGGAGGAGATCGAGCAGCTGATCGACCTGATGTGATGCCGCCAAAGATTTTTGGCGGTTTTATGCGGGATACCAATTGCAATTTCTTTCACAATGTGGTATCTTTTGGGTAGACCAATGGGTTGGAGCCGGTGGGCCTTGCAGGACAGCGTTTCGGCCGGCTGGCTCTATGAAATAATCGGAAAGAAGGTATTTTAACATGGGCTTTTTTGATAAGCTGTTCGGCGGCAAGACCGAGCAGGAAGAGACCGCTAAATTCTTTGGTCAGAGCAAGACCGTTCTGACCCCCATCCGCGGCAAGGTGCTGGCACAGGCCGACATCCCCGACGAGACCTTTGCACAGGGCATCCTTGGCCCCGGCTGTGGCATCGAGCCCACCGGCAAGACCGTGTATGCTCCGTTTGACGGCACCGTGGAACAGGTGGCTTCCACCCTGCACGCCGTGGGCCTGACCAGCGAGGACGGCATGGAGATCCTGATCCATGTTGGCATGGACACCGTGGAGATGAACGGCAACGGCTTCAAGGCACTGGTCAAGGTGGGCGACAAGGTCAAGGCCGGCACCCCGCTGCTGAAAGTGGATCTGGACGCCATCAAGGCTGCAGGCCATCCCACCGCAACGGCCATCATCGTGACCAACGGCGATGACATGGGCGAGCTGAAGATGCTGGCCGAGGGCGATGTTCTGGCCGGCACTCCGCTGTTCAAGTTCTGATTTCTGCACAGCAAAAGGCGTGCACTTCCGCAAAGGAGGTGCACGCCTTTTTGATTTCCCGATCTTACTGGCCGCCCGGCTTGTAGTGCAGCACCCGCTCCGACACCAGCCCGTTGAAGAACTGGATGAAGGGCCCCAGGCAGAAGGCACAGATCAGCGTACCGATGCCCACAAGGCCGCCCAGCAGCCAGCACAGCAGCGCACACAGTGCATCGGTGAACACGCGGCAGCCGAAGTACGGCACCGGGGTGTAGTCCCGCAGGCCCAGCGAAAGGTAATCGTACGGGGCGATGCCCAGATCTGCCGTCTGGTACAGCGAAGCCCCCAGCGCCGTGACCGGCACCGCCAGCGCCACCCACAGCAGCTGCACCGGCAGGCCCAGCGCCTCGGCCGGGCCAAAGTGGGCTGCAATGGGGTCGTAGAAGGCCGTGACAATGAACCCGACGCCAATGCCGTTGACAAAGGTGCCAAGGCCGATGTACTTGCGCCCGAACCAGAACTGCAGTGCAAAGAACAGGATGTTCGTGCACAGGTTCTGCACGCCCAGCGAGATGCCCAGCATCTCGGCCAGACGCATATTCAGTGCGCTGATGGAGTCGTTGCCAAGGTGAGACTGCTTGAACAGTGCAATGCCCAGCCCGATGATCACAATACCGACCACCATGCCGAGGATGCGCCGCGCCGAGGGCATCTGCGGGTTCTTTTTCATGATTCTGTTCTCCTTTTTTTGCACCAGTTTTACAACGTTCGTTGAAAGCTCAGCGGTGAAGCTGCGTTTCGATCCTTGCCCTGTCTAGCCCTTCGCCAATGACGATGAGCACATCCTGCCCCTGCGGGATGGGTTCCAGTGTTCTGCCGACAGCGGTGGCGTTCAGTTCCAGCCAGCCGGTGGTGCCCTGCGGGTCCGGTGCAAAGCCCTTCACCCGCAGCACATGGCCGCAGGCGGCATCCGCAAACAGGTGGTCGGCAGCGGCCTGCAGCTGCTGCAGCGTCAGGTGCTGCTCCAGAAAGCACAGAGAGCTGAAGGCTTCGTGCTCATCAAAATGCAGCTTTTCGCAGCTGGCCTGCCTGCAGCCGCAGGCCGCAATGACGGCAAGGTCGGCATCGGTAAGCCGTGCCCAGTCCTTGGTGATGATCTCTTCCGGCGCAAAGCGGCGGGAGCACTTGCAGCCCTCCAGCGCACGGGTCAGATGAGCCACGGCGGCAGCGGTCTGCTGCTGCCCGGCCAGCTGGGTACGGCTGACCAGCACCCGGCCCGCGTTGGCCGTCTCGGATGCCAGCACGTACTCAGCCTGCGGCGAAAGCGTTTCCGGCAGCATGGCATCCACTATGGCGATCACATTGCCGATGTGATACCAGCGGTCCAGCGGGTCGTCCCGCAGCACATCAAAAAACTCGTCCACATCAAAGATGCCGCTGGGTTCCACCACCACCCGGTCGAACCCGCGCATGGCCATAGCAATAAGCTTGGTGCGCATCCGGCGTTGATGGGTGTCGCAGTCGCATCCGCCGCTGATGGTCTCAAGGTCGCAGTTCGGGCCAAGAAGGTCCTGCACCAGCATGGCATCCACGTTCACCGCGCCGAAGTCGTTTTCCAGAATGCAGACGTTGTGGCCCTGTGCCACCAGATATCGGACATACCGGCGCAGAAAGGTGGTTTTGCCTGCACCCAGAAAGCCGGTGATAAGGTCTACCTGTACCATAATAAAAAAGCACCCCCTGTGCTGTTGTTTGCCCGATTCCAGTATACCGCAGCAAACTGCAATACGCCAGTGGCAGATGCAAAAGCCCCGCATTTCTGCGGGCCTTTTTATGTTCGTATTCAGCCGCTGTCGGATGCAGAGCTGTACTCGGCAATGACCTTGCGGGCGGCAGGTGCCATTTGGGCCGGTACGGCGGCAGGCTTTGCAAGGAAGTAGCCCTGCAGCGCATCCGCGCCCAGCTCTATAACCTTGCGCAGTTCGGCGGCGGTCTCCACGCCCTCGGCAATGATCTGCATGCTGCGCGGGTGGGCATAGGCCACGATGTTCTGCACGATCTGTTGCTTGTCCGGGTCGGTATCGATGCCGCGGATGATGGCGATATCCACCTTGATGAACCGGGGCGAAAGCTCCAGCAGGCTGTTCTCGTTGGCAAAGCCGCTGCCGTAATCGTCCAGCGCGAACATGCCGGAGAAGCCCGGCGCATGGCGCTTGGCCTCCAGTGCTTCGTGGTCGATCTCCTCTTCCTCGGTGATCTCAATGACCATCTGGCGGCACAGCTCATGCCAGCGGCTTTCCATATACTCGCTGTCCTCTCTGGGCAGGCAGACGCTTGCAATGGAGTTGATGAACAGCATCGTGTCCCTGCGCACAAGGCCCTCGCTGCGCAGGTGGTCGAAGGTCTCCAGCGACTTGAAGAAGGTCAGCCGCTCGATCTCGCACAGTGCGCCCTGCTCCCGCGCCAGCTTCATGATGGTAGCGGGCGAGCGCAGCGCTTCCCTATCGGAGCGCATCAGGGCTTCGTAGGCCATCACCTTGCCGGTGCGGGCCGAGAAGATGGGCTGGAATACATAGTACACCCGCTCCTCGGTAAGCAGCTGCTGGAAGTCGCGTCTCAGCTGTGCGGCCTGTGCTTCCTGCTGGTAGATCTCCATGCTGAACTCTTCCAGATGTCCCTTGTTGGTGCGCTTGACCTGATAGAGGGCAAAGTCGGCATACTTTTTCAGGCTGTCCATATCGGTGCCGCTGGCCGGGTACCATGCTACACCGCCGGAAATGCTGATACGCAGCTCATTGCCGCTGGGCAGGATGGCAACGCTCTTCTGCATAGCGCTGCTCAGGGTGCGGATCTTCTCACGGATCTGATCCTGACTGGAATAGCCGTAGAACAGCAGCACGAACTCATCGCCGGAAAGGCGGGACACCACAGTGCCGTTGGGCGTGTTCTCAGCAAGGCAGCGACCCGTGCGGTGGATGTACTGGTCGCCCCAGTCGTGGCCGTAGGTATCGTTGATGTGCTTGAGGTTGTCCAGATCCATCATCAGCAGAGCTGCAACGCCCAGCTGGTGCGGATTGCGGAACAGCTCTTCGCTCACGCGGTGGAAGGCCTGACGGTTATACAGGCCGGTCAGGATATCGTAATCGCGTTCGTGCTCAATACGCATGCGCTCCAGCGTGGCGGCGGTAACGTCCTCAGCCAGACCCACCTGCGTGGTCTGGTCGTTGGTGACGCGCAGCATGATGTAGCGGGTCTCGCCCTCCTTGCGGATGGTGAGCATCTTGTCCCCCTCTGCCGTAGTGGTGCAGGGATGGGAAAGTTGGATGTGGCTCAGCTTTTCCTCAAAGCGGCGCACACTCAGGAAGCAATCCTTGGGCTGGGGGGCACCCAGCAGCGCAAAAAAGTTATCGGTAACATACACACTGCCCGTGTCGAACCGCAGCTCATAGCCGCCCAGCTCCACACTGGCCATGTCCATGATGCGCAAAAACTTTGTGGAGTTGTTCAGCAGCTCGCTGTTCAAGCTGGTCAGTGCATCGGCCAGACGGTCCAGCTCCCGAATGTTGGTATGGGACAGCTGCGGGAACTGCTTTTTCTCCTGCCCGTCCACCACTTCGTGATACAGCAGCTCCACCGGATGGGCCAGATTGCGGGCAACGACCAGACTGCCCAGCGCGCCCAGCACCAGCGTAAACGCAATGGCAATGGCGATCACGCTGCGCACATTGTCTGCAAAGGCAAACAGCACCTTGCTGTTCACGGTGCCGATCAGCAGCCAGCGCTCATTGGAAAACGGCGCGTTGCGGCTGTACAGGGTAATGGGCAGGGCCACGGCATAATAGTCTTTATTCCGCAGCGTCAGCCAGCACTCGTCCGCCCGGAGTTCGCAGTTCATCATGCCGGCCGGTGCTTCCAAAGCGGTCACGTCCTCGCTGGAAGTGACCGCCTTGCTGACGATAAAGGAGGTATCTTTCTCATCAGCAGTGGTGGAGACTAAGAAGTAGGTGCCGGTATTGCCGTCCTGCAGTTCACTGTAAGGCAGCTTTGTCTGCAGGTAACTGGTAAGCAGCTCCACACCCACCACACCGTAGATTGTGCCGTCCGGCAGGATCAGCGGCTGGGAGTAGGCAATGGCGGTGCGGCTGTCGTCGCCTATCTTATAGACACTGGTGGTCCAGCGGCCGTAATCCTCGGCGTTCAGCCTTGCGCCGTCCTCCCACGCGGTCTGGAAGGGAGTCTTGAAAAAGCCGTTGCCCTTCAGGCCGTAGTAGCGCAAGGTGGGCTGCCAGCTTTTATCGGTGGTGATGCTCAGCTTTTTGACCACCGCCGAGCTGCCGCGCTCGATCATCAGATCGGCGTTGTCCCCCGAAGGGCGGGCATCCGGGTCCAGATCCCGCAGGTAGATGCCGGGCAGGCCGCAGCCCACATCAAGGTTGTACAGATTCACGGTGTTCAGTACCACAAAGATGCCACTGACCGGTTTTGCTCGCAGGGTGCTCACCAACTCCGGCGCAATGGCCGTGAGCAGTGCGTCGCTCTTCTCACGGCTCGTGTTCAGTTCGGCCAGATCGAGCTGGCCTTCTTCCTGCATGGCAAGAACGGTATTGTTGATGTGCTCCGACAGATCGGTCAGGTTCTGTGCATCCTGCATCAGGTCCTGCACGTAGCTGACGCGGTTGCGCACCTGCATGTTGAGCATGTCCTTGGCGTTCTGGTTCAGCCTGCCGTCCACATTGGTAATGGTAATGCTGACTGCCAGCAGCACCACCTCTACCTGCATCACCAGCATCATGGCGCTAAAAATGGTGCGGAAGATAGGCCTGCCCGTTTTTTTGCGCCGGGCGGCATCCGTATCCTTCTGTCTGCACAGCATCACCATCACCTCTCTTCCTCAGCGTGTTCCGTCGGCTCAGCCCTCGTACCGTTTGAGCTGGCTGCAGATATCCTGATACCATGTCTCAAAGTGATCGTCGGTCAGGAACTCGGCTTCTGCGTCCGCAGCGCTCTGACCCTCGGCGATGCGCTGCTCCACGGTCTCGCGGTCCGCAGCGGCAAGGTCACTCAGGCCGTATTCCAGCACCTTGCGGGCGCTGCTGCCGCCTGCAAAGGCGTGGGGCGTGTACAGGCGGTTGCCGTTCACGGTATCTACGGCAGCGGTCAGGATCTGCTCCATGCTGTCGTTCAGGGTCAGGCCGCTGGAGGTGATCGTATCCATGCTGTTGGCTTCCCTGGTAACAGGCAGATAGCCGGAACCCACCGCAAAGGCAATGTTGTTTTCCGGCTGGACGAACCACTTGAGGAACTCCACCGAAGCTTCGATCTCTTCCTCCTTGCCAGCAGTCACCACCATGCCGGCACCCTGCTGCACGGCAACCTTTTCGCCGTCTGCAAACTCCGGGCTGGGCAGCGCCTTCATGCTGATATCGTGGCTCTCGTTGGCATCGTTCGTCACCCGCGCGGGGAAGAAGGTAGCGCTGGAACAGGAGCCAACATAGCCCAGCACGTTGCCGGCCTTGATATCGTCACTGCGGAAGCGGCCGCTGGCGGCAAACCAGCCCTTGACGAAGGGCACGTAGTAGTTATCCCACAGCTTGCGGGCCGCATCGTGCTCAAAGTTGACGGTCATTTTGCCGTTCTTCACCTCAAAGATGGTGCCGCCCAGCTGCTGTGCGCCCACCAGCATGTAGTTTGCCATAGCATCGCGGCCGAACAGGGCCTTGCCGTCGTCCGGGGCAGCGGTCTGGGCATCGGTCCAGTTGTAGTATTTTTCAGCGGTGTCTACCAGACCTTCCACGGTGGCAAGGTCGTCGTAGCTGGCACCGGTGGCCTCGGCAAAGGGCTGCCAGTCGGTGTCGTTGAAGAGCATCACCTCGGTGGATTTTGCCACCGGGAAGATCTTTACGCTGCCGTTGTCGTCAAAGTCGCCCTCAGAGAGGTAGCCGTCAATGAACTGGGCCTTCTCGTCATCGGTCAGGTAGGGTGCAAGATCCACCACCATACCCATCTGATCCAGCGCATAGACCGTATCGGCATAAGCCGAGAACACGTTGGGCATGGCGGACGCACCCACCTTGCCTTCGGCAGCATCCATCACGCTCTGTTCCAGATCGTTCACGCTGCCCTGACTCTCGGTGGACACCACGATGCCCTTCTCGGCACCTACGGTCTCGTTGAACTTGTCCACAAGATCGGTAAAGCATTCCAGCTGGTCGCCGTTATAATAAGTCCACACCGTAATGTTAGTCACCTGCGTGGTCTTTGCATTCTGGGCACTGCTGCCGCAGCCCACGCAGCCAAGGGCCAGTGCCGCGGCGCACAGCCCGGACACGACCGCTTTGAGATATTTTTTCATCAAATCCCCCCTGAGGGCGCTCACACAGCAGGACGTTCCGGCTGCCATATCACCCGACTATACCTAGTTTATCATACCACCTTTTTCCGGGTGCGTAAACAAAATCCGGCAAAAATCTTCACGATCACAAGAAAGCGGAAGAACTTTCCACCCATCGGAACAAAAAGCACAGCCCTTCCCATTGGCTGGGAAAAGCTGTGCTTTGCAGCTGTTATTCGGTTTTTTCTGCCGGGACGGTGGACACAGTGATCTGCTCATAATCCGCACTGTGGGCAAGATAAACGCTCAGGTCACCGGTGTTGGTGGTCTCCATGCCGTCCAGCTTTGTGCAGGCGCAAAGGCCGAAGGCCAGCACATCCATGCCGGCAGCAGCGCCCTGCCAGAATTTATCCTCGCAGCCGGGCTTTGCCCAGCGCCGCGGCAGATACTGCACAAAGCCCACAGCCGTCAACAGTTCATCCGCCTCGGCCAGCTGGGCCTCGGCAGCGGCATCGTCCAGCAGATCCCTGCCCGCGCAGCGCTGCAGGATGACATGGCACACCGGGCGGCGTGTGGCCTCCAGCACCGAGTGGCGGAAACCGTAGCGGGAGACGTTCTTTTTGCCGTACAGCAGGATGAAGCCCATGCTGTTGCGGCTGTCCGCCCGCAGGAAGCCGTGGGTGATGTAGGGCATCTGCTGGGTATAGTTGAGGGTATCCAGCGTGCAGAAATCCAGCGGTTCCAGCGAGTACAGCTCCAGATCGTACCGGGTGATGTGGGAGCGGTTGTAGAACGGCATGTTCGCGCCGTTGATGTCCGCCGGGCAGGTGCGCATGGTGACAGGCGCGTTCTCGGCCACATGGTAACAGTTGCGGATGAGCCGCAGCAGGTGGTCGATATCGCTGCCGTTGGTAATGGAAGCCGAGCCACCGCCCAGACGGATGGCCTGCACCTCGCAGTCGGCAAAGTCAGCAGCGTTGGCCCTAAGCTCCAGCGCCATGGCCAGCACATATTCATGCAGCATTTCGGTGTTGCGGCCCTCGATCAGGGTGCGTCCGTTGAAGGACGGCTTCCGGGTGATGAAGGGGAAATTCAGCTTCATCACCACCGGGTGAAGCGGGGTAGTTTCCATAATTATATGACCTCCGTCAACAGCAATGCCGCACCGGAAGCAGAGGTTTGCCCTGCCCCGGCGCGGCACCGAGAAGAAAGAAAAAACCGTTTAGGATGGGCTTGCGGTACCGACAGCTTTATTCTATCGGACAGCAGCCCGTTTGGCAAGAGAAATTATGCCTTTGCCTGTGCGATGCAGTCGGCCACAGCCTCCTGCACAGCCTTGACAGAGAAGCTCAGAGTGGAAGAGGTGATGGCATCCACGCTGGTATCGCCCTGGCTCTCCACAACGGCAGCTGCCATGCTGGAGCGCAGGTCGTCCTTCATCAGGTCCTCGTTGCCGGAAGAGGTGATCTTGCAGTCGGTGATGGCATCCTCGCTGAAGGTCATGGTAACGGTGACGGTGCTGTAGCTGGAGTTCTTGGAGGAGGTGTAGGTACCGGCATAGTATTTGCCGTTGGTGGTACGCTCCTCGGCAGAGTTCTCGCCGCCAATGCCGTTGTCCAGATCGTTCTTGACATACTCAGCAGCCAGGTAACCGGTCACGAATGCACTGCCACAGCTGTTGCCTGCGGTGGGGGTGTGGTACTGCACACCGTAGCGCTGGCCACAGCAGTTGCCGACAGCGTACAGGCCGGGGATGGGTGCCTTGGCACCGGTCAGAACGCGGTACTCACCGTCAGTGCAGACAGCAGCATGCTGGCACAGGCCGCCGGAGGGGTTGCCGCCGGTAACGGCAGAAGCTGCGAAGAAGGGAGGATCCTGGATCTTGAAGTGCATCATGGATGCGTCTGCGCCCCAGTCGGAGTCGTAACCGGCATCGCACATCTCGTTCCAGTGCTTCACTTCGTCCAGGAAGCCCTGCTTTGCGTCACCCTCATAGCCCATGATGTCGGCCAGCTCTTCCAGAGTGTCGGCAGCATACAGGGTGGTGGGGTCGTTGCCGTAGCGGGCAAATGCCTGCACGGAGAAGCCGTCGGGGCCGGTCTTGTAGTTGGCCATATCCTTGCGGACCTTCTCCAGCATGTACTCGTTGCTGCGATCCATGGCCTGATGGTCGTAGGCCTGATACTCGCAGTATGCATCCCAGTTGGAGTCGGTGACGCAGACCATCTTCTGGCCTTCGGGCATCATATCCAGATAGCCCACGGAGCCGTGGCGGGTGATGGTCTCATTGAAGAAACGCTTGCCGTCGTTGCCAAAGATGGGCCAGATGCCGCCGAAGGGGAAGGACGGGCGGCTGTTGATGCCGGCTGCCTGGCCTGCACGGGGGCCGGCCTCCATGGTAGCGCCTGCCCACAGCATCATGCGGATGCCGGAACCGTCACGGCCCATGGAAGAAATGTTGTTCACGTCGGTGCGGTCCTTGCCGTAGGACCATGCCAGGTTGCGCAGGGTGTCGCACAGATCCAGACGCATATCCGGGTTGCCGCCGAAGTCGCCGGCTGCCACGATGACAGCATCGGCATTGACCTGGAAGTACTTGCCGTCGATATCGGTGAAGATCGCGCCGGTGACCTTGCCGTTCTCGTGCACGAGGGTCAGACCCTGTGCGCCGTAGATGTACTCACAGCCCTTCTCCACAGCCTTCTGCTGCAGCAGACGGACGGTGTACGGCCACATATTGTTGTTGGTGTTGGTCTCGGTGCCGGTATCACGCCACTGGGTCATGCCCACATAGTAGTAGCTGTGGCTGCAGGGGTTCTGGAAGTGCTTGTTGCCCTTGTAGTTCACAGCGTGTGCGTACTTTGCAACGTAGTCGGGATCCAGCTCAGCCAGCATCCAGTCCAGAGCTTCGCCGGAACGGGTGGCGTAATCCTTGACGATCTTCTGGTTTGCGTGGCCCAGAGCCTTGACCATGTACTCGGTGAAGATGTCCATGGGGTCGTACTTCTCGGCACCCTTGTCCAGGAAGAACTTGGAGTTGTAGGTGGTCAGGTCGCAGGCGTAGTTGTCGTACTCTTCCCAGGTCTGCACCTCGCAGCAGATGGTGTCCAGACCCTCTTCTGCACAGCGCAGGGCAGCGGCAGTACCAGCCTGACCAGCACCGATGACCAGGACCTCGCAGTCCTTGGTGTACTCCACCTTATCGGCCAGCTGCGGCTCGTCGCCCAGCCATGCGGGCTTGTTGTTCATGAACTGCTCTTCCGGAATGTTCAGAGGATCGACCATGCCCACCATCATGGAACCCATGATGTCGCCGTTGCCCTTCTGCTCGATGTACTCCTCAGGAGTTTCGGGAGCCTTGGCATCCGGGTTGGAGCCGCGGTTGGACTGGCAGTAGCTGGTGGCAAAGATGTCGTCCCAGGTAATGGTGGAAGCGGCAGCAGCCGGTGCTTCGGAAGCAGCGGCACTGCCTGCTGCAGAGGAAGCAACAGCACTGCTTGCGCTGATGGAGCAGCCGGACAGTGCGCCTGCAGCGGCAGCGCCCAGAGCGCTGAGAGCCGATGCGCGGATGAAGTTTCTGCGCGAGATCTTGTTCATAGTGCGGAACCCTTTCTTTTCTCTTCTTGTCTTCTTTTCTCAAAACATTTTGCTGCACAGGACACAGTTTGATGTTTTTTTGACGATATTCATTATAATTAAATCTTTACCAAAAGAGAAATTCAATTTTCCCGTTTGCAGTTATTCAGTTTTTCTATCAGTTATCTTGACCTTTTCCCGGCCCGCTGTTACAATTGGCGTATCACTTTTGCCCGAAGGGAGGCTTCTGCTGTGACCGACCGCCAGCTGCGCTGCTTTCTGGCGCTGTACGAAACACTGAACTTTTCTGTCGCCGCACGGCAGCTGTTCCTCACCCAGCCCACGCTGAGCTACCAGATCCGCACGTTGGAGGAGGAGCTTGGCACCCCGCTGTTCGTGCGCACCACCTGCCGGGTGGAGCCAACGCAGGCCGGCCAGCTGTTTGCCGAGTTTGCCCAGAGCACCCGCAAAGGCTACGAGGCTTTTCAGGCTGCTCTTGCGGCCGGGCAGCGCCAGCGGGAAAAGCTGGTGCTGCAGGTACCCGCCACCATGGCCGCACGCGACCCGCTCTATCACGACCTGCTGCTGGCTCTGAGCCGGGAGCTGCCGGACTGCGATCTGGAAGTCGTCACCGACTCCACCTTTCGCCCGCCGGAGGAAGTACTGCAAAGCGGCGTGGATGCACTGGTGCAGCTGCTTGCTGAGCCGGTGGGCAGTGCCGTGGACGTGATGAGCCTGTTCGATACCCGGTGCTACCTGCTGGCAAGCCCCAACAACCCCCTCAGTGCCGAAAGCTTCCTCACACCGCCGCAGCTCACCGGGCAGACCGTCTGCTTTGAGAGCTGCGATGCCGTTTTTGTCTCCATCGTTCGCCGCTGCATGGAGGAAGTGCCTATGCGCTGGCTGATGGTGCCCAGCTTCGAGAAGGAGTATGTTCGGATGCTGGCAGGCAAGTGCCTGTTCTTCAGTCCGGTGCGGGGGCATGGCTCCCCGAGAGAGTGGTTCCATGCCCTCATGTTCCCCTTCCCGCCCATGCCCACCTGCCTGTTCACCCGCCGGGGCGACACCCGGCCCGAGATCCAGACACTAAAGGCCCTTGCTCTCGCCGAGCACGCCCGTGCCGTGGAGGACGGCAGGTTGTAAACGGTAAATATAGAAGAAGCACCGCTGCGCAGTACGATTTTGCCGCCATCATTGAACGAGCGCAGCCCCTTCTTCGTATCGGATACAGACAACAAAAAAGCGTTCTGAGATATCTCAGAACGCTTGGTGGTTGCGGGGGCCGGATTTGAACCAACGACCTTCGGGTTATGAGCCCGACGAGCTACCAGACTGCTCCACCCCGCGATATTTACTTTGTGCTCTCAGCGGTTCTCTCTGACTGCTCAAGTATAATACCACAAGGGCGGGCGGATGTCAAGTATTTTTTGATTTATTTTTTCTTCTTTTTCCAAACCACGAACCCTGCGCAGGCGGCGGCTGCGATCACCACCACCGGCCATGCACCGGCAAGGGCAACGATGACCTGCTGCAGGCCATCCACAAAGTTCTGCCAGCCAGCGGAAAGGGCGCTGACAAAGCGGCTGCCGAAGCCCTCGCTGGGCGGCGAGTAGGTGCTCACCTCGCTCAGGCTCACGCACACGGTGCACTCTTCCACCTGATCGTTGTACCAGTCCATCTGGCTCTGCCAGCTCTCGATCTGGCTCTGCACATCCGTCAGGCTGGACTCGATCTCAAGCAGGTCGGAGAGGTTGTCGGCCTGCTGCTGCAGCTGCTGCAAGCGGGTTCGCTGGTTCTTGAGATTCTCAAGCCGGGTCTCCACGTCCATGTACTGGGCGGTCACGTCGTCGGCCTGCTGGTTTTTGTAGGTCACGTTGCCTGCTTCGGCCACGGCGGCAAGAAAGGTCTCGTAGTTCTGCTGCGGCACCCGGTAGGTCAGGCTGACACTGCGGCTGTCACCGGCATCCGAGTATTCACTGCTGGATTCCAGATAGCCGCCCGCTTCAGCAAGGGCAGCATCCAGAGCAGCGCGGGCTGCGTCGTAGTCCTTGCTTTCCAGGCTGAGGTTCGCGGTGTAGATGATCTTTGCGTGGTCGGTGCTGTGGGCCGCTGCTGCCGCGTCGTTCTCCGAATAAACAGCGGTGCCATTGTCTGCGCCGCTTTCCAGCGCCATGGTGTTCAGACTGTAATCGGCTGCCATGGGGCTGTCCACAGCGGCACGGTCCGCGCCGCCTGCCGCCATCACCGCCGCAGTGCTGTCCGCAGAATAATAGACCGCCGGGCTGCTGCTCTTTGCGCCAAGGCCGATTTGTCCGGTGGCAAAAGCACCATAGCCTACCACGCACACAGCAAGGCAGGCCGCCAGTGCGCCCACCCGCTTTGCGGGGAAGCGGATCAGTTTCTTCTTCGGCTGCACCGGGGCGGACTGAGCCGGTACCGGTGCGTCGGTTTTCATCATGGGCTGGGCCTTTTCTTCTTCGGTCAACTGGTCTGTCATGGCCAGCAGCTTTGCCTTCAGATCGTCCGGGGCGTAGAGGTCGTCCGTCTCCATCTTGTACTCATACCACCTCATCTTCGATCTCCTCCTTCAGCATCGTATGTAACTGCGCCCGGGCACGCCGCAGCCAGCTCAGCACCGTGTTGGATGGTGCGCCCATCATCCGGCCGATCTCCGCCGCCGTGTACCCCTCGTAGTAATGCAGATAGATGGCATTGCGGTAGTTTTCCGGCAGGGCGCGCACTGCGTCCAGCACACTGCCGTCCTCAAACGCATCGGGCGCGGGCAGGTTCTCGTCCAGCTCGGTGTCCTTCTGATGGGCTGCGCGGGTCAGGTCCCGGCAGCGGTTGATGGCCACCCGCAGCAGCCACGCCTTGAGGTGCTCCTCACTCTCAAACGTACCATTATAATGCAGGAGCTTCTCGTAGACATCCTGCACCACGTCCTCGGCATCGGCTGTGCATCGGCTGTTGTGTATGGCAGCGCGGTAAACAGCATCGCTGTATTTCTGCACTGCCAGCGTAAATACTTCGTTTCTGGTCAGCTGTCCCATAGTTTCAAGCTCTCCTTTACCGCCTGTACAGGGCTGGTGGAATTCGTATTCCACGGGGGACATTCACCCTATACACGGCTGAACGCCCCCGAAGATTGCATTGCTGGAAAAATTTATGAAAATCACCTTTTATATACTCTCTGCAGCAGGGCCACCCGCTCTGCAAGGAAGGTCTCGGCCTTCGGATGGTGCAGCCAGCGCTTGTTCGCCGCTGTGCCAGCCAGCTTTCTGCCCAGCGCTGCCGGGTCGGTATCGGCCTGCATCACATCCTGCATGGTCAGCTGCAGCGTCAGCGCCGCAGGGGTGTCCGGCAGCGGCGGCAGCGGGTCCTCCCACACAAAGGGCGGCAGCAGCTGCACCGCCACCGTGGCGCGGGTGCACTCCTCGGTGAGCAGCAGGGCTGCAGGCGTGCCGTCCGGCTGGACGTGCAGGGTGCTGTACAGCAGCTGCAGACTGCCCTCGGCCAGCAGGCGGATATCCCCCTCCCGCCCGGTAGGCGAAAGGCTCAAATATTCCCGCGCCTCGTCCAGATAGATGTGCCGGGCCGGTGCCTGCACGCGGGCATACAGCGCAGGCAGCGCAAAGCGGCCCGCTTTGTCCAGTGCGTGCTGCAAAAGCAGGTAGAACTCGGTCAGTGGGTAGGCCGGGTCCGGCTGCGGCATCCCGAAGTCCGGCCGCGAAACATGTCCTCCACCCATGGGGAACCTCCTTGATAAATAACGCTGATGCGGTATTCTAAACATAGAAGGGCGCTGACTGCAAGGGTCAGCTTTCCATCCCGTTTGTCAAAAAGATTGACCGCACAGTTTGGAAGCAGGGCGGTCAATCTTTTTTGTTATCATCTTACCATATTCTACGACGCATTACAACACGCCCTATTGTAAACCCTGCTGCAACTTCATTGTTGACCGTCTTCCCTCTGCCGCGTTATACTCGGGTACAGATGCCTTGTAAATTTTTAACAGAGGGGAATTCTATTCTATGAAAAACAAAAAACTGACCACCTATCAGATGGCTGTCACTGCGCTGATGGCCGCCGCGCTGTGCGTGCTTGGCCCGCTGAGCGTGCCCATCGGGGCCATTCCCATTTCGCTGTCAAACTTTGTCATCTGCCTGACCGTATGGCTGCTCGGCCCCAAGTTCGGCACTTTGAGCGTGGCGGTGTACCTGCTCATCGGCCTTGTGGGCGTGCCGGTGTTCTCCGACTACGGCGCGGGCATTGCCAAGCTGGCAGGCCCCACCGGCGGCTATCTGGTGGGCTACCTGCTGCTGGCCTTCATCGGCGGTCTGTTCATCGAAAAGAGCAAGGGCCAGCCGGTGATCTCCGGCATCGGCCTTGTGCTGGGCGATGCCGCCTGCTACGTGCTGGGCACCGCATGGTTCGTGTTCCAGATGCAGTGCGAGCTGGGCTATGCGCTTTCGGTGTGCGTGTACCCGTTCATTGCGCTGGACCTCGCCAAGATCGTGGTGAGCTGCATCGTGGGTGCACTGCTGCGCAAGCGTCTGGTACAGGCTGGCGTGCTGAAGCTGAAGGAAGCCTAACAGGCAAAGCAAAAGGGAGACTGCAAACGCAGCCTCCCTTTTTTGTTTGTGATCCGTTATTTTACATAGCCAAGGGTCGCAGCCATCACGGCCTTGATGGTGTGCATCCGGTTCTCGGCTTCGTCGAACACGATGCTCTGGGGGCCTTCAAACACTTCATCGGTCACTTCCATGGCATCGCGGCCAAAGCGCTCGCCCATCTCCTTGCCCACGGTGGTCTTGTGGTCGTGGAAGGCGGGCAGGCAGTGCATGAACACAGCGTGCGGGCCTGCAATGTCCATCAGCTGCTGGTTGATCTGGTAGGCGGCAAGGTCGTTGATGCGCTCAGCCCACACCTCTACCGGCTCACCCATGGACACCCACACATCGGTGTACAGCACGTCGGCACCCTTGGCGGCCTTGGCGGGGTCCTCCTCAAAGGTGAGAGTGGCACCGGTCTCGGCAGCGATCTTCTGGCACTCGGCCACGAGGGCAGCGTCCGGCTGGTACTTCTTGGGTGCACAGGCGGTGAAGTTCAGGCCCATCTTGGCGCAGCCCACCATCAGGCTGTTGCCCATGTTGTAGCGGGCATCGCCGAAGTAAACGAAGTTGATGCCCTTCAGATGGCCAAAGTGCTCCCGGATGGTGAGGAAGTCGGCCAGGATCTGGGTGGGATGGAACTCGTTGGTCAGGCCGTTCCACACCGGCACACCGGCGTAGTGGGCAAGGTCTTCCACGATCTGCTGGCCGTAGCCGCGGTACTCGATGCCGTCGAACATGCGGCCCAGCACACGGGCAGTGTCGGCAATGGACTCCTTTTTGCCGATCTGGCTGCCGGACGGGTCAAGGTAGGTCACTTCCATGCCCAGATCGTGGGCAGCGACCTCGAAGCTGCAACGGGTGCGGGTGGAGGTCTTTTCAAAGATCAGGGCGATGTTCTTGCCTGCCAGCTGGTCATTGTGGCGGATGCCGGCCTTCTTTTTTGCCTTCAGGTCTGCGGCAAGGTCCAGCAGTTCTTCGATCTCGGCAGGGGTGTAGTCCAATAGCTTCAAAAAGCTGCGGTTCTTCAAACTCATTGTATATTTCCCTCTCTATGCAAATTTCATTGTATATTTATACTTATATTATATATTATACTGGGATTCTGAAAAAATTGCAATACCCTGTCGGATATGCTATACTGGCTGTGCTGCCCTTCTGGCATCCTGTACGGGTTGCGCAGCACAGGTAGCTGCACACTTCCTGTGCAAGTGGCTTGAGAGTCACCGCAAGGGCAAGTAAGCACAAAAAGAACCCTCTCGGAGCTGCAACTCTGAGAGGGCTCTTTTTTGTGCGTGGATACAATGGAATGTTCTAACCAACTTCCTACCCTTAGTATATGCAATCCCACACAAAAGTCAAGATGCTATGAAAAAAGTTCACAGCTCCAGCTCTGCCTTCCGTCCGGTGGACTGATAGGCAGTCAGCTTCACGCCGGCCTTTTTGAACATGAACCGCGCCGCCACGCTTGAATCGCTGTCGTGGTACTTGTCGCCGTAGTACACCACCTCGGCAATGCCCGACTGGATGATGGCCTTGGTGCACTCGTTGCAGGGGAACAGCGTCACGTACACCCGCGCACCTTTCAGGTTATTGTGGGCGCTGTTGAGGATGGCGTTCAGCTCGGCGTGGCACACGTACATATACTTGGTGTCCAGCGGTGCGCCCTCCCGCTCCCAGGGCATCTCGTCGTCGCTGCAGCCAATGGGCATACCGTTGTAGCCCAAGGACAGAATTTTGTTTTCCGAGCTGACGATGCACGCGCCCACCTGACTGTTGGGGTCCTTGGAGCGCATGGCCGTGAGCAGCGCAATGCCCATGAAATATTCATCCCAGTTGATGTAATCGGTACGTTTCATTTTGGTATGCTCCTTGTGCCTGTATTCTGCCTTTTATTATAGCGTATCGCTGTGGGTTTTACAATAAACTTTGGCACTGCCGTGCAACTTGCACAAAACCTTGCCCCGAAGTTTGGCGCTTGATTCGTCAGAATTTTCAAACGAAATATTTAAAAATCATTTTGAGTGTGGTATTATCTTTGTAAAATATGCCACAAAAGCGGAGAGAATGCTCCGTGCGGCGGAAATGAGGGAAAAACCGATATGAAATACGCAAGCAACAACATCCGCAATATCCTGATTGCCGGTCATGCCGGCAGCGGCAAGACCACGCTCACCGAGGCGCTGGTCTATTTTTCGGGCGCTGCCGAGCGTATGGGCCGTGTTGAGGACGGCACTACTGTTTCGGACTTTGACCCCGAGGAAGCAAAGCGCAAGGCCAGCCTGTCGGCATCTGTAGTGCCGGTGGAGTACGAGGGCATCAAGTACAACCTGATCGATGCGCCGGGCCTGTTCGACTTCGAGGCCGGTGAGTACGAGGGTATCCGTGCCGCCGAGAGCGTACTGGTGGTGGTGTCCGGCCGCAGCGGCGTGACTGTGGGTGCGGAAAAGGCGTTCCAGCTGGCCCGCAAGAATGGCAAGGCTACCATGGTGTTCGTCTCCAAGTGCGATCTGGAGAATGCCAACTACTTCAAGATCCTTGAGGATATGAAGATCAAGTTCGGCTCCACCATCTGCCCCTGTGTGGTGCCCGCCAAGCTGGACGACGGCACCCCCGTGTACATCAACCTGTTCAGCCAGAAGGCTTTCAAGTACGAGGGCGGCAAGCAGATCCAGGTGGACCTGCCGGACATCGGCCACCGTTTTCAGGGCCTGATCGAGGCCATGAGCGAAGCCATTGCCGAGACCGACGATGAGCTGATGGAAAAGTTCTTCGGCGGCGAAGCCTTCACCACCGAGGAGATCGTGGAAGGCATGCGCAAGGGCGTCAAGGACGGCCTGATCACCCCCGTGTTCTGCGGCAGCGCCGTGAACCAGCAGGCACTGGATATGCTGCTGTTCAACATGCACAAGCTCCTGCCCAGCCCGGAGCATGACGCTGCTGTGCTGGCCGAGGATGCCGCCGGTGAGCCGGTGGAGCTGCACTGCACCGAAGCAGAGCCTACCGCCGCCTACGTGTTCAAGACCGTGGCCGACCCGTTCGTGGGCAAGCTGAGCTACCTGCGCGTGGTCAGCGGCAAGGTGACTGCAGGCGAACCCCTCACCAACGCCCGCACCGGCGATGTGGAGAAGATCTCCAAGCCCCTCACCGTCATTGGCAAAAAGCAGGTGGACTCCGACGGCATCATTGCCGGTGACATCGGCGCAGTGGCAAAGCTGGTGAGCGCCAAGACCGGCGACACCCTGTGCGACGCTGAGCGCGTGGTCAAGCTGCCCGCCCCCGTGTTCCCCAAGCCCAGCCTGTTCATGGCCGTCACTGTGGCCAAGAAGGGCGACGAGGGCAAGATCAGCAGCGCGCTGGCCCGCCTGATGGAAGAAGACCCCACCCTGAGCTACGAGAACAATGCCGAGACCCATCAGCAGGTGATCGGCGGTCTGGGCGAGCAGCATCTGGACGTGGTGAAGGCCAAACTCAAGAACAAGTTCGGCGTGGAGATCGGGCTGGAAGCACCCCGCATCGCCTACCGCGAGTCCATCCGCAAGGCCTGCCAGAAGCAGGGCCGTCATAAGAAGCAGACCGGCGGCCACGGCCAGTTCGGCGATGTCATCATCAACTTTGAGCCCTGCGACAGCGAACAGGTGGTGTTCGAGGAGAAGGTGTTCGGCGGCAGCGTGCCCAAGAACTTCTTCCCGGCTGTTGAAAAGGGCGTGCGCCTTGCCGCCGAAAAGGGCGTGCTTGCAGGCTACCCCGTGGTGGGCCTGAAAGCCACCCTGCTGGACGGCAGCTACCACCCGGTGGACAGCTCCGAGATGGCCTTTATTATGGCCGCAAAGCTGGCTTACAAGGCCGCTATGCCGGAGGCCGGCCCGGTCATTCTGGAACCCATCCACACCCTGAAGGCTCATGTGCCGAACGACAACACCGGCGATATCATGGGCGATGTGACCAAGCGCCGCGGCCGCGTGCTGGGCATGGAGCCGGACGAGGACGGCCTGCAGACCATCATCGCTGAAGTGCCGCTGGCAGAGCTTGCAAACTTTACCACCTTCATCCGGCAGACCACGCAGGGCCGCGGCTGGTTCACCACCGAGTTTGCCCGCTACGAGGTTCTGCCCGAGATGCTGGTGCCTGCCGTTGTGGAGCAGGCCAAGAAGCTGGGCAATCTGGACGAGAGCGCAGACGATTAAACGGCAAACGTCAACTTCCCCAGTCTGCTGCGCAGACAGCCCCCTCACCGAGGGAGCTGTCAGAGCCGTCAGGTTCTGACTGAAGGAGTTCCCACCGAAATACGACATCACCCCGACCCCCGTTGACACTTTTCCCTCTGTCAGCGGGGGTTTTTGCGGGCAAAAAGCCCCCTCGGAGTAGGAGCTCCGGGAGGGCTTTTTTGTTGTATTGCGTCGAAACTTATGTTATACCGGGCCTGCGGCCCTTCTCCGATCCCCCTGTCGCGGAAAGGAGGTGAACCTTGTGGAAAATTTCATCACCTTTTTCCAGACTGTTGCAGCAGAGGTCGTTGCATACTATCTCTGTAAGTGGCTTGACAGCCTGATGTGCAAGGGCAGTAAGCACTAAACACGAAGCCCCCCGGTATTCCGACTACCGGGGGGCTTTGCTTTGTTCATTGCATGAACCCTATGGATAAGTTCTCATCACCTTATCTATCTCTACTATATGCACTTTGGCGCAAAAGTCAAGGATGTACGAGAAAATTTACAATTTACTTTGCCTTGGGGAATGCCTTATTCCAAGTCTCGATCACGTTGAACTTCGGTGTCCAGCCTTCGGGCTTGAAGGTGTCTGCGCTCTTGGCTTCCATAATGCCCTGCTCCACGCACCACTGTGCAGCCTTTGCCATGTCAGCGTCGGCCACATCCGCAAACGCGGGCTGTGCGGCGGGTTCGGGCCTGCCTGCATTGTTCCACACCAGCAATGCCAGCTGGCCGCGGTTTGCGGGGATGGCTGCACCCTCGGGCAGCAGTTCATTCAGGATCACCCGGGTCACCACCTCGTAGCCGCCCCACACGGCTGCGCTGCCAAGGACCACGGCGGCAATGGCACCGCCTGCGTCACCGGAAGCATTGCCCGCGTCGCCGCCGGGCTGGGGCTCCAGCGTACCGTGAATGACAACGTAGCCCTCGCTGTCTTTCTCTGCATCGGTATCAAGCGGGTCTGGCTGATAGCGCAGGTAGCCGTCGGTGGTCAGGCCGCTAAGGTCGAACCGGCTCAGCGGTCCTTCGTCCAGATAGCCATCAAAGGTCACCTTTGCGTCGCCGGACAGCACGATGGGGCCCGACACATTGAAGCCCTTGGTGGTCACTTTGCCGCCGGAAATGTTCAGGCCCTTTGTGCCGCACAAAGTATGCGCTTTCACTTCGCCGCCGCTGATGCGGATGCTGCCGCTCTCGGCGTAGAGCTCGCCGCCCTCCGCCTGCACACTGCCGCCGGAAATAACGATGTCGCCATCGCGGCTGTAAAGGGCGCGGTGCTGGACGGTATCGGCGCCGGAGACGGTGCTGGCAGTCTTTGTTACCACACTGCCGCCGTGGATGAAAATGCCTTTGCGAGCAGAAAGTGCATCGTTGTGGTAATCTTCCGAAGTGGGTGGCGCGATCGAGACATGGATGCGGCCGCCGTTCAGGGTGATGGTGTCCGCCGTGACACCGCTTTGCAGGGCCTTCGTGGACGTTTCGGTTTCGGCGATGTCCACGATGCCGCTGTTCAGGGTAAAGCTGCCACCCACCCGGATGCCGATGCCGCTGCGGATGTTCAGCGTGCCGGTGCCGCCAAGGGTAAGGCTGCCGTCATCCGAGCAGATGCCGTAATTACCCGGGATGGTGAGAATGTTTGTGCCGCGCAGGTCCACCGACGCGTCACCGTAGGTGCGGATACAGGCACCGCTGCCGGAAATATCCTCCAACATGATGTCCAACTCGTTCAGCGCCACGCTCACCGGCGCACTGTGCCCGTTCAGGCTGGTGTAGATGGCACCGCTGCCGGAGAGGACGGTCTCGTCGGTCTCCGTGTACTCGGACGAAGAGCCGTCATTGCTTGCATCTACGCCAAACAGCTCCACGGTGCGCCCGCTTGTGGTGCCCGTCACGCAGACGGAATCGACCTTGCTGAAGCCATGACTGCCATTGCTGATGTTCCACGTTTCGGCCAGTGCGGGCATGCAAAGGCTCAGGGCCATGGCCCCTGCCACCGCCGCTGCGGCCAGCTGTCTTGCAAGCTTGCGTAGTTTCATGCAGATTGCCTCCTTTTTTCCCTCGTATTTTTACGGGGGGGGGGTATGTATTACAGTACTTTGATTATCTCACACTTTACCGGATTTTGGAAGCAAACCTGCGTGAATCGCCCTGAAAAGCGCGTGAATCGTCAAAAGTATCACTTCTCGGGCGGGTCAGCCTTTGCCGCGCCAGCGGCACATCATTGCGCAGGCACATCATCTGCGCGCCGACGGCGCGCATTACGGCAGGATTTCCTCCCCAGCACCGCCTTTTTTGTTGACAAAGCAGCCGCCTGCTATTATAATAATGTAGTCAAAATGGCATTATTGTGCGGCTTTGCGGCTGTGCAAAACAAATAGACAAGGAGAGATTCTCAAATGGCACAAGAGATCAAGATGTCCGCTGCCGGTCTGAAGGCAATGCAGGAGGAACTGGAATACCTCAAAACGGTGCGCCGCAAGGAGCTGGCCGAAGAGATCAAGGAAGCACGCAGCCACGGCGACCTTTCCGAGAACAGCGAGTACGACGAGGCCAAGAATACGCAGGGTCTGGTGGAGAACCGCATCACCGAACTGGAGCAGATGATCAAGAACGCCGTCATCATTGATGAGAGCGAGCTGAGCGTGGACAATGTCTCTGTGGGCACCCACGTCACCATCCTCATGACCGGCGAGGACGAGAACGAGGAGTACGACATTGTGGGCCGCACCGAAGCCGACCCCCTGAACGGCAAGATCAGCGACGAAAGCCCCGTGGGCCACGCTCTGCTGGGCAAGGCTGTGGGCGACAAGGCCGAAGTGCTTCTGCCCACCGGCCACACCGTGGAGTACACCGTGCTGAACATTACCCACGCTGCAGGCTGAGCAGGCCAAACGAATAGGAGAAACCATGGAAGAACAAAAGAAGAACCCGGCGCAGGGCCTGTCCGAGAGCGAGCAGGTGCAGGTGCGCCGCCAGAAGCTGGCCGACCTGCAGGCTGCAGGCCACGACCCTTTCACCCTGACCAAGTACCCGCAGGATGCCTACTCTGCCGACCTGAAGGCCGAGTTTGCCGACCTGCCCAACGAGACCGACAGCGGCAAAACCGTGGCGCTGGCAGGCCGCATGATGTCCAAGCGCGTGATGGGCAAGGCAAGCTTTGCCCACCTGCGGGACGATAAGGGCGACATTCAGCTGTACGTCCGCCGCGATGAGCTGGGCGAAGAGCCTTACGCCGCCTTCAAGAAGCTGGACGTGGGCGATATCATCGGCGTGAAGGGCGAGGTGTTCCGCACCAAGACCGGCGAACTGAGCGTGCGCGCCACCGAGCTGACCTTGCTGGCCAAGAGCCTGCGTCCCCTGCCCGAGAAGTTCCACGGCCTGACCGACACCGAGATGCGTTACCGTCAGCGCTATGTGGACCTGATTGCAAACCCCGAGGTGAAGGACACCTTCGTGAAGCGCAGCCAGATCCTGAAGGAGATCCGCGCCTATCTGGACGAAAAGGGCTTCCTGGAGGTGGACACCCCCATCCTGACCCCCTTCGAGATCGGCGCATCCGCACGCCCCTTCTACACCCATCACAACAGCCTGAACATGGACATGGTGCTGCGCATTGAGACCGAGCTGTACCTCAAGCGTCTGATCGTGGGCGGCATGGACCGCGTGTACGAGGTGGGCCGCATCTTCCGCAACGAGGGCATGGACCCCAAGCACAACCCGGAGTTCACCAGCATCGAGCTGTATCAGGCCTTCACCGACTTCCACGGCATGATGGATCTGGTGGAGGAGCTGTACAAGCGCCTTGCCCAGAAGATCTGCGGCAGCATGGTCATCCCCTATCAGGGCAAGCAGATCGACATGGGCCACTGGGAGCGCCTGACCATGGTGGAAGCCGTGAAGAAGTATTCCGGCGTAGACTTCAACGACTGGAAGTCCGACGAGGATGCCATCGCCGCCGCCAAGGAGCACCACGTGGAGCTGCCCGAGGTGCCCACCAAGGGTTCCATTCTGGCCGAGTTCTTCGATGCCTTCGTGGAGGACAAGCTGATCCAGCCCACCTTCATCTACGATTACCCCGTGGAGATCAGCCCGCTGGCAAAGCGCAAGCCGGACGATCCCGCCTTCACCGAGCGCTTTGAGTATTTCATCGACTGCACCGAATACGGCAACGCCTTCAGCGAGCTGAACGACCCCATCGACCAGAAGGGCCGCTTCGAGCGTCAGGTAGCCGAGCGCAAGGCCATCGAGCCCGACTGCAAGGCACAGGTGGACTACGACTACGTGAACGCACTGGAGTATGGCCTGCCCCCCACGGGCGGTCTGGGCTTCGGCGTGGACCGTCTGGTGATGCTGCTCACCGACAGCGCCTCCATCCGCGATGTGCTGCTGTTCCCCACGATGAAGCCGATTGAGCAGTAAAACGTAAAAAATGGCTTTGTTTCGTTTGAAATTGTGGTGTTCGATACTGGAACAACGTGGATTTACCACCAACTTACCACCAAATTTGATAATTTGCATCAGTAAAACGGAAAGCAGCCTACAATAAACACAAGCACCCCTGCCAATGAAATGTGCGATGACACATAGATTGGCAGGGGTGCTTTTCATGCTTGGAAGATATTAAGAGCATCCTCGTCAATGACTTTTTTCACTTTGCCGCCCGGCTGCCTGATCTCCACCGTGGAAAGCTCGTCGATGTAGTCCGCATAGTGGGCCAGCACCTTTTCTGTGGCCCACTTCTCACCGGCAACGGCGGCTTTGATTGTTTCATAGTCCAGCAGCTTTTCTTGTCCGTCCATCCTGATACCCCCGTCAGATTGATTTTTTCCATGATACCATATCTGGGAGTATGGAGCCAGAGAAACCGGCGATTTTCTGCTGGTAAATTCTACGCATTTAGAGCGGCACTATGGCGGGGATAGGATAAAACACTCACATACCCCGCCGACTATGCGGGAAAAACCTTGAAATATAGGGCTTTTTAAGGCCCTAAATGCGTAGGTTGGTGCTTTGTTGCGATATGCTCCACGGTTACGGTGTATTGTTCATATTCTGTTTTCGGGAATCTTTATGAAATCTTCAAAATTGCCCGGTATGCTATCCGTAAAATCAAAGAAAGGACTTGATTATATGGATATGATTTTGAAAACGACTGACCTCTGCAAAAATTTCAAGGGGCAAATGGCGGTAAACAATGTGTCACTGAACATCCGGCGCAACTCGGTTTATGGTCTGCTGGGGCCGAATGGGGCTGGCAAATCCACGATCTTAAAAATGGTCACCGGCATTTTGCGCCCCACATCGGGAAGCATCGAGTTTGACGGCCACCCGTGGAAGCGGAATGATCTGGAGCATATCGGTGCTTTGATTGAGATGCCCCCGCTTTACGAAAATCTGACTGCATACGAAAATCTCAAAGTCAGAACTACATTGCTCGGCCTGGACGATGCACGAATTAACGAGGTATTGCAAATTGTCCATCTCACGAATACCGGCAAGAAACGGGCCGGGCAGTTTTCTCTTGGTATGAAGCAGCGGCTTGGTATTGCTATTGCATTGCTGAACAGTCCCCAGCTTTTGATTCTGGATGAACCGACTAACGGCCTTGACCCTTTAGGGATTGAGGAACTTCGTGAACTGATCTGAACACGGTCGCTGGTGGCCTTGATCGTAGAGATCAAACCATCGGCGGCTTTTCTTTTGTCGTCAAAATCTATGCTGTCCCAGTTGTCGAGATAATAGGATAACTTCTTTATCTGCTGGGGAGATATGGTTTCAACGCTCAATTCAGCGATTGCCTTTGAAATGGTCTGGCGTCGGGTGTCCAGTTCTTCAATTTTTTTGTTAGCGTAGGCAAGCAAGGTCGCATTGGCTCCGGTTAGCATATCCAGCAGCTTTTCAATTTCTGCCTCCACCTGTGCCAGCTCCACTTGATAGGCGGTCAGTTTCGGATTGACTTTTTCCTCTCTGCCGTGGAGTATCTGAAAGTCTTTGAACTTTTCCTGCATGGCCGAGAAAATGAATTGCTCAAATGCTTCTTTGCGGATTTTCCCGCAGCCCGGACAGCCTTTGTTTTCCGTCCGTTTGGTACAGCGGAAATATCCGGTGCTGTTTGGTACATGGGTGGCTTTCAGAGCATACCCACAATGCCCGCATTTGATTTTTCCGGCCAGCCAAGTGTTCTTCGGTTTCCGTCCCTGCTGGAAGGTGGTATTTGCCATAAGTTTTTTCCGGCATTTCAGCCATGTGTCAGAGGAAATGAGTGCTTCATGGGGAGCGATAACAAGTATCTGGTCTTTTAAGCACCTGTCCTTGTCCTCCTTCACATCCCGCCCCTGATAGAGATAGCAGCCGTTTGTTCCGGCAAAGTCAGAAGCGTCATTGACAATCGCTGCACCCTGACTCTTGAAAAATTCGTACAGCTCCAAATCGGCCTGTGCGTAAACGGGGTTTCTTAAAAGCTGGGAAAGAAATGTACGGAACATGGATTTTCCATAAATTTTTATGTCATGTTCCTCGAAGTATCGGGTAATATCTCCGAAGGAGGTTTCCGGTTCAGCGTACATTTCAAACATCAGCCGAACATGGTCGGCGGCTACGGGGTCGGCAACCATTTTCTTTGTGCGGATACCCTCTACCACAGTAGGCTCTAACTGATAACCGTATGGCGCCTGCCCGCTCATGTGGAAGCCTTTCAGGCACCGTGAATAGTAGGCGTCTGTGACACGCTTCTGAATTGTCTCACGTTCAAGCTGGGCGAATACAATGCAGATATTCAGCATGGCCCGGCCCATCGGGGTCGAAGTATCAAACTTTTCCGTGGAGGATACAAACTCCACATCGTACTCTTGAAACAGCTCCATCATCGTTGCAAAGTCCAGAATAGAGCGGCTTATACGGCCCAGCTTGTACACGATGACCCGCCGGACCTTTCCTTTGCGGATCTCGCCCAGCAGCTTTTGAAACTCCGGTCTGTCCGTATTCTTACCGGAATAGCCTTTGTCCTTAAATACCCGGCAGCTCCCGCCTTTCAATTCATACTTGCAAAAGTCGATCTGACTTTCAATGCTGATACTGTCCTTGCGGTCTACTGACTGTCTTGCGTAAATACAATCTTCTCTGATAAATTCCATATTGGGCTCCTTTCCTTGCTGGAATGGAGCTACCAACCTTACAACTATATTATACCATCAGCAGCCCCGGACAACAATGTTGCGAATGATTAGGGAAACCTGTCCCCATATTTGCTGAACACCTCAAAAAGGCAGCGCTCAATTTCTTTTTTGCGCTGTTCTTTCTCCTTCGGTGGAAGCACCGGCGTGAGGCTTTCCAGCACAATGATCTTCCCTTGAAATGCGACAGACTTTGTTTCTCGTTCATAAGTGACAGCTTGCGTCATTGAAAACCTCCTTTGCGAAAGTGCGTGTATATGCCAGCCTTTCCCGCTTGTCCTGTGGGGAAATGTCAAAAGACGGCACCCAGCAGGTGCCGCCCTTTGAGCTTTCTCCACTTCGGGTCAATGTGGCCCGAGGTCAGCAAGGACTGGAAAGGTACTTTTCTTTGGCGTCCTCCACGCTGTTGAGGTCAAATATTTCATAAAGTTGCCCCACAACTCGCCGTATATCCTTCTTTGAAAATCCGCAGTTCTCCATTGCCATAATGACATAACCACGGCAGGCGTCATTGCTCCATTCGTCCGGTTCCAAGCCGGGGATCATTCCAAACGCATTTCCCATAAAGTGCTCCTCTTTTGAAAAGATGGGGAGCCACGCCGGATCGGTTGGCCTATCATCAGACAGCATTGCCGGGGGCTCCCCATAGGTTTTCATTTCATTTCAGACACACCGGACGGACATAGGCTTCATGCCCCATAGTATTTCAACTCTCCCCATTCTGATGGCAAGGCGTTCTCATTGCCTGCGACGGCTCACGGCTTGCAAGACCGCTTCAACGCTCGGACTGTGACTAAACGCAAGTATCCGGGTTCTGCGCCTGTTCCGGTGGAGCCAGCCTTGCCCCACCTATGGCATGGACCTGTTCGCTCGCTCAGTTTTACAAAGACTGTATTCTCTGAAATCTGAGGTCATGGCGGGTCTGTCACACAGCGCGTTCCCCTTCGTATCCGGGTGTCTTTTTATTCAATTTTCAATCTGCATGAGGCTTGTCTGAACCTCGGGCCATTGTGACCCGAAGTGTTTTGCCTCTCATAAACCATTTCATTTTCCGGCCTAAATCGGTACGCCTTACAAAGAATTTTTCAAAATTTTTTCTAAGCGACGCAGACCTCGCTCGATTGCGACACGAACTACTTTTTCATGGACGCCCTCTGCCCGGGCAATGTCCTGTTTGGTCATGCCGAGAATGAAATGGGCGTAAATCCGTTTTGCCTGTTTGTCTGGCAGACTGGTAATCGCTGCGTGAAGTTCCTGCATGGTCACTTTCCGCTCATACAGTTCATGGGGAGATAAAGCGACAAAGACAGCCTCATGCTCCAGCCCGTCATCCCGATCAAGGGAATAGTAGGCTTTGTGGCGGTATGTACGCAGCCGATAAGCAGCCTCTTTACGATCAAACTCTTTGAACATTTCTGCAACTTCTTCCGATACTTCCATGAAGCAATCCGATGTATAGAATGGGTAATAGTCCCGCAAATTGATAATAGCCATATTGACCTCCGTTTCGGTTGTTGGTTGACGAGTGACCGAAACGAAGGCGGCGGGGAGCGGCACCGGGGAATGACTTCGGGCCAACATGACCCGAAGCAGCCCCATAAGAACACAAAAGCGCCCGGGCGGCATGAAGCCACACGGACGCATGAAATGACATAATAGTTAAGGTTCCAACAAATTTCGCATACATAGCCGGAATAACCCGGAGGGGGAGCTACGCTTTTTTTAGCTGGTGCAGATCATGGGTACTGTGAAAAAAGACAAAAATAGACACGGCGGCAATCCTCCTATATGCCGCCGTGGATTTACACGGTGTTAGGTCGTCGTTGGTTTAGGATAGACGAAAAGAAACGGCGGCTCTGAAAATCAAAGCCGCCGCTTCATAGGCGCGTGAAAATGTGTCTGCTTTACGACGGCTTTTTTTCTTTTGCCGTCGTCCGGCAGATCATTAGATATATTGCATTTATTTAGTCTTGCGGTTCAATCCTTTCAAAATTAACAATGACAAAATCACACAAACCATCAGAATTACAACACCGATTAAAACCTGAAACATATTTGCATTATAATAACCAGAGATATTGAAAACGGCTGTCATGGGATATACCGTCTTTAACTGCTGGGACATACTCGCAAATAATCCAGCAAACGAATAAATTTCTGCAAATACCAGAGCCAGCCAATACCCCTTTTTCATCCGCGCTACCAGAGCGATAATAGGCGAAATTGCAAAGAATACGCCTACCCCATCCAGAAAATATATTTTCAGATTTTCTAACACAAGGCCAACGGAAAGTGCTTCTAAATGCAAAACTGCCTCGACAAGAAAGGTAATTGCAAAAAGTAAAAGGTAAATCAGAACGCTGAACACAAAGGCAAGTATCATTTTGGCAAGTGTCAGTTTCACTTCATCTACGGGAATGAGCCGCAGAGATTTTAAGGTATCCTCCTGTTCCTCCCGGCAAATCATATAACTTCCCAATAGGGCAATTACAGCAGGCAGAACATAAAAGGTAGCAAGGGATTGGGCCGCTGTCATAAACCATCCAGCCCCGTCAATATATCGGCGGTCATAGAATGTAAACTGTCCCTGTGCAAAGACGATCAACCCTACCATGACTGTTGCAAACCCAGCAATCCAGAGTATTTTGGAACGGTGGAGTTTCTGGCTCTCCGCCCAAAGCAAATCTTTCATCATTTTTTGCACCTCACTTTCTCCGAACCAAAGCCACATTCGCCAATACAGCCGAAGCAGCAGCCCATACACCAATACACAGAAATGCGGCTGGAATATTTAATGGCTGATCGAATACAACACCCGGAATATCATACATAACAATAGCGGTCATACTGGACAGCGGATGTAGGTACATATTCACCATCAAGAGGATAAAGCCGAGGAATGTATAAATCAGCGTCAGGCAAACAGGGAGAATATAGCCCTTTTGCGCTGCGGCAACCGCCAGTAGTGGTAACACCGCAAAGGCGGTCAACAGAGAAATTTCCATACACTTCCGCAAAAGATAAAGGACACTTTCACTGTCAAAGGGAATATAACCGGATAGTATGCCGGTCAGAATGGACGCCGTTGCGGTAACTAGCATAAAGCAAATGGAATACACCAGCACCACAGCAAACTTGCTGAAAAAGTATGCCATTTTATTGACCGGTACAATCCAAAGCTGTTTGAGCATATCATACTGGTTTTCGTTATACATCAGCATGGTACACAACATTCCCAGCACTACCGGTAGGATGATCCACGGGGTATAGCTGAACGCTGTCCATTTGTAAAACATAATGGGGTCCACACCGGTTCCTTTGACACTTGAAAAGTAAAATACGGCAGCCAGTGGCATAAAGAGCGCCGCCAGCAGCATGAGCCAGATAAACTTTCTCCGGCGCAGTTTTAGAAATTCAACTTGTATCAGTTTAAGCAATTCCCTCTCCCCCTGTGATCTGTTTGAAATAATCCTCAAGGGTATCATTGCAGATTTGGGAGCTGATAACAGCTACATCCTGCACCACAAGGGCCTTGTTGATTGCCGCCATATCCAGTGCGGTGTCATAAAGCCGCAGGTTGTGTTCGTCCTGCACCGCATAATCGGTCACATGGAATTGCCTTTCCAAAATTAAAGAGGCTTTTGGAATATCCGACACTTGAAGCTGGATGTATTTCCGATTTTTCTTTTCTAATTCTTCCATGCTGCTTTCTTCCAGCAGAACCCCGTGGTCGATAATGCCTATGTCATCTGCCAACAGTGAAATTTCGGAAAGTATATGGCTGGAAATTAGGATGGTTTTGCCACGCTCCACACTTAAATTCTTAATAAAGTTCCTCACTTCGGCTATACCGATAGGGTCAAGTCCATTGGTCGGCTCGTCCAAAATCAAAAGCTCCGGGTCATGCAGAATAGCGTTGGCAATACCGAGGCGCTGCTTCATGCCGAGGGAATACTTACTGAACAGCTTTTTGTCCTTGTAGGGCAATCCCACAACTTCCAGCGCGTTCTTGACGGCATTGGGCTGGGGTGTCCCTCGTAACTTCGCAAAAATTTCAAGGTTTTCTGTGCCGGTCAGATTCGGATAAAAACCGGGAGTTTCGATGATGGCTCCAATACGGGGATAAATGCGTTTCTCATGGCCTTTGATGTTCTGTCCGAACACATCTACTTCGCCGGAAGTGATTGGTGTAAGGCCCAAAATCATTTTCATAATTGTGGTTTTACCGGCTCCGTTGCGTCCTAAAAGTCCATAAATCCGGCCCGGTTTTACATGAAGATTCACAGAATTAACGGCAGTTTGTTCCCCGTAAATCTTTGTCAGCTTTTTGGTTTCAATCACAAGATCACTCATAAAAATGCCTCGCTTTCTCATTTTGTTTCGTTCTTCCAGATAACATAGTTGTAAAGGCTGCCATCCGGGAAATAGTTGATGAATACTTTGAAATTGCCTTTGCCACAAGGAATGACAAATTCAACACGGATTTGGTCAGAGTGTTCCGGCACATAGCAGGACACATCCGGGGAAGTGTTCTCCGGCAGCCCGCCCAGCTTATCGACTTCTTCTTCCCATGTTTCCTGTATCGTCTCCGCAGAAATATTGTCCTGTACGCCCTGCGGCAACGCATTGAAGAAAGTTTCAAAATCTCCATCCATCATTTGGTTAAAGTATTCGGTTGCTTCTTCCGTAATGGCCTGTTGGTCGGGAGCCTCGCCGGAAGATGGAGCGGCCTGCTGGCAGGCACAAAGAGAAAAAACAAGCAGAATACCGAGTAATAAACAACTCAATCGTTTCATAGGTCTTTCCTTTCAGTAAGATTGCTTTTTTAGAGCCACTACGGATGCGGCGGCAAATGTAGCACCGATCAAGAGCAGCGAACCGACACAAACAAGCGGCGAAGTATTGAATAAAACGCCTTGCATCAGGCTTTCTACCATAGCTGCGGCCGCTTCGGAAATATGGGGATAAATCCCCATCACGCTTGCCAGCGGGTGTATTCCCGTAAGATAAGCCGGGGCAATGACTACGGGAATCAGATAAAGCAGCGTTGCGCCAATGGGCAGGATATATCCCTTTGACAGCGTGGAAAGAAACACAATCGGAAGCATGGCTATGGGAATCAGAATACCACCTGCCAGATACAAAAGACCAGCGTCCATCAGTGTTTGGGCGTTCAGATCGGGAAAGCCTCCGGCAATCAGCCCACCGACAACACACAAAAGAAAAGTAATCAGGCACAGTCCTACGGACATCAGAATAACCACAGCGACTTTTGAAAAGTATAGCTGTGCTTTTGTAATAGGGATGATAAGCAGTTCTTTCATCGTGTCATTTTTGTGTTCATCGAAAAACAGTGTCGTTGCAAACATTCCCAGCACAATCGGCAGAAACAGGCTGGACAGATTCTTAAAGGCCAGTGTGTAAAGGTCGCCAAAACTATCCATAAAGGGACTGCTCCTTGAAATGCTGCAAGCCCTTTCAATCGCAAACGCTCCAAGCAGAAGTGTTAGAGCCAAAATGCACCAGACAATTTTATTCCGTTTCCATTTCTGGATTTCAGTTGTAATAATCGTCATACGGTTTCCTCCTTTCATGGTTCCAATTATAAAACGCAAACCTTGCCATAACCTTGCCGAGATAAAATTTTTTCAAAAAAAGCTCCGTGGGATCACAGAGCTTTCGGAAGTATGATGATAAAGGTTGTTCCGTTTCCGGGAACACTAGCGGCTGTAATCGTTCCTTTATGAATACTGACTAACTCTTTGGCAATCGAAAGGCCCAGCCCGTTCCCTTTGGCAGAACGGGAGTGATCGCATTGATACATCCGTTCAAAGATATGCGGGAGATCAGAGGCGGCAATCCCGTTGCCGTTATCAGCAACAACGATTTTTGCCTGCTGCTCAGTTTCAGTCACGGTCAGGAAAACTTTGCTTGCATCACTGTGCGTCAGAATATTTTGCAGTAAATTATTGAGAATACGAGTGTAGGCGGTAGAGTCAACCCGTGTCATGTATTCTGTTTCGGGTATCTCAATTTCATAGCTAAGATCGTGGTTTTCCAGCAGCGGCACCCAATCAGCCATGATGTCACGGGAAAGCTCATTCAGGTCGCAGACCTCAAAATGAAAAATCTGTTCCCCGGCATCCAGCTTCACCCATTCAAACAGGGCGGTCACAAAATCTTTCAGGTGGTGGGCTTTTTCCATAGCCACCCGAATGTATTCTTCCTTCTCAGCTCCTGTTACCATCTTGCTTTCCACAGCCTCCAAATATCCAACCAGAGAAGCAAGAGGGGTTTTTACATCATGGGAAAGGCTTGTCATAAGCCGTTTATAAGCCTGTTCGGATTGCTTTTGCTGTATAAGCCGAGATTGGCTGCTCATGGCAATCTCGTTAATATCATAACAGATTTGTTTTGTCAGGTCGCTTTCCCGCACCAATACACGGCGGTTCAAATTCCCGGCTTTTATATCGTTTAGGGCATCCCTAATAAGAAAAAGCTGACCACGGACGCGGTGAAGTTTTCCCAAAAGATAGCTGATTACCAGCAAAGCAATCAATAAGGACAACAATAGATAAAGGTTAATTTCCATGCTCATGCCTCCTTGTTAAAGCGATACCCTACACCGCGGACAGTCTGAATATAAAAAGGTTGTTCTGGATTTGGCTCGATTTTTTTTCGCAGTTTACTGATAAATGCCATGAGGTTATTGTCGTCAAAATCATATTCTTCTGTCCACACCTGCGTATAAAGTTGTTTTTTAGTAAAGACCCGACCCTTGTTGGACGCCAAAAATAGAAGCAAATCAAACTCTTTGCCGGTCAAGTCTACCGGGAGATTTTGAACCGTTACGGTTCGGTTGATTTTATCAATTACCATATCTTTCAGAAGCATGGTGGCGGCTTCGTTTCCGGTCACAGGGTTTAAGGTGGTATAGCGCCGGATTAGAGAATTGACACGAGCCATTAGTTCGTTAATTCCAAACGGCTTTGTCAGATAATCGTCCGCTCCCAGCCGCAGACCAGAAACCTTATCTTCTTCGTCGCTTTTGGCGGTCAGCATCAGCACCGGCACATTGTTTTTCTCTCGGATTTTCTGCAATACTTGAAACCCGTTCATATCTGGCATCATCACATCCAGAATAATTAGTGAACAGGTATCCTTGTTTTTTTCCAGTAGCCTCAGACCCTCTAAGCCGCCATGTGCTACTACCGCAGATAAATTTTCTTGTTCCACACATTTTTTCATCAAGGCACAAAGTTTCTTGTCATCGTCTATAATCAAAACACTATTCATGTTTCAGCAACCTCCCTTGTTTTGTCCGGCCATCAATCGGCTTTTCCGCAGCTTTAGGGATCAGCCAAACACCAGCCATTTTCACAGCACCGGGGATACGTCCACCAGCACAATAATAATTTGCCCTACGAGGTGTCACGCCCCACTTTTCGGCGGCCCCTTTCAATGTCATATAGTCCATTTCGCGCCTCCACAGAATACATTATAGTTCTTTACCTCGAATAGTACAAGTTGGAGGCTGCACATTGATGAAATGAAATACTACTTTATGTAAAATTTCATTACATTCTCATAATCCAACCCGAAATGTACAATGATATAGGGTGATATGAGAATGAACCAAAATGAAAGAAGGTTTGACTTTCACGGCCTCGGGGCGGCTCTCAAACGGGCCAGAGAAGAAAAGGGCTGGACGCAAGCCTATGTTGCGGAATTGGTAGACCGTGACTCCCGTACCATTATGAATATCGAGAACAAAGGACAGTATCCGAGTTTCAACCTTTTTGTAAAGCTCATTACCATGTTTGACATTTCGGTTGACCAGTTTATTCATACGGACGGAGGCGAACAGGAAAGCCCTTGCAGAAAGCATATTGATGTGCTCCTAAACTCCATGAACGAGAAAGAGCTTGTTGTCATGGAGGCCACAGCCGAAGGGCTCAAGAAAGCCAGAGAAACGGAGGTTCCAGAATAAGGGCCTCTGTTTTTTTGCGCCATTTTCGGGGGTGCCGCTAAGTGGCAAGCAATGCCTCTGTGGCCACAAGTGGCACAAAGGCGGCTTGTTGGGGCTCGCCCCAAACCCATATCTTCGGGCCAACATGGCCCGAAGTGTCAGCGTCGCTTTGCTCCTTGTTTTCATAACCTTAACGCTCCTTTTCCTGCTTTCTTCCCGGTTCGGTGTAGCCCATCAGAGTGTCAATGTTCGCTTTGATCGTGACGATCTCCTGCATATCCCGTCGTGCCTTTTGATATTCTCCATAGAGCTGTTTTTTCTTTGCTGTGAGCTTACGGCCTTCTTCCTTCAGCACATCCATTTTGGGGAGCTTCGCCCCGCCCAGCAGAGAGCGCATTACCGCTTGTGCAGCCCGGTACAGTTCAAGGTCGGCCTCATGCTCCGCAAGGAATTTCCGGCTGTACTTCGTCGCCTTATACTGCTCAAAGACTGGACGGGTTTTGGCATACTGAACCGTTGCGGCCTTTAGCCCGGCATTGGTTTTCATGGACTGTTCCGTCTGCTTGATCTGCTCGGAAATGGTATGAAAACGGTCTGCTGCCTCGGTGGCTTTCTGTGCCAACTGCTCATAATCGGTCAGGCCATTGTCCTGTATATAAGCAAGAGCGGCGGCCATCTGCTTAATGTTAAATACCTTCGCCCAGCGTTCATATCCCGGCCCCTTACCGGCAGCCAGCTTTGCTTGAATATCCACCGCCAGACTGATTTTCCGCTCCGAGCGCCCGGGGCGTTTTTCTTTGCCCTCAATGGCGGACAGAACATCTTGCAAGTCGTAGCCGTCCCCCAGCGTGGAGGCACGCAGACGGGTGAAGCGTTCCTGTCCCTGCCCGGTCAGCCGGAAGCTGATACCGCCGCCCCGAACCGTCTTGACCTCATACCCGGCCCGCTTCATCAAATTGAGAAATTCGTCCAAATCAGCGGGGCGTTCCGCCAACGCAGTATCAATGGCAAGGCGCAGCCTGTCCTGATAGGAAAGCGGCCCTTTTCGGTCTTTCTGCCACTCTCCATAGTTCCGATACTTGCCCTTGCTCCGGGGCTTCGGGTTCTCCACGATGGATAGCCCGTTTTCAAGGCACAGCCTGTCAGAGAGCCGCCGAAGGGCGAAGCTGGAGCCCCAAAAATTTCGGAATTTCCGGGTGCAGTCAAGGGTGGTGGAGTTGTAATAAATGTGACAATGGATGTGCTGCTTATCGGTGTGCGTGGTAACGATAAAAGCGTGCCGCCCCTTTGTCCAGCGCATAGCCAGCTCATAGCCGATACGGTTTGCCTCCTTCGGGGTAATCTCGCCCGGATAGAAGGATTGTCGTATCTGATAGCACAGCACATCATTTTCTTTCTTCTGTTCCCGGCCCGTCATAGCGGCATAGCTGGCCTTTGCCAAAAGGAACTCGTCCGCCACGGTGGCCGGATCACATTCATAAGCGGAGATATACTTACCGCTTTCTGTTTTCTCCGGGTCCTTACCATAGTCCAGACAATCCCGGATAGCCTCAGCAATCGTTTCGCCTTCGCCCGCATGGCGCTGTAACAAAGTTGTGGTAGCCAGAAATCATCCCTCCTTTCCATGAGAAAGGGGCGGCCCATTCAGACCGCCCCGACTTCGGGCCAGTATGGCCCGAGGCTGCTTAACTTGCCAGGAACCGATACAGAGCGGATTTGCCTCCGTCCAGCGCCCAGAGAAGGGAGCCAGCCGCCGCTTGCAGTCCATACGGCGAAAGAAGGAAGGCAAGAAACAGAAATACAATCCCGCCTATGGGCGTCGGCGTGAAAAAGAGAGCGACACCCAGCACCGCCAGGATCACAGAGGCAATCGTCAGCAGGACGGTACAAATATCAAACAGGAACACCAGCAGAGCCGCCAGAAGGGACAACGCTAAAGCAACGGGAGCAGCCAATATTTTCAGCAGTATCTTCATCTTCAAAACCTCCTTTATTCTTGCTATCTCTATTTTATCATGCCTGCCCGGGGACATAAATGTTGCGAAAGATTAGTAAATCCTGTCCCAAAACTTCGGGTCATGCTGGCCCGAAGTGGTAAAAAAAAGAACAGGGCGGCAAGCCCCACACAACGGAAGCCTGCCGCCCTCGTCTTACTTTGCCACCAGCTCGGAGAGCTCCCGCAGTACCTTTGACACCTCGCCCCACAGCTTTTCATAGTCCCGCTTCAATCCGTCGATTTCCTCCGGGTACACGCCATAGGTGTGTGCATGTACGGCGACCTGATTGAGATTGTTGGAACAGCGCCGTTGCAGAGAAATCAGTTCTTTTACGGGCGCAAGGTCGATGTGCAGGATATACCCGTTCAGAGCCATTTTCCGTACATAAGCCCCGGCGTTGGAAATGCCCGCCTCGGCCATCCGTTCATGGATGGCTGCCAGCTCGTCCGGCGTTACCATGACGTGCAGATGGACATTCCGCTTGCGGTTCTCCATCAGCGTTCCAGCTCCCGGCCTTTCCGGCGCTCTTTGGGCTCTTTTACCTTATCAAGCGGTTTTGCGTCCAGCTCCGGGGGCGTGGGTTGGATGGGCGTGTTGTTGGGTACGCCGTCGATCATATTGCAGTTCTGCTCCGTGGAGAGCTCGGCGGTTTTCAGATAGTTGTCTTTTTCGTGCATGGCGATCCTCCTTTATCGTTCCTCATGGTTTTTATGGCTCCGCTTCTGACCGGGCTCCTTTTGGGGTTCCTGCCCTCTGGTTCCTTCTTTGAGCCGTGCAGTAATGGATGGGCGCACCCGGTCAGGATTGCCCGGTGCTGGTTTCAGCTCATAATCCTCCATCTGCTTTTCGGTCAGCGGCTTTGCGTAGGTCAGTTCGCCCCATGCCATCAGCCTGCCATCAGCCACAGGACGCCTCCTGTCGTCATCGTAGTTGACGATGGAAAGAGGCTGGTTATCCGGCGGCTTCGGGTAGGTGCCTATGTCCACGGGCCGCTGGGTGGAATAATAGCGGTAAACGCCCTCCGGTTCCAGCTCGGTATGCTTGACCGCCGCATGGTAAAGCTGCTGATAGTCGTCCACCCGGCGGTCAAAGTCCCTCTGCGCCCACGCTTGACTGGTTCCATAGCGGCCCCAGTAGTAATCCCGATGGCCGTTTTCCCCCTCGGTAAACTGCCAGGTCACAAAGGGGCTCGGCGCTCCCGGATTATGCCCCAGCGCAAAGCCGTGTCCGGTTTCAAAGGTGGCAGCTTTCAAAATCACATATCCTTGTACTGTCTCCAAGAGATACCTCCTTTCTGTGCCTCGGGCTAACATGACCCGAAGTGCTGGATGTTACGAAATAAGAGGGCAGACCGGGGAGAAATGTAATAAGATATTCCCACCCCGGAAACACCCTCAAAAAAGCCCGGAATGTCAAGCCTTTGGAGGCGGCAAATCGTAACAGCCGCCCGGCCTTTTCTTCCGCATTTTCCTCATGCGTTCCCGGCTTTTTCGGCGGTTCCCTTCGGCCTTGCAGGCGTCGGAACAGTAGGCTTGACGCCCCTCGGGCAAAAACGCCTTTCCGCAGACCGCACAGGCTCGCAGCTCCGGGGAGATGCCTTCCGTTGTCAACGACGCTTGAAGCTCCGGGTTAAGAGGCAGGACAGCCTCACGGAAATAACGGCAGTACGCCCCTGTCCAGCACTTGTGCAGCATATAGCAGGCACAGTCAAGAGGAAGGCACAGGCCGCTTTCCCGGTCATAGTTGGCGCATATCCCCGTGACCAGAGAACGGATTTTTTTCTTCTCGTCACGGGTCAGCTCCCGGGCGTCCATTTAAGACTTCGGGCCACGATGGCCCGAAGGGCGGGGCTCCACGATCAGCGCCCGGAACTTCTTCCGGCACTGTTTTTTCTTTCCTTTGCACTCCTTGTAATAACGGCATCCCTTACAAGGGTCGTCATTGTCCCAGCCGGGGTGCGGTACTTCCTTCATCATTCGTTCAAAAGGGCTGCTTGTAAAATTCATTCTCATTCCTCCGTATCTTCCTCCCACGGCGGGGTATTTTCGTCCTCGGGTTCCTCTGCGATCTCCTCCAGCTCCCCGTCCTCATATTCGCAGTAATCATCTTCCAAATCCGGGGCCTCATGCTTCGGCTTGTAAATCTTGAAATAGTAACCAATCCCACCGCCGGCCAGCACCACCGCACCGATCAGGAGCAGAGAGAGAAGGGGGCTGTCCTTTTTCTCCGGCTTGGGTTCCGGTACTTCCTCCACCGGTTCGGTGGGCTTTGGCTCTGGCTCAGGGGTCACTTCTTTGGGCGGTTCCTTGCCCTGTTCAGCAAGAGGCAGAAGGTCGTCTGTGGTAACGGTATTGAGGAAATAGACGTTCTCGCTGGTTTTCTGTTTGTCGATCACCAGATAAAACACGCTCTCGTCTGCTGTGGTGATGGTGTAGAACTCCTTTCCATCCTCGTCGGTGGCGTTGTCCACCACGGTTCCCGTCCCGTCCGTGGTAAAGGGGTTCTGGGTTTCCAGCTCTGCTTCGGTTTCTGCCGGGGAGGGAGCTGTCTCCGGCTGCGGCTCGCTGCTCTGTGCATAAGCCGGGACTGTAAAGATCAGGCAACACAAAAGGCTGGCAGCCATCGCCGCCAGCCTGCGAAATTTAGTTTTCTTCATGGGCCGTGTCCTCCTTTTCGGGTGCCTCCGGCTTCGGGTCAGTATGGCCCGAAGCGGTAAGGCTGTTTTTGGGGTCATTCAGAAAAGCCATAAGCTGGGCGGGCGTCAGTTTAAGGGAGCGCACCGCCTGCACGATCTGGCTGTTTTCTTCCTCCTGTTTCTGCTTTTCCAGCTCCCGGATTTTGGCCTGCCACTCGGCAGCCTTCTCCCGGGCTTTTTCCAGTTCCTTATCGAGCTTGTCGATTTTGTTCATGCAAGGACTCCTTTCCTCTGGCTCACAAACGCCCGAAGGCATAGAAATGTGTCTGCCAGTAGCTTGAATTGATGTTTGCGTATTGGATGGGCGAACCACAATGGAGCATCATCCCGTCGCCCACATAAATCCCCACATGGGACACAGGGCCGGGGCTGTCATAGGTTCCCGTGAAAAAGATAATGTCGCCGGGCTTTGCCTCGGAGGGGGAAATGATAGCGCACTGGTTATAAATGCCCTGCGCCGTGGTACGGGGCAGGTTGTGGACGCCGCTGGCCGTGTACACCCAGCAGACGAAACCCGAACAGTCAAAGGAGGTGGACGGGCTGGAGCCGCCCCATACATAGGGCCAGCCGATGTACTTTGTGGCTTCTTCCATGAGCGCCGCAAAAGCCGGGTCATCCAGCGCCTCGCCGGGTATCTCATAGCTGGGACCGGTATCTTCGCCGCCGTTGTAAATCCCTTCCCACAGATAGGGCTTGTTGCCTTTGAGCTGCTGCATAACGGTGTAGATTTCCCGCTGCTGTTCGTTAAGCCTCGGCAGGATCACGGCGGGCAGCGTCTTGTTTGTGAGGGTCACATTGAGAATGTAATACTCATAGGGGACTTCCTCGGTGGTGGTTTCCCCGGTCTCCGGGTCGGTGCTGGTTTCGGTGCGGTAGCGTATCTCGACTTCCTCCGTCAAGGTCAGTTCATACTGTGCCTCGAAAATCTCCCGCAGCTCGTCCTGCACCTGTTCACGGAAATACACATGGTACTTTGCCGAGAGATAGGACGCCAGCTCATAGGGGTTATGGCCGATCTCGTCCACGGAATAGCGGTACTCGTCATAGCCGGGATGGGTGCTTTCGATGTTCGCTACCGTCTGCGCCAGCTCGTTTTCCAGCGCTGTGTAGTCCTCGTCCACCCCCAGCAGGTCCGTATCCTCCGAGGCGTAGGAGGTGCCGGATAACGCATTGGCAAGGCCGCTGCCAAGCGTGGGGAAGATGGAGCTTACCGCCGACACAAGAAAACAGAGCAGCAACAGCAGGAGCAGGACCAGCACCGCCACGGGATGATGGGTCACAAACTGCGCCGCCCGACGGGTCGCAGTTCCCGAAGCGGCAGCGGTTTTCTTTGCGGCCTTTGCACCCTGTTTTGCAGCCGCCTTTGCCTCTTTGGAATACCGGCGTTTCAGTTTCCATTTCTGCTGCACACGGGAAAGCGGATTGCTGGTAAGCTCCGGGTACTCGGAGGCCATCTTCTGAAAATCCACATTGGCCCGGGCTTTTATGTCCTTCCGTTCCCACTTTGCCACCTTCCGGGCCGGGTGTTCCTGCCAGCGGCGTTTGGCATAGCGGGTCAGTTTCCGGGTTCCGGCCTCTGCGGCCAGCTCGGATTTATGGGCTCCTTCCACACCCACATTTTCATGCTCGACCTCGTGTATCTTGTTGTGGACATAGAACCATGCTTCTGTACGGACTCCCCGGACTGCCTTTTTTGCAAGCCTCGGCGGCTTCTTCGCTGCCCGTTTTGCCTCGGTCTTGTCCAGTTTCTCCCGGGCCTTTCCCAGCTTTTCCCCGGCGTGTTCCGCTTTTGCCTGTGCTTTCTGGTACTTGTCCTTTTTGCTCCCGGCCTTCTCGGCGGAGCCCTCCGGCTCCTGTGCCTTGCCGGTATCCTGCGGCCCGTCCGCTTCATCTTCCTGCCTCATGCGGTCAGAGGGACGGCTTTTCCGTCTGTCCTCTTGAAACTTGCCGCTTTTGGACTTCGGGCCATCATGGCCCGAAGGACTGTCCTGCCCGGTATCCTCGTCCTCAAACCGCAGACGTCGGGATGGTGCGGGGGAAGGTCTTTCCCGTTCAGCCGGTCCGGGGCGATTGCTCCCGGTATCCTCCGTCGGCCCCGGCCTTTGAAAATTCCATTTATCCGGTTTCTTTCCGATGATGTATCCCTCCTTTCCAAACCTCGGGCCAGCATGGCCCGAAGTGCGTTATGCCCGGTTCATTTCCTGTTTTTTGTCCTCCGGGCGGGTGGTCATAATGGCGTACAGCTCGGTATTCTGCGGGAAGCGGTCAACAAACGGGATGGTGGTATTCCCGAAGAACAGCAGCCCTTCGCCGGAATTGGTATGGGTCACATAGGAAAGCTGGTGGGGGCTGATCCCAAGCTGTTTGGCTAAAATCTGCCGGTCGCCCTGTGCCTGCGAGAGCAGCACAAGGAAGTCCGAGTTTTCAAAGATATTCTCGATCTCCGGGCTTGCCAGAAAATCCTTCACGTTCTGCGTTAAAGCACTGGGAACGCACCCTTTTTTTCGCAGCATTTTCCAGATCGCCACACAATAGCTTGCCGTCAGACGGTCACGGAGCAGCACATGAAATTCGTCGAAGTAGCACCATGTAGCGATACCGCGCAGGAAATTCATGGACACCTGCGAGTTTACCAAGTCCTGCATAATGAGCATGGCAATCGTCCGAAGCCCGGCACCCAGCTTTTTTAAGTCAAGGCATACCAGACGGCGGTTCAGGTCCACATTGGTTTCATGGTTGAACACGTTAAGGGAACCCGACACATAGATTTCAAGGGCAGTTGCCAGCCGTACCGCCTCGCCCTCCGGCTGGGAACAGAGCAGGTCATACAGGGTTTGGAGGGTCGGCATTTTGCTTGTTTCCGGGTCCTGCAAGTGTTCCCGGTACATCTGGCGCACACAGCGGTCAATGACGGTACGCTCCACCGGCTGCAAGCCGTCCTTGCCGCCGACGATCAGCTCCATCAGCGACAGGATAAAGTCGGCTTTCAGCGCCATCGGGTTTTCCTCGTCGAAGCTCAAATCAATGTCCATCGGGTTGATGTGGTGGGGGCTGTCCGGGGCGATCTCGATGACCTGACCGCCCAGCCTCTTGATAAGGGGCGAATATTCGCCCATCGGGTCAACCACAATGATCCGGTCACGGGTGGCAAGGAACACGTTCACAAGCTCCCGCTTTGCGGCAAAGGATTTGCCGGAGCCCGGCACGCCGAGGAACAGGCCGTTGGGGTTTTTGAGCTTTTTCCGGTTTGCCATGATGACGTTATGGGAAAGTGCGTTGAGCCCGTAATAGACGGCTTCGCCATCCATGCGGAGCTCCTGCGTCATAAAGGGAACGAAAATGGCCGTGGAGCTGGTCGTCATGCCGCGCTTGATCTCAATGCCGTTATGGCCCAGCGGAAGGCTGGAAAGAAAACCATCCTCCTGCTGGAAGTCCAGCCGCTTCAAGGTGCAGTTGTATTTCTGGACGATACCCGACACCGTGAACAGGTCATTGTCCAGCTCCCGGCGGGTCGGGGCCATGTTTACCACAAGGAAGGTCAGAAGGAACATTCGCTCATTCCGGCTCTGTAAATCTTCCAAGAGGGTCTTTGCGTCGTTGCTGTACGTTACAAGGTCGGGTGGAAGTATGTCCATGTCGTACCCTGACCGGGCTGCCTTCTTTTGTTCCTCCACCTTCATCTTGTCAATGTCAGAGACTTTGGCCTTGATGGATTTTACGGCGGCGGCCTGATCGACGGTTTGGATATGGAGAGTGATGGTCATTTCCGCATCCATTTCCAAAAGCTCCGCCAGCAGCTTGTCCGAGAGCTCCGAGGCCAAAATCTGCAAGTAGGAGGCAGCGCCCCAGGTCGTCCCCACCCGGAACAGTCGGCTGAAACGGAAATCGAAGCTGTCCGGGGCGATAAAGTCTTTGGTGGAAAGCCCGGTTTTGGGGATCATATCCCATGAAAACCGGAAGGGGGAGCCGCTGCCGGGGTGGAGTTGCCCGTGAAGAAGCTCCAGCCGTTCCAGCCCCGAAAGGGAACGGCACTTGACGCCCAGCTTTTTGAAGTTCCCGCAAATGTCCGCCTCTACACGTTCCAGCCTTGCCCTGGCGGTGGGAAGGTCGTCCACGTTCACGCCGAAGGTCAGGAGCTTTGTGCGGACAATGCCGTTGTTGCTTTTGGCGATCTGGTTTTCCAGCATTTCCACATACTCACACCGGACGCTGTTGTAATCATCGTCCTGCATGGGGATGTTCACGCTGTACCGGCTGCCCGGGCGGCTCCGGTGGTTGAGGAAGGAAAGCTGGAACGGAAGGCTGCTGTCAAAGTAGTTGAGGCAGGCGCTCCACCCGTCAAAGATGGCTGCCTGATCTTCGGACTGTGCGAGCTGGTAGTTGATGTCCTCGTATTCAATGGTTTTGGTGTAATAGCGGTCCGCTACCCGGCACACCCCGTCCCGGTACATTTCCCGGTAAGGGAGGGTCTGCTGGGCGGTGGTGGGAATGTTCTTTCCCTTTGTGAACAGGCCGAGAAGGCTCTGCTTTTCAGGCTTTTTGCCTGCGGGCTTTCCGGCCCTTCTGCTGTTTCGCAATCGGCTGCGCCTCCTTTCTGGCGCTAAGCAGCGCATAGAAGTTTTCGGTTTTGTAAGGCCGCACACGGGGATAGAGGAACCGGGTGCGGATGATGTTTTTCAGCACTTTTTCCAGCGGCAGACCGTCTCGTTCATACATAGCCAGAAAGAAGAACGGGAGCATGAGGCCGATCATCAGGAACATGGCGGCACTGTTCCCGATACTGCCACGGGAAAACAGGTAAGCCGGGAGGCCCACCGCCGCCGCGCTGGAAAAACAAACAAGCTGGCGCTTCGTTAGGTTGAAGGCCAGCTTTGTCTTGATTTTGGAAAGGTCTTTTGGTACTGGCACATAGGCCATTTTGGTACACCTCCTTTACTGCTTCGGGCCAGCATGGCCCGAGGTTATCTTGCGGCTTCTTTGGCCGGGGTTGTGCTGCGGGCAGCTTCGACGGCTTCTCGTCCGCTCTGCCTTGCCCGCCAGTATTCGGGGTTATACTGCCGGATGGACTGATTGAGCTTTTCTTCAAACTGTCCTTTGTCCTTAATGCGGTCAGGGATGTTCCACAGTTTTTTGTCCAGCAGCTCCCGGAGCACTACGCTTTCCTGTGCGTCCTCCTCATAGCAGATATAGCCCTTATCCTTGAAGCCGCACTTTTTCGCCGCTGGGGAGAGGACGGCGGCTACCTCATTTGCCACCATCGTTCCGCCGTGGCTGGCGGTAGATACCAGAAACACCCCCGGACAGAGGGTTTCACAGCTCTGCACCTCGCCCCACGGGGAACTTTTCGGCGCATGGAACATTCCGCCCGTCCGGCTCCGGTCCGCCTGCATGAGCGCCGCCTTTTCTAAGATGGCTTTCAGTTCCGGGGAAAAATAGGCATATTCCCGCAGGACCCGGGCGGCCTCCCCGCCGCAGGCGTTCATCAACAGGGTATAGGCGTCGCTGTCCGCTTTGGTACAGCGGCCCAGCAGTTTTCCGTCGTAATAGCAGGCCGCGTCATAGCCCGTCCGTTTGCGTGGCATGGTTCCCGCCTCCTTTCTGCTTCGGGCCAGCATGGCCCGAGGTCAACGCTCTGCGCTGCGGCTGGGCTTTTCCTTCGGAGGCCGTTCTGCCTTTGCCTGTTCGGCAGCCGCTTTCCCGGCTTTGAGCTGGTCGCTGATGGACGCACGCCCCACAGAGCCACGCTCCGCCATCTGTTCCAGCTTTGCCTCATAGGCTTGCAGAACAGCGGTGTTGAGCTGTTCCCGGAACTCCTTTGTGACAGGGTAGGCCATATCCCGGTAGCCGCCTTTGCCGTCTGGCTGGCTGGGCATCCCAAGAAAGAGCCCCTTGCTGCCCTGTACGATTTTCAGATTTTCCACCACAAAGCAGTCATTGAATTTCACGCTGGCAAAGCCCATGAGGTTTTTCACAGGTTCGATGACCCGCACGCTTACATCCAGCTTCAACGGTGCGGCCGGGGTGGTGTTTGCAACCTTTTCCTGCATGGTTTCCTCCTTTCCGGCGGGAACAAGGTTCCCGTCCTTGTAGTCATAGCCTTCCGCCCGGAGTGCCGCCAGCGTGTCCGCCGATACGCACCCGGACAGTTTCAGATCGGTTTCCACCATAAAGCGCATGGTGTCTGCTTTAGAAAATTCTTCGGGGAGCTTTCCGTAGAAAGCCGGGTGCGACTGTCCGTCCGCACCCTGTTTGTAACGCCGGGGCATACCGCCTCCTTTCCGCTTCGGGTCAGCATGGCCCGAAGTCTCTTAATGGCAGCCGAAGATGGATTTTGCAAGGCTGCCCGTTTTGAACAGGGTAAAACACAACAACACCGTATATCCCACGCATCCCCAGATCGCCCCGATGGGGTCGCCGTCGGCGGCGATACTCTGGATCAGCACCGCATAGATGGCAACACAGACTAAGATCAATAGACCTTGAAAGCCCACCGCAAAGAGGGAGCGGAAATAGTTCTGCCCCATGTGTCCGGTTTCCCTGTTGGGGACTGTGGCAAACGGGATAGGCGCTAAACTTGTGAGTAAATAAATTTCAATCATACGGCCATATACGATGACGAAAATCACGATGTTTAAGGCAATCATGGTAAGCTGGATCAGGAAGGACTGGAGCCAGAGTCCGAACAGAGGGCCTAACTCCATCGCCTCAAGCTCTGTCCGCAGACTGTCCAGCACATCCGGCGTGATTTCTGTCCCGTTCTGGATAATGCCCGCTGACTGCTGGATCACATACTGGCTCACATCAAAGACCGCCAGCACGATATTGAAGGTATTCGTCAGGATCATCACAGCCACAAAGGTTTTGAACACCCACTTAAAAAACATCCATGTGTCAACTTCATGGAGGTTGTTGCGTTCTATGAGCATCTGTATCAGTTCATAGGTCATAACAAAAGTGAGGATGACCCCGGCGATTGGCAGAATGGCAGTTTCGGAGATCTGTCGTATCATGGAAAAGACCCCGGCGTTCCAGTCCGCCGGGGTCGTGCCTACCTGTGTGGCGATCTCGCCAACGCTCTGATTGACGTTATCGAAAAGGCCGTCCAGATTTCCCATGATACCATCGACGAGCAGACCTTTCAGCCATTCAACGATTGCGTCGATGATAAAGTCCATACATCAGCTCCTTTTCTGGAAAAAGGGACAACGGGTGACACTTAGCTGAACAGGCCGGACAGCAGAGGGATAAGCTGAAGGCCGATCAGAACGACACCGCCGCCCGCCATGAGCTGCTTAATGCCCTGGCTTTTTGCTTATGTGTGATAAAGAAGTAATAGAAGTGTAAAAAATTTTGCCTTTCCTATCCGATACTTGCCTTTGATATCGGATAGGGCGGGCGGTCATTCGGGCAAGTCCACTTTGCCGACGAAAGAATAGTAAATCTCAATATCCTGTCTGCGTGTGCCGTTTTCATCGTAGCTGCACTCATGCACAACGATTTTCTCTACAAACTCACGCAAGAGGGTGTGGGTCAGTTCTTCAAAGTTCATGTGCTTGCGGACAATGTTCATAAACTTTTCTGCGTTTACGGTAGCTTCCTGTGCTTTGGAAAGCTCCGCCTGTATTCTGGCAACACGCTCTTTCAATTCCTGCTGTTCGGCTTCATAGTCTGCCGAAAGCTCCGTGAAACGCTCGTCAGAAATGCGACCGCTTACGCTGTCCTCATACAGCCGCTTGAAAATAGCGGAAAGTTCACCGATACGCTTTTCGGCAGCTTCCAGTTCCTTTTTCTTGGCGGCGTTCCGGCGTTTGCCGCCGTCCTCGTTCTGCTCGATCAGCAGCTTCATAAAACGGGCTTCATGCTTTGCCGCATAGCTCGTCACTTTCCGTAGATTGGAGAGAACGCCCGCAGTCAAAAGGTCGGTGCGGATAAAATGTGCGGTGCAGTCATGGGTGCGCTTCTTGTAGTTTCCGCAGATATAGCAGTCCTGTTTCCGCTTATCGGTCTGGTAACGCTGCTGATACATGACGCTGCCGCAGTCCGCGCAAAAGAGCATACCAGAGAACAAGCCCACTTCATCATAGCGGTTCGGACGCTTGCGCTGTTTGCGTAATTCCTGCACACGCTCCCATGTCTGGGTGTCGATGATAGGCTCATGGTGGTTCTCGAAAACTGCCTGTTTCTCAATGGGATTTTCTATGCTGTGCTTGGTCTTGTAGGACGGTTTCTCCGTCTTGAAGTTCACCAAACAGCCCATGTACTCCCGGTTTTCAAGGATATGCACCACGGTATTTGTCGCCCATTTGCACTCATAGCCGGGGTGATAGCGGCGTGTGCTGCCCGTCCTGCGGTATTCCAGCGTTCCCGGCGTTGGGATTTCCTGCTCGGTCAGCATACGGGCTATCTTGGTCGGACCGTTCCCGGCAAGGCACAGACGGTATATCTGCTTGACCACGGGTGCGGCTTCCTCGTCAATGATGAAGTTTTCGTCCTCGTCCATGAGGTAGCCGTACACGGGTTTGCTCGTAACAGGCTTGCCGCTCATGCCTTTTGACCGTTTTACAGCTTTGATTTTCTTACTCGTATCTCTCACCAGCCATTCGTTGAAAATGTTCCGCAGAGGGGCAAAATCATTATCGCCCTGTGCGCTGTCCACTCCATCGTTAATTGCGATAAAGCGGACGCCTTTTTGTGGGAAAATCATCTCGGTATACATTCCCACCTGCAGGTAGTTTCGCCCTAACCGTGACATATCCTTTACGATAACGGTAGCCACTTTCCCGGCTTCAATGTCCGCAAGCATGGATTGAAAGCCCGGTCTTTGGAAGTTCGCACCAGAATAGCCATCGTCCGTGTACCAGCGCAGATTGGAAAAGCCGTTCTGCTTTGCGTAGGTTTCAAGGATACGCTTCTGGTTGGAAATGGAATTACTTTCGCCTTGCAGCTCGTCCTCATGGGATAGTCTTGGATAAAGGGCAGTGATTTTCTGGGTGGTCTGTCTTAACATAAAATCCTCCGTTTCCGACAGCCAGCCCCACTATTCCGTATTTCGATTATACCACATGGGGCGGCTGTCTGTATAGCGGCTTCTGCTTCTTTACCGCCCGGTAAAATGACGATTTTTCTGTGCGGCTTGTAGCGTTAGGGCGAAAGCTGGGCTTTGTGTCCTGCGGCGGCTTCCGCCTCCAGCACTTTCATCATCTTATCGGCTGCGGTGTCGGTGGTATCTTTTTTGAAAAATCCGGAAACGACAAGGACGGTGTTGCCCATGCGGATCTCTGTCACGCAGTCCGGGCGGCGTTCCGGGGTGGTGTTCTGCTTGTTCTCTGCCATAGGCAACTCCTTTCATTTCATCAATTCTTTTAGTCTGTTCAGCTTGGCTTGCGCCGTTTCACGGCGGAAGTTCTCTCCCGTAAAGAGGATAGGGGCGCACATTTCCAAAAGGCGGTCATAAATCCGGGCATGGGCGGTGTCCAGCGGATTTTGCAGGCTGTCCAATGTCAGATTGGTGGTAACGATTAAGGGCTTGCGGCTGCGGTAGCGGCTGTCAATCACATTGTAGACCTGTTCTAAACCGTACTCTGTGCCGCGCTCCATTCCAAAATCATCAATGATAAGCAGAGGAAAACGGCAAAGACGCTCGATATACTCGTTGCGCCCCTCAAAGCTGGCGGTCAGGTCATTCAAAATCGCAGAGAAGTTCGTCATGCGGACAGCGACTTCCTGCTCCATGAGGGCATTAGCGATACACCCGGCAAAATAGCTTTTTCCTGTGCCGACCTTGCCCCATAGCAGATAGCCGATATTTTCCTCGCGCATGGTTTCCCAATGCTCCACATAGAAGTGTGCAATCTCCATTTGCGGGCATTTCCCGTTGTCGTTGGCGAAAGTCCATTCCTGCATGGTAGGATTGGTAAATCCCCGGCGCTTCAAGTCCTCCACGGTGTCAAGGTGCTTTCTGCGCTGTTCGGCGGCTTCACGCTCCAAACGCTGGGCTTTCTGGCAGTCACATTCTGCCGGGTGGCGGTCACGCCCAAACAGGGCGGCTTGCTTTTCCGGGAAGTAGGCTTCTTTCGGAGTGTGACACTTGCCGCAGTAAAGCAGTCCGTCCTCGCCCGTGTAGTCCTCCGGCTGTGGGGTAACAGCCGCCATATTCAAAACTCGTTCTGTAAACAGATTACTCATAAGCTCTCGCCCTCCTTGCAGGTGTATTCGGGTATGCCCTGTTTCGGGGCAGCCTTTGCGGTATCGTCTGCCGCCCATCTGCGGATAGTGGCGGCGTGGTTTTTATATTTCTTGCCCGTGGACGCGATATAGCCGGAAAGCCGCTCAATGTAGTACGCCCATTTTTCGGGCAGCTCCGCTTGCAGTTCGGAAAGCTCCGTATCAGTCAGAAATACATTCTCATATCTGCCATAGCTGCGGGCGAGGGCTTGTCCCTTTAACTCTCCCTCTTTTTCTAACTCTATATCTATCTCTTTCTTTATCTCTATCTCTGGTGGACGAATGTCGGACAAATGTCCGCCATTTGTCCGCGGCGGCAAAAGTGCCTTATTTTCAAGCCTTGCGGCGCGTTTCCGTTCCGCTTCGGTAGAGGATTGACCAATCATCAGCTCAATGTCGGTCATATAAAGCAGCCCGCAGTCAAGCTGCTCCACAAGCCCTAACTGCTGGAAGATGGCTAATGCCCGTTCCACCGTCCCGATTTGGTGACGGGTCAGCGTGGCTATCATCTGGGCGGTATAGGGGATATGCTCGTCAAGCTGCAATCTGCCGCCATTTTTCAGCGATTTTAAGTACAGCTTCAAGAGGATATTGGAATACAAAATCCCGTCTTTCATGTCCTCCAACAGCACAATGGAATCGCTGTCGAAGAAGTTTTCTTTCAGTTTGAGGTAGTAATATTTGCGGTTATCTGCCATTGGCGGTGTCCTCCCTGTGTTTCCATCTCTTAGAGAAATACCGGGGGCAGAGGACGATAATCGCCCGGAAGCTCTGCTTGCAGCCGTGTGTGCAGCCCCGGCAAAGGTCATTGTAGGTAATACGGTTTCGGTGGTTGAGGAAAAAGCTCCATTCCAACCGCCGCTTTTTGCTCATGCGTGGCATTTCTCGCTCCTTTCTGCCGTTTCCGCTGGTATAAGCGGATAGGTCGGTAAAAATGTAGTTTCTCGGTGTCATTTTCGGGGATTTCCTGCGCTGTGCGCCCCGTTTCAAAGGTGGGCAGTATTGCGGATAGGGTGCAGGGCATATCCCCGTTTTGGTATCGTTTCGGGGCGGTTTTTAACGCTCATGTTTGTGCTTTTTCTCTCTGTCTTTCTCGCCTTGCAGGATTTGAGAAAGATTGCTTTTCACGGTATGCAGCTCCTTGACACGGGCTTTTTTCTCCCGGTATTCGTTGTAATGGGCGTTCTTTTCGGCGGTAAGCTGCTCGATTTCCGCTTGCAGGGCTTTATGGCTTGGCAGCTTGGAAACGCCATGCGCCCGAAAATAACGGGTGGCTGCGTCCGCTATGATAAAATCGCTTTCGTGCCGTTCCCGGTAGGCGCTGCGGGCTTTTTCCGTTTTCTGCGCTTTCAGACCGTCACGGGCAGGCTTGGTCTTGGCATAGGCAAGCACCTGTGTCTGAAGCTCCTTTTTCTCCCGGATAGCAGCGTCCAGGGCTTTCAGCTTGGCGGTGCTGTCCTGTAAATCCGCATTGGTGGATACAAGGGCTGCGTTCAGCTCCTCCGGCGAATAGCCGTACTGCCCGTAGGCGGCAACGGTAGCCGCCATTTGTTTCAGATTGTGGACTGCCGCCCAGCGGTCATAGCCCACGCCTTTTCCCTCCGCTCGTTTTGCCGCCCGGTCAACCATGCGCTGAATACCGTCCTTTTCCGGGGTGGTTTGGACAGCTTTTTTACCCTGCAAACGCTCCCTTATGTTGCGGGGGTATTCGGGTACGGTTGCGGTCTGCTCGGCGGCTCTGTGGGCGTTCTGTTCCAAAAGGGCAAGAACGGCAGCGCGGTCAAAATCATCTCCCAGCTTGCGGGCGGTAATGGGCTTTGTCCTGTCCGGCGTGAGGTAGGATAGCCGCCCTCGGCTCTCCTTGACAGTCACGCCCTGTTGCAAGAGAACGGCGGCGAACTCGCCATAGCTTGCGGCAGAGGACAGCGCGGTGCGTATGGTCTGCCGCAATTTTTCCTTGTCTGTTTCAAACTTCGTGGGCTTGGCTGGCTGCTCCTCGGCTGGCAAGGCAGCAGCTTCCTTGTCCAGCTTTGCCTGCCCTTTCCGCTGCGCCCAATACTCACGCTCGGTAATGCGGTTTTTGCTGCCATGCAAAAGGTCGATTTGATAGAGATTTTCCCGGTGGCACAGCTCCATGACTTCGGCTTTGAAGTATTCCATCGCCGCGTCTGTGCAGCGGTGTTTGCACCCGGTGCGGGTGTCTGCCAGTCTGTCCATGTAAGGCAGGAACGGAACTTCCTCTATCCGCAGAGAATTGATAACGATATGCACATGGATATTGCCGCTGTGGTTGTGTCCGTCCGGGTGGGTGCAGACAATGGCTTGGTGTCCGGGAAACTGCTTCCGGCAAAATTCCTCGCCCAACGCCTGCGCCCGGTCTACGGTCAAACCGTTGTCCACCGCGTCCCGTGGGTCAAAGCTGATAATGTAGTGGTGGCTTTTTACATCTTCCCGCTTCTGGTTCTTCCCATAGCGGAGATTGGAGCGCATACAGGCAACGGCAAAATCCTCGTCGCCGCAGTTCAGCGTGGCTATTCGATAGTCCTCCCTGAGCATGAGCCGCCCGTTTTCATCAAGGGTGGGCTTCATGGTAAACTCGTCATGTTCAAAGGTGAGGTACTGCTCGGCTGCGCCATAATCCGCATTTTTAGAGCTGATATGTTTGAATGTTGCCAACAGCGTCACCTACCTTTCGCAGGACTTCAAACTTCAAGGCAGCAAGGTCAGAAATGGCGGCGCGGACTTCAACGGACAGGGCGTTGTATGGTGTGCCGTACTCGTTGAGGGCGCGGGCAATCTGATTGAGGTTGCCACCGATTTTTCCGTATTCGGCGGTCAGCCTGCCAACGGCGGACAACAGTTCATCATTGACCGGGGAAACGGTAACAATGGGGCGAATGGTCGCCCGTGTAATGGCTTGCCGGATAAATTCGGCTTGGCTCATGTCATAGTGTTTCAGCCGCTCGGTAAAGTCGGCGTATTCTTCCTCGGTCATGCGGGTTTTGACCACATGGCAGCGGTGGGGTGTGTTGTATTTTTTCTTCAAGCGTTGACCTCCTTTCTCGCCCGACAGGGCGCATGAGCAGGGTTTGGGGAAGGCACTCCCCAACAAGATTTACCAAAGGGGCAAAACCGCAGATATGCGGATTTTGGCACCGTGGTAGAATCTTGCTCTAAAAAACTACCGCTTTCCTCGGCGGCTCTGGTTTGCGGATATACTGGCTTGCTCCACCAATATAGCGATTGCGGCGGCGTGTTCTGCCCGCTGTTCACCACTACAACGGTGAAAAGGGGGCGTTTTGGCAAACGCAGCAAAAATTTTTTTATTTTCCCTGTCTGCTCCCTACAACAATCCGGCGGTGTGGTTTGCCAAAGATTTTTGAAAATGGGCGCAAAAAAAGCAGTAAACCTTTTCAAGATTTACTGCTTATCTGCCGCTGTGATGGGCGGCGGTATTAAATTGTCAGCCGTTTTTCAAATGGAATTTATCTGCAATCGCTTTCTTTCTGCTTTCCAATTCCTTTTCTGTAATCTTCCATAATCCTAACGCAATGATCTGCTATCTTTTGCATTCCGAGTTTTTCAAAAAAGGCAATTTGTATTTTCATCATTTCTTCACAAACAGTCAACTTCTGCTCATCCATATTGCTAATAGCAAGCCATGGGAACGCTTTATATTTCTTAGTGTCCCCAATGAGAAAATTGTACCCTATCAACTCATTTTCACGGAAAACGAAATAGAATTGTGGGCCTGAACCTGGAACTGACTTTTCCATAATTTGCTGCATTGTTTTCACGCCGCCGTATGCCGGAAAAAAACCTATTCGCTCAAGAGCATTTAATATGTCAATCCTTTTATCTGTGGGTATGTCTCTATAATTGATAATCTGTTCCATTTGCTCTACCCTCATTGAAGTTTAATTTGTTAGGCTCTAATTATACAACTTTTCTGTTTAGCGGTCAAAGTGGAACTTCAACAGGCTTTCTATCAGTTGCCTGACGATATGCTCCTGCATATCCATGTTAATCTGTCCGTCCATTTTCGCACAAGAGCGGATATATCCCGCATAATGGGATAGGACGGCGGCAACAGCTTCCGGGTCGCCCTCGCTTGCCTTAACGATTGTCTCATAGGGAAGTAGCTGGCTCATAGGACAAACCCTCCAACTCTGCCCGTAGCCGCCGTAAAATCATCTGAATACGCCGCCCGGTTGTGTTGCCAGCCCGTCCATATCTCCGTCCAATCTCCCTATGCGTCAATCGTTGGAAGTAGTACAAGAAAATGATTTCCTGTTCCATCTGTGATAGTGCGGACAGGGCTGCGGCAAGCTCTGGGCTTTCCAAAAGCACCATCTGACCACAGACGAAAAGCGGATAGCTGGTCATGCCGGATTGCTCCGCAAAGTATTTATCTGTGGTACTGAATGGATAGTGTTTTTCTTCTATCAGATATTCAAGCGAGATTTCCCGCTTGCGGCGGCTCCGTATGCTCCGGGCTGCGTCTATGGCAGCGTGGCGAATAACAGTCTTGCAAAAGGCATCGTGTGTATGCCGGATATGTTCTTGATACTTTTCGTGTTCGGTCATGGAAAATCCCCCTTTCTGAATAATGGCAGAGGGCGGCAGCATCTTGTGCTGTCGCCCTCTTGATTACCGAACAGCAAAGACGGGCGGGGCTGTCAACAGCGGCGCATTTCCGCCGTTCATCTTGACCGTTGACAGGCTCGGCTGGGTTTGCTATCTGCTCACGGCAATTCACTCTCATTGATAGGAATTGCTTCAAGTTCCGTATTCAAATTGTTCCAATAAGAGCCGATATCCGCACTTGTGAAATACTTAAAACCGCCTGCTGCTGACTTCAATTCGCCGTTTTTAACTCCATAGCAGGCGTAAATCAAATCGTAGCTTGTTCCATCTGAGAGGTTAAATCTAAAGCTGGTCACAGCTGCTCCGGCAGTTTCCTCAGTTGTTTTGTCTTTTAAGGATAAGCCCTTGAACTTATCATACAGGGTCTTTATATCATTTTCAGCAACAACTACTTTCTTTTCTGCTGATGCAGGCACTTCGTCATAGTGGTACATTTCAACGCTTTCGACATCTTCAACCTCAAATGGGAAGTCGATTTTGACAGGCTCATAAGCAATGTTTATAGGTAACAGAAAGAGAGCTGCAAAAATTGCAATGATACAAAGAGCGATGGAAACGAGAACAGCAATCGTTATCTTTTTTTTGCCTCTCTGCTTTTCTTTTGCCTCATGGCGCATAATAACGCTTTCGCTTTCTTCGTGAAGAACATCTTCGTTCGTGTGAGAAAGCAATTTCTGATAAATTGCGTTACAGTCAGCACAGGCGTTCAAATGCTCTTTTACCATCTCTGCGCTTGCTTCGCTGCAAGCACCGTCAACATACAGCGGAAGAATATCTCGAACAATATCGCATTGTTTACTCATGCTTTTCATCCATCCTTTCTTGAATTTTTAGCTTTGCACGATGATAAGTAACTCTCGCCCATGATTCTGTTTTTCCAAAAATTGCAGCGATTTGTGAAAAAGATAGTTCCCCGAATACGCGAAGCTGAAAGACTTCTTTGTATGGTTCTTCCAAACGGTGAAGAACGAGGTGTATGCGGAACGCCATGTCAGAATCTGCAACTGAGTTCTCAACATTTTCATTTGATGGCAAGTCATTGATTTCACTCACATCAGCTACTCGCTGACGGCTTCGCATTTCATCATGGTAAAGATTTTTTGCTATGGAGCAGAGCCATGTCAATTCATCTGACTTACCTTTGAATTGTGATGTTGTAGAAACAGCCTTATAGAATGTGTTCTGCGTGATTTCCTCTGCTATCTCACGATTTTTGGCAAGAGAAATAGTATACGAGTATACCTGTAAATAGTAGGCTTTATAGAGCTTTTCATAGTCCATACTTGTCATCACCTCCTTCAGCTTCATAGGTTAGACGGAGAAATCGGAATTTCGTTACAAAGAAGTTTGAAATTTTTATACCTTTACGATACTCTTGCTTTCTGCGGACTATTGGTAGACGCGCATTAACGGCAAGCAAAGAGATTGCTGTGTCAGCTTGATATGTTCAAATGCTAATTAAGTATAGCACACAGCTATGAATTTTTCTATTGCGTTCCCCTGACTTCGGAATAGTGGCAGGGCTGGCTGTCTTTGTTTTGCTTTGTGCTTCTCTACCGTACATGAGCATTTGCCGCAGGGTTGTCCGACCCGTAACCTTCCAGAAGGTTGATGACGCCCCATACCGCCAGACCGGCGCCAAGAGCCATGACCAGAATTTTGAGAATGTCGATTGCCTGATTGAAAAATTCCATATACGTTCCTCCATTTTGTTTGATGGTTTTGGGTACAAAAAAAGCCGCCCACATCGGCGGCGCTTCGGGTCATCATGGCCCGAAGTTACACAAACTCGTCGCTGTCCAGATCATCGAAGTTCAACAGGTCAGCTTCTTCGTCCGTGTCAGAGCCGTCCACTTCGTACACCGTGTATTCGTCCTCTGGCTTTAGTCTCAATGGCCGGTGGCGGAACAGGCTTTCCAAGCGGAAGGCGTTTTTCTTTTTATCAAATTCGGCTGTGTACTTGTAATTCGGGTGCTTTTTCAAGTCATACTTCGGGGACAGGAAGGGCGGGAGCCCCCTAAGCTGCAAGATACATTTATCCCCGGGCATGGTGGTGATCTCGCTGGTGGTCATCAGCTCCCGGCCAAGCCGCTGCATATTCTGGCTGTAACTTTCAGACTGTCCACGGCTTCGGCCCTCGGTCTGCATAGAGATGGTGGCCTTGCCCAGCCAGTTTTCCGAAATATCCTTTAGGGTGGAAGCCTCCCGGCCTCCGAGGAATACGATACTGTCCATGTTGCCCATGATGGTTTCGGAATGGTCTTTGTACAATGCCTTGCACTGGCTCATTGCCTGATAAAAAAGCGTCAGGCTGATCTCACGGGAGCGGATGACGGCCACGATCTTTTCCAGCCCCGGCACCTGTCCGGTATTGGCTGCCTCGTCCCACAGCACCCGCACATGGTAGGGCAGACGCCCGCCATAGGTGTTGTCAGCCCGTTCACACAGAAGGTTGAACATCTGCGAAAAAGCGAGGGCAACCAAAAAATTGTAGGTGGTGTCCGTGTCGCTGATAAGAAAGAACAGCGCCGATTTTTCATCCCCCAGCTTATCCAGCTCCAGCTCGTCATAAGACATGATCTCCCGAAGTTGGGGAATATCAAAGGGAGCCAGCCTTGCACCGCAGGAAATCAAAATGCTTTTGGCTGTCTTGCCCGAAACGAGTTGTCAAGGACTTTTTATCAAAAAAATAAGCAACAGTATTATCTGTTGCACTATGCTTGTTGTGTATGTCATTTGGCTGTATAATTAATAATATAAATTTTACTGACGAGATCGGAGGTCATTGCAAGTGGATGATACTGTTTTATTTTTAAGCGCATATAATTCGACACAGTATAAAGCGACAAACTGGTTTTTACGAAAACTTCGTAATGTTATCCCGCACAAAAAGAAGCAGATGCAATCCTTACTGGAAAAGCATCATCTTTCTTTCGTGGCAACAGACGAGACTATTACTTCTGTTGATGGGAAAATGGAGGTAACGGCCCAATATGATTATGTACATCAAGCGACTACATTTTCCTTCAAATCAAAAGATTCAGCTGAAAAAGAAAATAATGCAAGTGACTCTTTGAAAGATTCCGGTTTCTATATCAATCTTAGGCACGCACAATCTATCTTAGTTGATGAACGATATTTCAAAATCGAATTTACTTTCTGGCTAGAGCCATTTTTAGTTTGGATAAATGGTCAGATGTATCAAATTGATGCCGGTGCCTTTATGATGAACAGTGTTTTGTTCATTGTTTTTGAAGTCATAAACTACAAAACAGGAAAACCACTTGCCAAAGATGATGTCGGGGCAAAAGCAGAAAACTACAACCTACTGTCTGTGGAGAAATATCAATTCTTTGATGAAGAGAAACCTGTCGAGGCAGGAATGAAAATTTCTGAAATAATATATGAAAATATTTCTGAGTTTATCTGGGAATTGACAAATAAGTGTTATCGTTCCCAAGAATATTTCTTTGTGCATGACACATTGGTCTTTTCGAATAATATTGAAAATATTTCAGATTACTTTTGCAAACTCATTGATACGAAAGCGCCTGCTGAACCAATTAAGGACATTAGTACAGTGGAAATATACCAATATTATCCACAAGCTGGTTGTAGTGTAGTTTCTGACTTTGATTGTGATAACTTTCAACCAATTTTATATTCGGCCATTATATTGGAATCGCTAAAACTCTATATTCATATTTTTCAAAACTCTAACCTTGAAAATGAAACAGATCTTCGGCGGTCGGTACGAAATGATATTTACTTGCAGAATCTTTTTTGCTCTCCTAATCTTCCAATTGAAACTCATAATTTATTGAACTACATTAAGGAAAGCGAGCCTTACAAAAAACATGCAGAAGCTCTTCACCTAAAAATATCCTATTTGACTGCACAAAATGAACTAAAGAAAAGCAGAAACTCTGCGATTTTGAATGTTCTGCTATACATTATTTCTTTACTCAGTGCTATCGGAACTCTTGATGTCATAGAAGCACATTTTGGTGTACCATTCAAATACAGCTTTATTATTGTGGTCACGCTGTTTATTCTCGGACTGTTTTGGGGAATAATAGAGTATCGAAACCATAGAAAGCTCTAAAATTCGTAACAACGTGCCAGAAGCATTTTATTGCTTCTGGCACGTTTGCATGTGAATTATTGGCGTCCACTTAGTAAATCGTCGCAGATATACGCATATTCCGGCAGCTGGTTGATATATGGTTCCCAGCGCCGCTTGATTTCGGCCAATTCCAGCGGATCGGCTGCTTCCAGCGCGTGATCGTTGCCCGTCATATATAAAACATCCGTAGCTACATCGTCCAAACACCTGTAACAGAGATCGGCGGCAGATTCGATTCTGATACCGGTATCCACATAGACTGGATTTACGCCAATCGCCAGCCAGACATAGCCTACCTTGTCCGACCAGAACAGTTCAAAATCAGGGCTTTGCCGCAGATGTTCCGCAAAGACCTCCTTTACTCGTTCAATTTCATGCTTCTCTTTTTCTGTGTAAAGCATTTTCGTGTCCTCCTTGACAAAAATTTTGGTGCGTACCATCATCAGTTTAGCACAAGGCGGCTTCGTTTATCAGTCTGTCACATCTGCTGAATTTCATTTTTGAGCATACGCTTGATTTTATCGCTCATGGTTTCTGTGCTGGTATTGCTGAAATGGACATGAACCTTGTAGGTTGTCTTGCCGATTTTCTTTACCATCGCTGGCGTGTTTTCCGGCGCTCTGGACGCAGTAGCGGCGTCTGCCACCTGCATAGTACGGGGTTCTCTGTTCATGGCGCTCCTTTCTCCGAACGGGTCTGTGCCGCCCGGTAAAAAATCAGTCTTGCTTACTGTTTACAATGTCTTTTGCTGTCTGTCGGGTAGCACCGGCATTTTCTTCCCGGAAATTCTTCCCGTTAAAAAGAATCGGCGCACACCGTTCCAGAATACGGTCATAGATACGGGCGTGGGCCAGATCAGGCGGGTTTTTCAGCTCGGACAGTTTCAAGTTTGTTGTGATAATCATGGGCCTGCGGCTGCGGTAGCGGCTGTCGATGACGAAAAACATCTGCTCCATAGCATATTCGGTACTGCGCTCTACACCCAAATCGTCAATGATAAGCAGGTCGTACTCATCAAAGCTGGCAATAAACTCCGACCTGTCCTCAGAGAACATCCCGGTCAGGCGGTTCAGAATGGTGGGAAAGTTCGTCATCAGCACCGGCACATCTTGGTCAAGTAGAGCATTGGCGATACATCCGGCGAAGAAAGACTTGCCGGTTCCCACATCCCCGAACAGCAGCAGGCCGGTGTTGTTTCGGCATGCCTCCTTCCAGTTCTCCACATAGGCGCGGGCCTTGTCTATCAGAGGATTTTGGCCGTTGTCGTTGGCAAAGGTGTAGTCGTACAGATAACGGTCTTGCAAGCCCTGTGCCTTTCGGCGTTTGATACGCTCCATACGGCGTTGCCGTTCTTCAGCAGCCTTGCGCTGCTCCTCAGCCTCCCGCTGGCACTGGCAGATGCAACGCGGCATAAAGTAGCCGGATTTCCCAAAGCATGGCACAACGGTCTGCCTCTGGCCGCCGCATTTCTTACAGTGAATGAGACCATCTGACGGGTCTATATACTCGTCCTCAGCCAATTCCACACCGGCAGCTGCCTTGTCGATGAACGCCCGGATTTCTGCGGTAATCTCAATCATACAGTTTCATCCTCCTTTACGCTGTAATCCCGGTTGCGTGAGGGTGTGACAGTTTTTTTAGCGTCCTCACCAGCCCAGCGCCGGATGGTTGCTGCATGGCTCTGATAACGCTTGCCGGTAGAAGCCATGTACTCGGACAGCTTTTCAATGTACTGTTCCCATACAGCAGGAAAGCTGGACTGCAAGTCTGCCAGTTCTTCATCCGTCAGGAAAACATTCTGGTAACGGCCATAGGTGTGGGCGGGGCGTACCTTCTCTATCTCTCTCTTTATCTCTATCTCTTTCTCTATCTCTATCTCTTTCTCTATCTCTTTCTCTAACTCTATCTCTATCTCTGGTGGACGAATGTCGGACAAATGTCCGCCACTTGTCCGTAGCGCAGAAAGAGCCTTATTTTGAAGCCTTGCAGCCCGCTTTCGCTCGGCCTCGGTAGAGGACTGGCCGATTAAAAGTTCGATGTTGCTCATGTAGAATGTGCCGCTGTCCAGCACTTCCACAAGACCCAGCTTCAAAAAGATCTGCAAGGCTCTCTCCACAGTGCCGATCTGCTGGCGGGTAATGGTGGCGATCATCTGCGCCGTGTAAGGGATGTCCTCGTCAAGCTGGAGCCGCCCGCCATGTTTCAGCGATTTCAGATACAGCTTGAGCAGAATGTTGGAATACAGCACACCGTCCTGCATACTTTCCAGCAGCACGATGGAATCATCATCAAAATAGTTTTCTTTGAGTTTCAGGTAATAATATTTTCGATTGTCTGACATAGGGTTCCTCCTTTGGGGTTCTCTTGGGATTCTGTACGCATTTTAAGGCCGTTTTAGGGGTCAGAGGATAAATCTATCAGCCTGCCTTTGACACCCTCGAAAAAAGCCTTGATTTACAAGGGTTTTTCAGCCCCTAAAGCGTGACATTTCTCTCGTTGTTTCCGCTTGCGCTTTGCGGCGTTGATCCGCTTCATGCGCGCGGCACATTCCGGGCAGTATTTGGCTCGGTTGGAGCCGGGAGTAAACAGCGCCCCGCATACGGCACATTTCTTAGCATTCAGCCGGTGGAACAGTGCCGTTTCCAGTTCCTTATCCTGCGGTAATACCGCCGCCCGAAACCACCTGCACAACAGGGAGTAGGAAATAGACTGGACACAGACACATTCCTCCCCATCGTCCAGAGCGATACAGTTTCCGTCGATGTAGTTGCAGCACTCATGCACCAGCCTCCGCGCTCTGCGGTACTGGCGGTAATCCATGACAGGGATAGGTTCAGTCTTGTTGTTCTTCATAAATGATTTCTTTCATAAAGCCGGCAACCTCCTTGAATGAATTTATTGTTAAATATTCGTGCAAAGTATTGTTTTCTTCGTGCAAATGGCATATACTATGATTGCCAGCAGAAAGGGGTTGATCGTATGGCTGGAAATACCACAAACATCAGTATCCGCATGGACGCAGATTTGAAAGCGCAGGCGGACGCACTGTTTACTGAACTTGGCATGAACCTGACTACGGCGTTTAACATCTTTGTGCGTCAGTCGCTTCGTGAAGGCGGCATTCCCTTTGAGGTAAGGCTGGAACAGCCGAACAAAGAAACGGTTGCTGCCATGCTGGAAGCGGAAAGGATTGCAAAAGACCCGTCTGTAAAGGGCTACAATGACCTTGACGAGTTGTTTGCTGACCTGAAAAGATGAAAGAAACCAAATATACCGTCAAGTACACGACCAGTTTCAAAAAAGACTACAAACGAGCCATAAAGCGTGGCTTGAAGATTGAGCTGCTGGAGCAGGTCGTAGCATTGCTGGCAATGGGCGAACCGCTGCCGGATAAGAACCGTGACCATGACCTGTCCGGCGATTGGGCAGGTCATCGGGAATGTCATATTCTCCCGGACTGGCTGCTTGTCTATCGCATAGAGGATGATGTTCTGGTGCTGACGCTGGCCCGCACCGGCACACACAGCGACTTGTTCGGCAAATAAACAGTCTGCCGCCGTATGGGGAAACCTGTACGGCGGTTTTTCTGTATGCAAAGGTATGTCGTGAAACGCGACACACTTGACAGGGGTACGCCAAAACGCGGTAGCCTTTACCGCTCCGGCCCACGGTCGTGAGACTTGTCCCTTTCCTGTCGGGACAGCTGCTCGGCGGTTTTGCGGAGCCGTTCCACTGCTTTCAACTCCTCCCTCATGGATTTCATGGCAAGCGTGTCCGTCTGCTTTCCGGCGGTCAGCTGGTCGATCTCCCGCTGCCATGCCTTCGGGGTGATCCCCTCGCCGCTGTCTTTCAGTTCTTTCAGATACCGGGCTGCTGCGTCATACAGGATCAGTTCCCGGCTGTGGCGCTGCTCAAACTGTTCCCGCTTTTCCGGCTTTACTTTGGCAAGCTGTTTGTGGATGGGCTTGTACTGGTTGTACTGTTCCCACATCTCCCCGCGTTCGGTAAGAGTGGCGATCCGGCGCTCAGCCTTGACGATCTTTCCCCGCAGGTCATAGTAACGGCTGTTCATATCAGCGATTTTTTCATGAAGCTGCTGCATAGACTGGATGCCATTTGCCTGTAAAAAGCTGAATAGTGCAGCGCTTTCCTGCAAAGCCCGGATTTTTCCGGTGCGGGTGCGGGGAGTGTTCAACTGCTGCTGAGCCTCCCACAAAGCGGTCAAGCTGCTTTGCTGTGTTTGTGGTTTTTCCGCTTCGTCTTTCGACCAGCGATAAAGACGGGTAATGCGGGCTTTAATTTCTTTCAGCAGTTTGTTGTCGGCGGCGATCTGCCGGTTTACTTCTCCCTTGTCGGTGCGGATACCGCGCTTTTCCATTTGGCTGGCGGCTGGCCCCAGATGGACAGAGGGGATTTTATCAATGCCCTGCCGCTTGTAACTGCGGTGGTCAATACGCTCCGATCTACCGGCAGATTCCAGTGCCCGGTTGGTGTAGGCCGCCCACGCTGCCCGCCAAATCTCCACATTTCCTTTATCGTTCCAGTCGGTCGTATCCTCCCGATGATTTTTCCAGCCGCCTTTCCCATCCGGGATACGCTGTCCATTTTCGTCCAGATCGTATGCCTTGCGGCACTTGGCGCCCCACTGCCCGTTTTCTTTCAGAGGCCGGAGCGTCAGCATGATATGGACATGAGGATTGCCGGTTCCCTTGTCATGGATGGCAAAGTCGGCGCACATTCCTTTGTCTACAAAGTTGTCCTTCACATAGGCACGCACAAGGGCAAGCTGCTGTTCGCCGGACAGTTCACGGGGCAGGGCTGCTTCGATCTCGCGGGCAAGCTGGCTGTCCCTTGCTTTCTCAATTTGCTCCACGCTGTTCCAGAGGATAGAACGGTCTGCAAATTCCGGCGGGGCGTGGGCAGGCAGCATGATCTCCGCATGGACAATGCCGCCTTTCCGGGTGTAGTCGTGGGGCATTCCGTCCCATTCATTTGTCAGCTTGGTTCCGCTGCGGTAAGCAGCTGCGGCAACGGCTGAACGGCCTGCACTGCGCTTGATAATACTGACGGGGATATGACAGAAATCTATGGGGAACACCTCCTTTCAGTGAGGGATAACAGGCTCTGTGGAGCCGGACAAACGCAAAGCGGGTGTCCGGCTACGCAGAGCGCACAAGGGGTTTGGGGAGCGTAGCTTCCCATCGCGGACGAAGTACGCAACGCCCCCCGGCAGGGCGCACAGCACCGGCAACGGTGTATAAGTGCGCCCTTGTAAACAAGGGACTTATGGCGTGTCCCCGGATTTTGGCAGGTTTGCAGTCAATTCCACAGCCCCTGGAAGATGGGACAGGGCAATTAGAAATGCTTTGACCTCTGCGCCGGAAAGGTTGGGAGCCAGCGGAAAAATCCCCTCCAAAATGGCTCCGCGCTCAATCAGGCGGCGGGTGCGAACCCTGCGTTCTTCGTTTCGCTGCTTGTTCTCCAAAATCTTCTTTCGGTTTTCAAGCTGCCGAATCTCCTTCAGAACTTCCTCTTGTTCCTCACTTTTTGTTTGGGCTGTATTCTGTTCGTTCATGTCATGCACCTCTTTTCTTTGGAAATACTCATAGATTGACCGTCCATTTCTGACGCACAAAGTACCGGCGCAGCCTCCGCAGTGCGGCATGGATGGATTTTCCCGCCTGTGATGGCGTGATACCCTCCATTGCGGCAATATCTTTCACTTTCATACCCAGCATATAGCGGGCGTGGACACGGCGGGCCTGCATAGGCGGCAGGGAAGAAATGGCTTCATACAATCGCCGTATCAGTTCTTCGTATTCGGCTAATTCTTCTTTTTCTATCAGATGATCCTCCGGCGATGGCTGTGCCCAGCCGATTGCGGCATTTTCGATTCCGTCGTTACAATCGAGGGAATAAAACGCCTTATACCGGAACATCTTGCGCTCTCTGGCGGCCTCGGCTCTCTTATCCAGAAGAAACGCTTCGACGATCTCATCGGACACCTCCACAAAAATGTCCTCTTTGCAAAATGGATAATATTGTTTGAGATTGATGGTCTGCATAGGCACGCCCTCACTCTGTTTGAAAAAGGTCATCATAGCAGCGGCGCATATTCCGCAGACCCCGACGGATGGAAACGCTGACCTTGCTGCTGTGGACGCCCTCTCTCCGGGAGATTTCCGGCTGCTTGATACCGGCAATGTAGTAGGCGTGAACACGGCGGGCCTGTGTCGGAGTGGCATGAGTCAGAGCCACCAGCAGAGCTGCTATCAGGTGCAGGCGGGTGGTCATTTCTTCTCGTTCCAGCAAAATATCTTCCGGCGATCTGCTGTGTTCCAGTGCGTAATTTTCCAGCCAGCTGTATGCGTCCAGAGAGTAGTAGGCGCGGTGGTAGACTTTCCGACGCTCATAGTTCTCCATCTCCCGCTGGGCCTGATACATCGCTGCCCATACCTCGTCCGTAACATCCACAAACTCGTCATGCCGGTAGTGGGGATACATCCACCGCAGATTGATTGTTTTCATAGGCTTACCTCCTGAAAATCGGAGAGGCGGGCAGCTCGTCCGCTGTCCGCCCCTCGCTGAGATAAGGGAAATGATCCCTTTCACTTGGTAGCCAGAAAACAGGTCATTCGTTAAGCCTGTTCTCAAAGAAATTTATAAATTTTTTTCTGACCGCCTCCACACTTTGATACACAGCCACTTTGGAGCAGCCGCACAGCACACCGATCTCTGCAAGGCTCAGCCCGTCAAGCGCATAGAGCAGGAACCGGCGGCGCTGAGCCTCGGTACAGGTGTCCAGAACCGCCATCAGCTCATGCAGCGTTTCCATGCGGCAAAGGTATTCTTCCGGCGTTTCACCGTAGGCTCCTACACCCTCGGTGGTAATGATGTACTCGTCAAACTCCCGGCCATCCCAATGCCGCCGCTGTTCATGAAACAGGTTCTCCGTTTTGTGATCGGCCCGGTCAAGAAATTCATAGACTTCCAGCGTGACCTCCACGGCCACAACTTGTCCGTTATAATTGATGGTAACTTCCATCTGCCTTTCCTCCATTCAGATTTTTTGGGTAAATCTGAATGAGGCGGCGGGGAGCGGCACCGGGGATAAAGTTCGGGCCATGCTGACCCGATGTTCCGGCTCCATAAGGACAAAAAAGCGCCCGGACGGCATAAAGCCATACGAGCGTAATAGAGTATATTTTGTTGTTCAGTTACATGGTATAGTGCATACTGCTGACCGCATTGCTCCGCTGCTGGGAACAGGCTTTTTTTAGCTGGTGCAGATCACGGGCACTGTGAAAAAAGGCAAAAATAGACACGGCGGCAATCCTCCTATGTGCCGCCGTGGATTTACACGGTGTTAGGTCGTCGTTGGTTTAGGATAAACGAAAAGAAACGGCGGCTCTGCAAATCAAAGCCGCCGCTTCATAGGCGCGTGGAAATGTGTCTGCTTTACGACGGCTTTTTTTCTTTTGCCGTCGTCCGGCAGAATGTTACTCCATATTCAATTCAATGCTTCCAGTGAAATTTTCACATTCAATGCCGATATAGTTTCCACCTTCAGGGAGTGTAATTGTATCACTATATGTTCCGGTTGTTTCAAGCAAAGTGACTTCTTCATCAGCTCCAGAAATCCAAAATACTTTTGCAGTTCCATCCGTAACCTCCAGCGCGCAGTCAATAGACAGATCCTTACCCGCTTCACGCTTTATGGAAGTTCCGCCGAACAAATACTCTGTATCTGAAAAATCCTCATAGTTGGCTGTATAGCTTCCTGTATAATCATCAATTCCTTTTTCTTTCGTACCTTGTAAGGATGAATTTCCGGTAAGTGCTATGGAACCAGCAGACTGAACAATATTGTTATACTGATCGAGAACTTCATCTTTTGTACAACCGGAAAGCACAGAAGCGCCCAACAGTATCAAGCATAATGATAGAACTATTTTCTTCACAGGTATCACCTTCCTTTCCTGCGTACAGCACGCTTTCCTTTTCCCTTGGAATTTGCCTGTTTACGGGATTTTATTTCTTTTTTGTTACTGGACATCAGTAACAACAGCACCGCCCAGAGAACCATGATGCCAACCCCAATGACTGCCAGCAAAGGATTCGGGGCTGTGGTTGTTCCGGCATATCCACTCATGTCAAAGCCCACTAAAATCAGCGCAGCAGAAAACGGATAGATGCTGGCAAGGATACCGCCTTTGAAGAACAGCATGCTATATCCAAGGAAAAACGCCAGAATGGAACCTCCCAGATATGCCCCTCGGATCTGCCCAAAAATCAAGATCAGCGGCATACAGACCAAATAGGTCGTCAGAGCTGCCAACACGATCTGTGTACCTCCATGAAAAAACACTTCCACTGTCAGTCCCGATAATCCAACCGTCAATCCAGTAATCAAGGTAACGCCAACGCTGTATATTCCCAGCAGGACTGCAAAAATCCCGACCCAAAAGAGCTTAGCTCCCAGCATTTTCGGCATGGAAACAGGAATTGTCATGATGTTTTTCAGCGTATCATGGGTGGATTCTCTGTCAATCAGCCAGCTGCCAATCATCACCAGTGAAATCGGAAAAAACATCTGCGTATTGCCCCAGACAACATTCTCAAACAGAGTGGAAAAATCATAGTTTGGATTTCGGTACTCCGCCTCCACAATCAGCTGGCTCCCATATTGCACCAACGGACAGAGTGCAAGCGCCACCAGCCCCACCCAAAGTATTTGGCACCGGCGTAGCTTGAGCAATTCTGCTTTTAATAAATCCCACATAATTACACCCCCTTAGATTTCCTGGCGCCGGTAAACCAACGCAATCAGCGCAAGAAATACAACGGCTTCCACAACAATCACACCGAACACCTGAACACCATTCAGAAAATACGGACTGATCCGTTCCAACAAGTCTGCCAATTCCGCACTGGTCTGGCTTTGGTCATAAAATTGGAAGGTCCAGCGGAAAGCCAGCGGTCCCGGAAACAGGGTTCCGATATTCAAACCAAAAGGCTGTGTGAGGAACGCATCGCTCATCGAAAGGATATAATTTGCAGTCGTATAGAAAAAGGTAATCACGACCGACACGATATAGTTTTTATTAAGAAGAACAACGAGCAGGATACATGGAAGTGCGCCTACCCACATAATCAGCCCTTCTTCTATCCCAACGCCAAACAAGATCCAAAACCCAACCGGCTCCCAGCCCTGAAACAGCAAAACCGCAAGATTTACCAATCCTCCAACTGCCATAAAGCCAACGGCAAACAACAGTAAAACCAGCATCTTGGACAGCACCAGCTTGGTTCTATTTACCGGTACGGTAACAAGGTTTTTCAGTGTGTCATTATCAAGTTCCTCAAACAACAGATTCGAAGCCAGTATCACAAGAAGCGGCATCAAAAGCAAATATGCACTAAGCTGGAATAGGCTGGACATCACTCCATTTACAGCATCCACATCAGTGTTTACATCTGCCAGAAAGAAAGCATAAGCCAATGGCATGAAAACAGAAAGCAGTAGGGAAATAAATACCAATGGCTTCCGTTTCAATTTCAAAAATTCGCATTTGATTAGTTTAAGCAATTCCTTCGCCCCCTGTCACACGCTTGAAGTAATCTTCAAGACTTTCTTCACAGGTATGTGCTTCTGATACCTCCAATCCGTTTTCTACAAAAACAGTTACAATTTTCCCCACGGGTAGCTCCATATTGTGTAGACGCAGATTGTGGTCGTCTTGTATGGAAAAATTGGTTTCATGGAAATTGCGTTCCAAAATTCTTGCCGCCTGTGCAGTATCAGAGAGCGTGAACCGGATATGTTTACTGCTTTTTTGCTCCAGCTCAGCAAGACTTTCTTCTTCCAGCAATGCACCGTGGTCAATAATTCCAATATCGTCAGCCAGCAAGGAAATCTCCGAAAGAATGTGACTGGAGATTAAAATGGTTTTTCCTCTTGTGTCGCAAAGCTCACGGATAAAGGATCGCACTTCTGCAATACCGATGGGATCGAGGCCGTTGATCGGCTCATCCAAAATCAAAAGCTCCGGATCGTGCATGACTGCAAGGGCAATCGCCAACCGCTGCTTCATGCCAAGAGAGTATTGCGAAAACAGCTTTTTATCCTTGTAAGGTAGCCCGACTAAATCCAGAGCGTCTTTGATGGCATGATTGTTTGGTACTCCACGCAGGGTAGCAAAGATACGCAGGTTCTCCGTACCGGTCAGATTGGGATAAAAACCAGGGGACTCAATCAAACTGCCAATGCGGGGCAGCAACTTCTTTTCATTTCCTTGCAAAGACTTTCCCCAGATTTTGACCTCACCGGAAGTAGGCTTCGTTAAACCCAACAGCATTTTCATAGTTGTGGTTTTTCCGGCTCCGTTTCTACCCAACAGACCATAAATTCTCCCACGCTTCACATGGATATTTAAGTCAGCCACACTCTTTTGTGAGCCGTATTGCTTTGTCAGATTTTTTGTTTCAATAATATAATTTGAATCCATATTCAAAACCTCCTGTTCTGTAAGGTATTCTATCACGCCAACCTTGCATTAACCTTGCCGCAACCTTGCATTAACCTTGCAATTTGAAATTCGGCTAAAATGACAAGAGTTCCCGCCGTAAGGACGGGAACCCGCTTAAATATCCAAAGGAAAACGCAACGCAAATTCAGTTCCCTTTCCCGGAAAACTTTCAACTGTTATGCTTCCACCCATCTTTTCTACAAGCTGATGGACAATAGAAAGACCAAGTCCGCTGCCTTTTTCAGAGCGTCCTTTATCACACTTATAAAGCCGTTCAAATATGTGTTTCAAATCTTCTTTTTCAATGCCCACTCCATTATCCGCCAGCAACAGCTCCATGCTGTTTTCCTTCTTCGATAGGGAAATTTTAATTTTGTCCGCATGGCTATGAGCGATTACATTTTGAATAAGGTTATTGATGATCCTCATATAGCTATCCATATCCAATCTTACCCGGACGGGCTGTTCAGGAATATCAATGTCATAATCAACCTGTTTATCCTCAAAAATCGGTATCCAGTCGATCAGAATATTTCTTGTCAGCTCTGCGACCTCAACGCTCTGAATCTCCAAAGCAAACTCGTTGGAATTTAACTTGAACCAGTCAAAGAGTACATCAATGTATTCTTTCAGATCATGGGCTTTCCGACGGGCGGTTTCAATATAATCATCCCGGTCTTTTCCTGTGACCAGTCCTTTGTGTGTAGCGTCAAGATACCCAAGCAGAGTAGTAAGGGGCGTTCGCACGTCATGGGAAAGGCTCGTCATAAGCTGGCGGTTGGTTTCTTCTGTCTGCCGTACAGTTGAAAGTCTGCTTTCATAGGCCACAACGATCTCATTGATTTCATAGGCAAGAGGTGCTGTCAGTTCATTTGTTGCAGATAGAATACGCCGGTTGCCATTTCCGTTTTTTACATCAACCAGCACATCGGTCATTTCTGCTATTTGTTTTTTTACACGCCGAACGAGAACGATGGAAGTCAATACAGCCACAACAGCAATCACAATGGACAAGAATACGATAATTTCCATGTTGACTACACCTCCTTATTAAACCGGTAGCCAATCCCTTTGACCGTTTGTATATACTTTGGGCTTGAAGGATTGACTTCTAATTTTTTACGAAGCCGACTGATAATCGCCATAATGTTACTGTCATCATAGAAATATTCTTCGCCCCATACTTCCTCATAAATCTGCTGTTTGGTCAAAATTTTCCCTTGATGTTTTGCACAGTACAGGAGCAAATCAAATTCCTTTGGGGGCAGTTCAAAAGTGCCGTTTGATGTAGTAGCAGAACGATTTTCAAGGTCAATCTGCAATCCGTCAAAATTTAGCTTTTGTATGGCTCCAGCTTGCTGATTAAAGCGAGTGTAGCGGCGAATAAGAGACGCAATACGGGCAATCAGTTCATCCATATCAAACGGTTTTGTAAGATAATCGTCCGCTCCGGCCCGTAAGCCCCGTACTTTAGAAATGCTGTCATTTTTAGATGTGAACATCAAAATTGGTAAGCTGTACTCCTTGCGAATTTCTTCCAGCGTTTCAAAACCATCCATGCCGGGCATCATCACATCCAGCACCACAAGCTGGTATTCGTGCTCTCTTAATTTTTGTAAGCCCTCTTTTCCGGTATTACAAAAATCAGCTTCTATGTTTTCTGCTTGTACGCTACGTTTAATCAAAGCGCACAGTTCTCTGTCATCATCTATAATCAGGATTTTATTCATGGTGCAACTCCTTCCCTTGTTTTGTCCTTCCGTCAATCGGCTTTTCTGCGTTCTTTGGGATCAGCCAAACACCAGCCATTTTTACAGCACCGGGGATACGCCCAGCAGTGCAATAGTAATTTACTCTACGAGGTGTCACGCCCCATTTTTCGGCGGCCTCTTTTAGTGTCATATAATCCATTATGCACCTCCACAGAGTACATTATAGTTCTCTTTCTCGAACAATGCAAGGAACGAAATATGAATTATAAACTTCAACCAACATTCATATAACAACATTCCACGGGCGAAGTATGAATTATACAATGTAACCGGGTGATGCTATATGGCGAAAGTTGAAGATTGTCCCGGTTTTGAAACCTTCGGTGCAGATGTCAAAGCCGCACGAGAGGCAAGGCGTCTGGCACGAAAAACATTGGCAGAAATGGTTGGGATTGAATGGCGGTATCTTGCCAACATTGAGAATCAAGGTGCGATTCCGAGCCTGCCTGTGATGATCCAGTTGATTAAGGTCTGCGGACTTCCCGTGGAACGGTATTTTAACCCGGAGATTATGCGAGAAGAAAGCGAACAGCGGCAACGGGTCAGCCACAAGCTGAAGCTTTGCCCTGAAGAATACCTGCCGATTATCGAAGGTGCCATAGACGGGGCGCTCAAAATGGAACAGACTGCGAAGCAGAAGGAGGACGCATAATCGCGGCCTCCTTCTGGCGTTTCTGTATCATGTTTCCCTGCACTTTTCCAAAAGTTCCCGGCACCTCTGCTGGATTTCTCCGGTTTCTGTCACAGTCAGGTCACGGTCATTTCCAGTAATCTTATCTTCCAGAAAGTTGGCGTATGTACTCAACAAAGCATTCCGTAAATCCTCCGGGGTTTTCTGTATTTCTGCGCTGTACCAGTCATTCCGGTGGGGTTCCCATGCCATCAATGTATAACCATGACTGGTCTGAACCACCTCATACAGAGGGTCATCATCCAGATATGCCTGAAACACTTTCAAAACCTTTTCAAAGGTCAGCATTTCCCGCACCTCCCATTCATCTGCAAATCAGTTCCCTGATTAAAATTTCCTCAATCTGTGCCGTTAATGTGTTCATCAGCCCCACCCAGCGCATAGGGTCACAGGCTTTCAGTTCCTCCGTGACACCCGCAACTTCCATCATGTGAGGCAACATGGTTTCCACACGCCCCTGTGCTGTCCGCTCAATCTCTAACAGGTGTGGATACAGCTTCTCGCTCATCAGCAGATGGTTGTAGAGAATGGGGCGATGTTCCTTCAGGTAGGATTTTCGCATCCTGCCGTACTTGCCAATAGAAGTTTCCGGCTGTTCAGAAAGTTTTAGGTTGGGTATATCATAATCTCCACAACGAATGTAAGTCAACTTACTCATATTCATTCTCCTTTGCTCCGTGATGATTAGACTGCTGCGCTGGCTGCTATGCTGCCTTTGCGCGGTTCTTCTTTTGGTAGCTGCCCGACAGTAGAAAAAACACCTTTTTTCATATCCTCAGCCCGGATTAGGGCTTTCTTAGCGTCCATTTCCGCTTTTTTCTTCGCCTTGATTTTGTCCTCATACCGTTTCTGTGCGCCGCTGGCTTTTCGTTTCAAATAGTTCTGATGGAGCCTGTCCTTGCGTTCTTCTTTTTTTCGCAATTCTTCCTGTTCCTCCGGTGTTAAAGGAACCGGCTGTAAGGATGGTGGGATATAGCGCCCTAAAAAATTGAAGTAGATTTCAATTTCCTGCGTGGTGTCCTGGCTGCCTTTTCGGGCGCGTTCGTGGACAAGGATTTTCTCTACAAACTCGTTGAGCATGGTGTTTGTCATAGTGTCAAAATTCTCGTACTTATCAATCAGGGCTATAAATTTCTCCGCTGATTTCTGGCTTTGCTCGTAGCCGGTAACAGCCTTTTCCAGCTCTGCAATTTCAATCTCAAGTGCGTCCTGCTCTTTGGCATACTGTGCATCAAGTGCCCTATATCGTGCATCCGGCAGCTTGCCGAGGGTGTTGTCCTCATAGATTTTGCAAATCAGTTTTTCCAGTTCTCCGGATCTCTTTTGAGCAGCGGCCAGACGCCTGCGCTTTTTCGCTATATCGGCACTCTGTTGGGCAACCTGCGTCTCCTGAACAGTGTGAATAAATTCCGTCCGATCATTTTTGGAATATTCAGCAATAGCCCGGAGCGTGTCGGAAACCAATGTCAGAACGGCACTCTCATTGATACGGTGTTGTGTAGGGCATAGTGTTCCACACGGAACTTTGGTATAATTGGAACAGGTATATTGAGAAACCCGCTTGCCATTGTTGGTGCGGTGGACATACATCTTGCCGCCGCAATCGGCACAATAGAGCAAGCCTGTGAGGGGAGCTGCTTCGCCCCAGCCATTTGGATAACGCCGTACATTGCTGCGGATTTTCTGCGCCAAATCAAAGGTCTGCTGGTCGATAATGGCTTCATGGGTATTCTCAAAGATCGTCCATTCGTCCTCAGAAACATAGTGGCTTTTCTTGTCCTTAAAGTGCTTGCGGGTCTTGAAATTGATGGTATGCCCTAAATACTCTCGTTTTTTCAAAATGTTCACGATGGTAGATGATCCCCATCCATAGGGGTCTTTGACCGGCTTTGAACGGTTCACACCCTCGTTGAAGCGGGCAAGGTGTACGACAGGAATTTCAATCCGGTCTGAGGATAATTTGCAGGCGATCTGATAAGGCCCATATCCCTCCAGCGTGAGGGAGAAGATACGGCGTACCACTTCGGAAGCTTCCTCATCTACCAACCAATGCTCCCGCTTTTCATCCCACAAGTAGCCGTAAATCACAGTACCGGTCAGGTGCTTGCCGCTCATGCCTTTTGACTTAAACACAGAGCGGATTTTTCGACTGGTATCACGGGCGTAAAATTCATTCATGATGTTGCGGAACGGGGTAAAATCGTCATCGCCTTTCAGACTGTCCACACCATCATTGATCGCAATCAGCCGAACGCCGCGCTGCCGCAAAACCTCCATGACCTGACCGACCTTTAGATAGTCGCGTCCTAACCGGCTCATGTCCTTGATGACGATTGCCTCTACACGCCCTGCCTCCACTTCCTCCATCATCGCCAAAAATCCGGGGCGGTCAAACCGGGTGCCTGAGATACCATCATCGGTAAAGTGCGTAGGGTTGGGCAGCCCATTCCGGCGGGCAAAATCCTCTAACATCTGTTTTTGGTTGGATATGGAGTTGCTCTCGCCCTGTAACTCATCGTCCCGGCTCAGGCGCTCGTACAGTGGGGTAATTTTTTCATTTCTCATGGCTGTACCTCCTGAAACAAAAATGCTCTAAGTGACTGCTTCACTAACCATGACAAAAACCATGATTAAGAAGTCACTTAGAGCATATATCACCGCTGGCGAGCTTGTATTTCTTATACTGCCTCACGGCGAAGTGCTGGGGGCTGCGGCGTTCCAGCCCGTCAAACATATAGTCCACCGCATTTTTGAAGGTTTCGTCATCCTCCCGGACTTCCATGCTGTTTATCATTTCCACCAGCGTATTCATGTTGCGTTCTTCCTCCGGCCCCTCAAAGACGATGTAGGACACAAGGGCGCAGTACAAGAGGGTTTCAGCTTTAGTCCAGAACTCGTCGCCCTCCTTGCCGTCGCCTTTGGTGTTGGCAATCAGGGCGGTAACAAATTTCAAAACATCGCTTTCCGTCTTGATATAGGCCAGCGGATTATAGTGCATGGATTTTGAAAAGTCGATACTGTTGAACACCCGCACCCTGTATTTCTCCCGTTGCAGGAACCGCCCGCACTGATCGAGGGTGCCGCCCTTCGGGTCTACCACCACATACGAGGAATGAGCTTGAAGGAGCTGCGGGGTCAGCCAGAACCTTGTCTTACCCGAACCGGACGAGCCGATGACACAGGCGTTTAGGTTCCGGGCATTGGCGGGTATCTTCGGACGGGTGTTCATGGTCAGGAACTCCGTCCCGGTCAGAATGACATTGTTCTGAAATTTAGGGTCTACAAACGGCTTTATATCCTCCTTTGTTCCAAAGCGGGCGGTGCCGTACTCTGCATCCCGCCGGAATTTTTTCGCCTGCCTGATCTTTGACTGTATCAGCAGATACACCCCAGCCGCACCGGCAAGGCCCACCAGCAGGTCAATACCGCCAAGCCCCGGCCAGTAGGTTTCAAAGGCTTTGGGGAAGGTATCGAGCATCCCCATGAGCTTTGTCCCGAAGTCTGTGCCGGGGGCGATCCGGTAGGCCGTCCCGATTTTGGAGAAGAACCAGAACACAAAGAGGTATGGCAGGTTTGGGAGCACATATTTTCTGATCTTGTCACTCAACGTCCGTCCTTCACCGCCTCTCTGGTCCGCTGCTTTTCCTTTGCCTGTGTCCTGATCTGCTCCGTGAATTTCCGAAGCTGGCCGAGGATGGAAGCCTTGTCCTGCTCTTTGTTCAGCACCTTTGCGCTGTACTTCTGGAAGGCCGCCGTGATAGCGTCCGCCTGATTGGCTTTGAAAAACAGCAGGTAATGACCGGGGCTCACTTTATGGAAAGCGTAGTCCACATGGAACTCCTTCGCGATCTGGTCAAAATCCTTTGGAGCTCCCACATAGGGCATGGCACTTTTGCCGCCATAGTGGTTCATCAGCTTTTTCACGCTCTGGCGTCCCTGCGGGGTCAGCGCCTTCCGGTGGTGCTTTTGCAGCGCCCGAACCACCTTGCCAAGAGCGGCAGCCAGCACTTTTCCTGTGAGCTTCGTTGTCCTGATCGAAAGGGCAACCGTTTTTTGGTTTACTTCTTCCTGCATAAAACCTCCTTTCCGTCGGGGTTCCCGCTATCCGGGAGGCCCCCGTACAATCTCGGGGAACAGAAAACCTCGGGCCAATGTGGCCCGAGGCTTACCGCTCGGCATCCCTGCCGGACGGAGCTTTCTTTTCCGGCTCCGTCTGGACTTTTTCGTCCTGTTCCCGCATGGTTTGCAAGATAGAGGGCTTCTTTTGAAGCTGGGAAGGCTTTTCGCCGGACAGCGGCTTGATACATTCCAAGCGGTCAGCCGCCCGGATGGCGTTGTCCGTGAGCTGCCTCTGCCATGCGCCCACGCTGGGAGCCCAGCGGAAACCGTTGCTTTTCAGCTCGGCCCGGGTGTCCGCGTCAGGCTTTCCGTCAAAGAACACCTGCAAGCGGTTGTCCTCCCGGTTCATTTCCACACGGCCCCCGTCGAACTCCCAGCCGGAAAATTCCTGCTGTGCCTGTTTGGAAAGCTGTTCGATACGGGCCTTTACCCGGCGGATCTCCGCATTGTTGTTAGTAAGCTGGTAGCTTTCAAAGGGCCTCGGGTCGCTCCGCCAGCTTGACGCCATGCTTGCTTTCAGCTTTTCAATCTGGTCTGGCGACAGCAGCGCACAGCCATCCAGCTTGCCATGCTTGCGGTAATAGGCGTTGACCTCCTTCATAATGAGCTGGGAGCGTTCCAGCCCGTCCAGCTTCTTCTGGAGCTTTTCAATGGCCGCCGGGTCATCGGCGCTGATCCCGCCCATGCCGGTACTGCGTATCTTATCCAGCAGCCCTTGAATATACCGCCATTCCTCCATGTTGCTGTCCCGGGCCCGGTTCTGTTTTTCCTTCTTTCCCACCGGGAAATTGGCAGGTCCGGTGATCATCACAGAGGGAACCCTTGCGTCAATGGCAAAGCCCTGGTTCATGTTTTCGGCCAGCTTGCGGGCGTAGGTGTCTAACAGATGGTCGATCTTCTCATGGTACATGGGGTCCACCCGGGATTTCTGCTTTTCCGCTATGGCGGCGGCCTTGTCCACCATTGCCCGGTATTCCGCCGTTGCGCTCCCTTCCTTGTAGTCGGAAAAGCTGTTCATTTCTTTTGCCCGGCGGGCGGCTCCTTCATTGATAGGGTAATAGTTGATGGTATGCACCTCCTTTATTCTTCGGGCCATGCTGGCCCGAAGTCTTACCGTTCTTCATGGGAAGGCCCCGCCTTGTCCTTTTTCGGAGCGGGTGGGGCTTCTTGAAACCGTTTGAGTGTAGCGAGAATGGAGTGGACAGGCTCGGCCTTTTCAGGATAGGCAAATATCCGGTGTTCCGGCGGAATGTCCTGCGGCCCGTGGTAATACTCCTTGAAGCCCTCCGGGACTGCCGACACATACCCACCGGGAGCGAATACGCCGCCCTCGTTGATACGCACATCCCGCCCGTATGCCTCATAATCGAAGTAGTTCTGAATGTGCTCCGGTATGTCGATGGTCCCAAGCTCGTCGGCGTAAAGACGGCCCAACCCTTCATCATCGGAAATATCCGGGTAAAAGCGGTAAAGGTCAAGGTTCTGCGTCAGGTTTATCAAATCCTTCACGCTCCTTGTGTGGTTTCCCAAGACAAGAGCGGCTTCAAAGGTTTCCAGTCCGCCCTTATCCCGTACTTCCAGCAGGGCGTGGCCCAGCTCGTTCAGCTCGTCGATGTTCTCACATTCGTAGAGATAATCGTAGAGCCCCAGCACATCACTGTCAAAGCTGGTAAAGAACACTTCGCTGTACCGTTTCCCGTCTATCCCGATTTTGGCAAGGGCGGCCTGCAACTCCTGTGTCGTCATGGGGAAATGTACCGTTGTCCCTACCTCAATCCCCATTAAGGGGTATAGGGCTGTATTGGTTATATAGGCTTCAAACATGGGCTCATTCCCCCTTTCCGGCCCGGTCAGCCAGCACCTCATAAATCCCGGCCATAATGTAATCGGCGCAAGGGAGGGCAATCGCGTTTCCCAGTGCCTTGTAGCGTTGCAGAGGCCGGATCTCCACGCCGTCCGCCCCGTACTTTGTCCAGCCCTCTGGCAGCCCCATCAGCCGTTCGCTTTCCGTTTCCGTCAGAAAACGGATACAGCCGCCCTTCGGGTCGCCCTCATACCAGAAGGCAAAGGGCGTTACATCACTGGCTAAAAGAGTGGGAAAAGGGTCAGTTGGTAATCCGAAGCTGTTTCGGAAGGCCGTTTCTTCCTGCCTTTTTGCCGCTCCCCGCATACGGAAGCACTGAAAGGGGTGGATGACTGGTATCTGCCGCCCTGTTTCAAAAGAAGCTGTTCGATCTCCTTCGGCGGCGGCCCACCCGCCCTCTCCGCAAGGCGGAGGAAGTGGGAGCATTGGACGGGGCTTAAATAGTATGTCTGCGGCACGTCTGCCTCCAAAATCCGCCACGACGAAAATCCGCTGCCTTCGTGCCAGCCTTCGGGAGCCTGCCCAATACTGGGCGTCCATGAGTCGCCAGCACACATCAGGCGTTCCCCCTCGCACCATTCCGGCGTTTCCCCATCTTCCCGAAGGAGGCATTGGAACTTCGGTGTCCGAGAAGGCGGATAAGACGGCTCTAAAGTCCATCCGGTCATTTGTAGAAAACGCTCCCATGACGTTTTCCCAAACAGCGATAGCTGGATATAGGTTATCAGTAGCATCCCTCATTTCCTGTATGATACGAAACGCCTGATAGAACAGGCTTGATTTTGCCCCGGCAAGGCCGGAGCGGTTGCCGATCAGAGAAAGGTTCTGACAGGGGGAACCGAAGGTAATTACATGAACCGGCGGGATTTTCCCGCCGTCCACCTTCGTAATATCCCCCAAATGCACCATGTCGGGAAAGTGCCTTTTGGTTATGGAGATGGGCGCTTTTTCAATCTCACTGGCCCATACCGGACGGATACCGCACCGGGAAGCAGCCAGAGGGAACACGCCAATCCCGTCGAAAAGGCTTCCCAGCTTAATGTCCGGCATGGCCCGGGGTGCCGTGTCCCTTCACGGCAAGCACCCCTTCCAGTGTGGTCGCCGCAATGCCCAGCCGCCCGGCAACCGCAATATCATTTTTTACATCCTCGTCCACAGCGCTGCCGCAGACGATCAGTGTGTGGGAGCGCCGCAGCATATCCCGGCGCATATCAATCCCGGCCTTGTGTTCCTCGGGAACGCTGTCATTCAAAAACAGCGGTAGATACAAGAGCGGGCAGATCGGGGAAAAGCCCGCCTCATAAGCAAGACGGCAGTAGTGGGCCGCCAGCTCCATATCAACATCCGGCTCGCCGCTCCATGCGGCGGTCAGGTATGCTAAAGGTCGTTTCATTGGTTGAGCCTCCATTTCTGTTTTGGTTTAGGGAAAAGCAAGAGTTCGCCCAACCCCTCCGCCCCTTCCCCCGGGAAGGGGAACGGCTCTGGAGAATTTATATCCCCGTCGCTTGACCGGGAAAAAGCATAACCGGGAGAAATCCGTCAAGGGTGCCTCCGGCACCGCCTGCGGCGGCGCTGCCCTTGACTGATTTTCCCGGCTATGCTACGGAATAACTGGCGACGGGGAATAATTTATATCTCCAGAGCTTCGGGGCGCGGGGCAGAGCCCCGCAATCCTCGGACCATGCTGACCCGAAGTTTTAGCTTACTTTTCCTGTTCGGTTTTCTTCTCCGGCTTTTCGTGTTCCTTCTGCTGACCCTTCCAGTCGTCCAGCAGCTTGATGATCTGGTCCTTCATTTCCCTCGGCGTAGTTTCCTTGCCGAAATACTTGCTCAGTTCCGCACCTGTCAAAATCACTTTGTCTACCTCCTTTTTGTCCTCCATCATAATGCCGTCGATCACATCCCCGTTGAGCAGCTTCTTTTCGTCCAGCTCACGCATACGCTTTGCCTGCGCCTGTGAAGGCGAGGACTGCTGGCTGTCAATGGCGACGGCGATATAGTTCTGGTTCTTCTTGCCGATATAGGAAAGCTCCACCGCCGTAGTAAAGCCCAGCTTTTTTTCATCCATCAGCTTCATCAGGTCGGGAACCAGCTCATTGAGCCGGATATACCGCTGCACCTGCTTGACCGCCATCTTATTGCGCTCGGCTACAATTTCGTTGGAGCGTTTTCCTGCGTCCTTCGGGTCAATCTGGCCCGAAGTGCGGGAGCCCTGGTGCTTGATGGCCTCAAGCTGCATTTTCAAGGCTTTGGCCCGCTCACTAGGAAGGATTTCTTCACGCTGGTTGAGATTGTCCTCGACCATCTGCGTGATGGCTTCATCGTCCGTCAGATTGCGAACAATACAGGGCATATCCGCATATCCGGCAAGCTCGCTGGCCTTCTGGCGGCGGTGGCCGGACACGATCTCATAGCCGCCATCCTCACGGGGACGGACGATAGCAGGCTGGGTAACGCCCTTGTCCTTGACGCTGGACACCATAGCCCGCATTTCTTCATCGTCTCGGACTTCAAAGGGATGGTTCTTGAAGGCGTGGAGCTCGTTCAGCTTGATATAGACGATCTGCTCCTTGCCCCGGCGTGGAGCATCCTTTGGCTTTTCGGGTCCTTTCGGAGCGGGAGCGGCCTGTATCGTTGGAGCCGTTTTTTTCTCCGGTTCCTTTTTGACCGCCTTTTCCGGTTTCTGTGCGGGAGCTTTGGACTTCGGGGCTGCGGCCTTGTCCTTATTTGCTTTCGGGGGACGGCCCCGGCGCTTCGGCTGTTCCAGCTCTTTGGGTTTTTCCTCTGCTTTTTTCGGAGCCTCCGGCTGCTTTTCCGGTTTCTCCGCTTTTGCCGGGTCAGGCTTTTCCACGCCGGGAGCTGCCGCCCGTTCCTCGACTTTCTTTTCCTTCATAATTTCAGCGAAGTTATAGACAGAAACCTGTGGGTTCTTTACCTCTGGTTCCGTCTTTTTTTCCGGCTCCGGGGAAACGGAAACCTTCCCCGGCTCTTTTGGGGGAGCGGGAGGCGTTTCCTTGCCCGGCCCGCTATCCGTTACCGGCTGTTCCGGCGTTTTTGTGGTTTTATCATCTGCCATAAGCATTTACCTCCTGTTTTTTGGCATGAAAAAAGGGGCTCAACTTTTCAGTCAAGCCCCCGTGGAAAGTTCCTCCTTTCTCCGCCATGATACAAAAATACCGCCCGTAGTCTCGTTTGGGCGGTACTTTGTGTAAGATTGGCAGTCCATTATTAAGTTTTTTATTATGTTCCCTTTGTACACCGTTGCAAGTGTTTTCAAAAGTAAGCCAATTCACTACGGTATCACTGATGAAATTCCCCGATTCCTTACAAAGTTACATCGCACCTTGAAAATCGCATGAGCCACCCCAGCAGGATACCTCTGGTACTGAATGTGCATTCTGCGCGTCTTACCGGAAAATACGCCGGAGAAAATCGGGCAGGAACGGGCTGGGACAGAGTGGACAGTGGTTAAGAGCAAGATTCGCCTTTGTATACGAAACCGCTCCTACGGGCAGTTTCTCCACGGCGGCATCTTGATGGGGATTGCGCTCCCCATACCCTCACATCGTGCAAAATCACATGATTTTGCCCATTGGTGGCCTGCTGCAGCAGGTCACAGCCGGAGTGCAGATGCACTGCCGGGAAAATCAAATTCTTGATTTTGGAAAGGAGACCCCATGCCAAGAACGAAGAAAAAAGTGAAATCTATCGTAAAGACAAAAGTAATCTCCGCACGAGTTACAGAAGTAGTACATGAACTTTTACATCGGCAGGCAGAAGATGCCGGAATGACCCTCTCTGAATTTACAGCGCAGATGCTGATGAAAGGCCGCGTGAATACCTCGTATGTGTTCTATGTCCACCCGGACGAAATTGAAGCCATCACACGGGAGTTTGCCGCCATCGGGAATAATCTGAACCAGATCGCGGCGTTCTTCAACAGCGGCGGTATCCAGTCGCGCGCTATGCTCGAAAACATCAACCATGCAATTTCCTGTATTTTTGAAATGCGGGAGCAAGTCGCAGAAATGGCAGGAAAGAATTATGGCAATCTTAAAGCACATCGCAAGTAAGAGCTCCAACTATGGTGCTGCGCTGGAATATCTGATTTTCAAGCATGACGAACTTCGGAAAACTCCGATCCTTGACCAAAACGGAAATCGTATTATGCGGGATGAGTTTTATCTGGACGGCCTGAACTGTGAACCCTATTCCTTTGATGCGGCCTGCCAGCAGCTGAACCGCGAATATCAGAAGAACAAAAATAAGAATGAAATCAAAAGCCATCATTACATCATCAGCTTTGACCCACGGGACAGCACAGAAAATTGCTTGACGGGGAAACGGGCACAGGAGCTTGGACTGGAATACGCAAAAGCAAATTTTCCGGGGCATCAGGCATTGGTCTGTACGCACATGGACGGTCACAATGGCAGCGGAAATATTCATGTCCATATCGTAATCAACAGTTTGCGAAAGCTGGATGTACCTAAGCAGTCCTTTATGGAGCGACCCATTGACTGCAAGGCAGGGCACAAGCACCATCTGACAAAAGACTACTTGAAACATTTACAGAAATCTCTGATGGATATTTGCATGAGGGAAAACTTGAATCAGATCGATTTGCTTTCCCCCTCTCTCTCTAAAGTTTCGGAGCAGGAATATTACGCTAAACGGCGCGGACAGATTAATCTGGACCTTACCAATCTGGAACTTCTTGGCGATGGGTTCACACCAGCAAAGACGACTTTTGAAACGGAGAAGGAAAAAATCCGAAATGCCATTACCGATATAGCAAAACGATCTGCATCTTTTATGGATTTCCAAAACCTCTTAAAGCTGGAATACGGCATTTTGGTGAAAGACCATCGAGGGCGATTCAGCTACCTTCCAGCAGACAGGGAGAAATTTATCTCTGCCAGAACGCTGGGAACCAGTTTTGACCGTGAGCATCTTTTACTGCTTTTTCAGTGCAACGCAGCCGAGAAAGAAAAGCAGCAGTGTCGTGTCAATGATCCTATGGATGCGCTGTACATCAAGTCGAATCTCCGGCTGGTTGTAAATTTGCAGGATTGCGTAAAAGCCCAGCAGAGCTATGCCTATGCCCAGAAAGTCAAAATCTCAAATTTACAGAAGATGGCGCAGACCGTTCTCTATGTGCAAGAGCACGGATATGATTCATACGAAAAACTTTATGAAGCTGCCGAGAGTATTGACCGAAAAATGGCGACGGCTCGAAGTGATGCGAAACTCACGGAAGTCAAGCTGAAAAAGGTCAACGAGCAGATTCATCATTTGGGTCAGTATTTTTCTACAAAATCTGTTTATAGCGAATTTCTGAAAGCACCTAACAAGAAAATTTTTCGGCAAACCCACTTCGATGAAATTGCAAAATACGAGGAAGCGCGTCAATTTCTAAAGCGGGATTTCCTAGACGAAAAATTCCCTTCGATGAAAGATCTCCGGGCAGAAAAAGAACTTCTGATGTGCACAAAGGATGCACGGTATGAAACATACCACTATTTTAAGGAACGCAATACAGAAATACAGACGGTACTTGCCAATGTTGACAGCATCCTTGAAATGGAAAAATTGCAGCAGCGTGAACAGCGGCCGCGAGCCAAGAAGCGCAGCTACGATATGAGCCTGTAAATCAGCAGGGTCTTCCACCCCGCACCCCGGAACCCTGCCGGATGCGTAAGCCCGTGCAGGGCTTTCCCATCCGGCAGGGACTTTTGAAAATAAGAAGGAGGTCAATTTTCAAGAACAACAATTTATTTGAAATCGTAAAACGGAATATCACTACCCGGCAGACCGCAGAAGCCTATGGCTTTCAACCCAACCGTAGCAGCATGATTTGCTGTCCATTCCATGCAGACCGCAATCCCAGCATGAAAGTGGATTCCCGGTTTCACTGTTTTGGCTGTGGAGCGGATGGTGATGTAATCGACTTCACCGCAAAACTGTTTCAGCTGTCCTTGCGGAAGGCGGCGGAAAAGCTGGTCGCAGATTTTGGACTTTCGGGGAATCCTGTTTTTCCACTACAGTATCCGAAAATTGTGGAATATAAAGGTCAAAACCCAATCCAAACATTGTACGAGTGCAGCGCGATTCTGGGTGACTGGCGCAAACGATTTGCGCCGAAGTCAGCAGAGGAAGAACTGCATCCCTGCTTTGTTGCCAGCCTGCATTATACTGATTACATCCAATATCTGATAGAGAATCGACATTTTCTCACCGAACATCAGAAGGAGGTTCAACAGATTGCCCAACGAATCCGAAAATACCAGATCGACCATTTCCAACATCCGCAAAATGCTCTCGCAGGCTGAAAAAGGCGGTGTTCAGAACACGATTCAAAACTGTGTGACCGTTTTGCAGAACGACCCAGTTCTTGCAGATTCCATCCGGCTGAATCTGCTGAGTGAACGTATTGATATTGTAAAGCCGATGGGTTGGCAGCGTTCCGGCCCTACGCTGACCGACACCGATATGATGTACATTCTGCGCCGAATGGAAAAATACGGCCTGTACAGCGAAAAGCGGGTGTCTGCAGCAATTCGCATTGTTGCCAACGAAAATCATTATCACCCTATCCGGGACTACTTGAATGACTTGAAGTGGGATGGCGCAGAGCGGATAAGTCACGCTTTGCATCGCTTTCTCGGTGCGGCAGAAGATGAGCTTACCGCAGAAGCCTTGAAGATTTTTCTGCTTGGAGCGATCAAACGGGTGTTTCATCCCGGCTGCAAGTTTGAAATGATGCTTTGCTTGGTCGGTGGGCAGGGTGCAGGAAAATCCTCTTTCTTCCGGCTGCTTGCTATCAAAGATGAATGGTTCTCGAATGATTTGCGGCGAATGGACGATGATAATGTGTTCCGCAAGCTGCAAGGCCACTGGATCATGGAAATGTCGGAAATGATTGCGACTGCCAATGCCAAAAGCATCGAGGAAATCAAGAGCTTTCTCAGCAAGCAGAAAGAAACCTACAAAATCCCGTATGAAACACACCCGGCAGATCGTTTGCGGCAATGTGTCTTTGCAGGAACGACCAATCGACAGGACTTCCTGCCCCGTGACCGCACGGGAAACCGCCGCTTTATCCCCATCCCGGTGGATGCAACACAGGCTGAAGTACATATTCTGGATAACGAAGCGGAATCCCGTGCCTATATCGACCAGCTTTGGGCAGAAGCCATGACAATTTACAACAGCGGTGATTATAAGCTGACATTCAGCCCTGCCATGCAGGAGGCCTTGCAGATTCGCCAGAAAGATTTCATGCAGGAAGATACGCAGGCTGGTATGATCTATGCGTTTCTGGAAGATTACACGGGTGACCGGGTATGTTCCAAGCAACTTTACACCGAAGCACTGGGCAACCTGAATCTTCCTGCGGAATGGGAAACCCGTGCCATCTGTGAGATCATGACTGCTGGAATTGCGAATGGCGAAATCAAGGGGTGGATAGCCCATAAAGCAGCCAAACGCTACCCGAAATATGGCGTGCAGAAAGGCTGGGAGCGTGTAACCGCTGCAAAAGTGGATGCAGATGGTTTCGTAGAACTGACAGACAAAGAAGCCCAACAGATGGGATTTCCGTTTTGAAGGGCTGCTTTACATTGTTGGTTACAGGTCTGGTTACATCTTACAGCTGCCTCAAAGTCGCATCATTCCAAATAATTTCCCTATTTGTAACCATGTAACCTGTAACTGATAAGAAAAAATAAATACAGAAAATTGCCAGCACACCATTGCAGAAAAAGTTTTCTGTTGTGGTTACAGTCTGTTGGTTACAAACAAAAACACGGAGGTTTTGCCTATGAAAGAAGTTCGCGTTTGCGAAGCAATGAAGTCCCCGGTGGGGACTTTAAGCGACGGAACGGTCTTGCATCAGCAAGATGGAGGGACCAAGTCCCGACAAGTTCCGATCTGGGAGAAAAGCAATCTGACGCTGGAAGAAGCCGCAGCTTATTCCGGCATTGGTATCAACAAGCTGCGTGAAATGAGCGATTCCAAAGACTGTACCTTTGTTCTCTGGAATGGTACGAAACGGCTGTTGAAACGCCGCAGGCTGGATGAACACCTTGACCGATTATTTTCGATTTGACAATAAAAATGAAGTCGGCAGTTGAAAGCACCTCGGCGGTATGGTATGATTAAGCTGTAGGTTGCTTTCTGCCAACAATGGAGGACATAACGATGGCAGAAAGAAGAAAAGACTCAAAGAAGCGTGTTCTAAAGGAAGGTGAATATCAGCGCAGCAACGGAACGTATGAATATCGCTGGCGCAGTGAAAACGGCAAGCGAAATAATGTGTACGCCAAAAGTCTGGAAGAACTTCGTGAGAAAGAAGCAGAGATTCAGCGTGACCGCAGTGATGGAATCCGTGCAGAAGCGCGGAACGCGACTATCAATGACATTCACGAGCAGTGGCTGCAACTGAAAAAGGGGCTGAAAGCCAATACACTGGTCAATTACGAGTATATGTACAAGATGTACGTATTCCCGGAGTTTGGGAAGCGGAAGGTCGGAAGCCTGAAAAAGTCGGATGTGCGGCGGTTTTACAACGGCCTTGTGGATTCACAGCGTTTGAAAGTGGCAACGGTGGAGAACATCCATACCGTGCTGCATCAGGTGCTGGATTTTGCAGTGGAGGACGAATATCTCCGTATCAATCCATCCGATAATGCGTTGAAAGAACTCAAACAGACGCACAATCTGGACAGTGAACGCCGCAAGGCTCTGACCGCAGGCCAGCAGAAGCTGTTGATGAACTTCTTGAAAAACAGCGAGAAGTACAATCACTGGCTTCCCATCATTACCGTGATGGTGGAATGTGGTCTCCGTGCTGGTGAGGCAACGGGTTTGCGTTGGGAGGACATCAACCTTGATACGGGTGAAATCAGTGTAAATCACACGTTGATTTATTACAGCCACCGGGAGAAAGGTTGTCTGTACGGAATCAATACACCCAAAACGGAAGCTGGAAACCGAATTGTGCCTATGACTCCGGAAGTCAAGGCTGCTTTTGTACAAGAGCGAGAGTATCAGAAGAAAACTGGAATTTCCTGCAAGGTGACGATTGATGGCTATACGGATTTTATTTTTGTAAACCGTTTTGGCGAGTGCCAGCATCACAGCACCATCAATAAAGGCATTGACCGTATCATCCGCGACTGCAACGAGGAACAGTTGGCAAAATGCGAAAGCGGTACAATCAAGCCGAAAAAACTTGTTCTGCTTCCGAAGTTTAGCTGTCATTCCCTGCGTCACACCTGTGCTACCCGTCTTTGCGAGGCTGGAATCAACATGAAGGTCATTCAAGACGTATTGGGCCACGCCGATATTACCACCACCATGAACATCTACACCGAGGCCACAAAAAATCTCAAGAAAAAGGAAATCGACAAGTTTGCAGAGTTCTTATCTGCAACCACGACATTTGAAGGAAAGGAGGAAAATGACTGATGGAAAATAAATCTGCAGCCCCAGTAGCACAGGTTCTTGTTCCGGCAGTGAGTGAGATTCGTTCTCTGCTGGAAGCTTCCCGTAAAAATGTAGCACAGCAAGTCAATCAGGAACTGCTGTCAACTTATTGGAAGATTGGTGAGGTCGTTGTTCGTTGTGAACAAAATGACAGCATCCGTGCTGCATATGGTGAAAAGACCTTATCGCAGCTTTCCAGGGCGTTGACAAAGGAGCTTGGCAAGGGCTTTTCGCGCTCGAATGTTTACAATATGCGGCAGTTCTATCTCAGCTATCCAATTTTCCAGACAGTGTCTGGAAAATTGAGTTGGTCGCACTACTGTGAGCTGTTATCCATTTCCGATAAGGAGAAGCGCAGCTTCTACGAAAAAGAAGCGGTCAATTCTGGCTGGTCTGTCCGTGAATTAAGACGCCAGATGGAAAGTTCCCTGTTTGAACGGTTGCTCTTGTCTCGTGGGGATGCCAACAAGGAACAAGTTTTAGCATTGGCTGAAAAAGGTGTGGACTACACAAAGCCGGAGGACATCATCAAAGACCCGTATGTATTCGAGTTTTTGGGGCTGCCGGAAGAAAAGCCGTTCCTTGAAAGCGATTTGGAAGCAGCACTGGTGCGACAAATCGAAGATTTCTTGCTGGAACTTGGCCGGGGCTTTATGTTTGTCGGCACACAGCAGCGTGTCACAGTGAACAACACCCACTACTATGTGGATATGGTGTTCTACAATAAGATTTTACACGCCTATGTGCTGATCGAGTTGAAAACCACCAAGCTCACGCCCGAAGCCGCCGGACAAATCAATATGTATCTGAACTACTACGCCGCAGAGGTCAACGACCCGGAAGATAATCCTCCTATCGGCATCATCCTCTGCACTGACAAGGACAGCGTAGCAGCCGAGTATGCGCTGGGCGGTTTGTCGAATCAGATTTTTGCATCCCGGTACGTCTTATATATGCCGAACAAGGAGCAGCTTATTAGGCAGGTGGAAGAAGTCCTGAAGCGTTGGCACTCTCACGAGGACGAATAAGTTTACCACCAGCCTTACCACTGACTTACCACCAATTTGAGAATAGCTGTAAACAGTTGCGTAGAGTTGCGAAAAATAAGACCTTTTTATCTTGCACAAATAAAGGCTTATGAACACTTGTAAACAGCTATAAATCACCACCAGTCAAGCTCCCCACGATGAAGCCGATTGAGCAGTAAATTTCCAATTTGCAACCAATAAAGCCTGAAACTTCTTGATGTTACGAGAAGTTTCAGGCTTTTTGTTTGCGATAATTTCCAGCGATTTTCACGCCATACGCCAATTTTACGCCAAATGATGTAGGATTTTGTGCAGAGCAAAAAGAGCGTTGTTCCGGTTTGGCAGTAGAAACGGCTGTGTGGTAGGCGGGTGCAGACCTGCAAAGGGCTGCATCACAAAGCGAATTCATGGATCTGCAAACGGACAGCCGGAACTTTTCACCGCAGAAGAAGCAAACGCGAAGAACATGGAGTTTTTCTTATGAACAAACTGCTTTCTTGCCGCTACAACATGGACACCAACCGGGTAGAAGCCCGGTTTGCAGACGGCTCTGCCATTGCCATCGACTGCATCGTCATCGAGGACGAGTACGGCAATACCCCAGCACAGAGGGCAGAGCTGGACTGGCTGCTGTACAATAAGCCGTTGGAGTATGCACAGCTTGTACTGAGTGGGAAGATTGCGCACTATCTGTCACTGGGATGTGAGCATGGCAGACCAAAAGATCAAGTCTAATGAACCAAACAACTGCTGATTCGTATTTCTTTTGATACGGGTTAGCAGTTGTTTCTGTTTTATGCATATCACAACTGTGCAAGCAAATACGCTTATTCCGCCTTCCCTTCCAGCCTGTTTTTATACCCTTCGCCCCATGCCCGCATGGCATCCAGAACCGGTTTCAAACTATATCCCAATTCGGTCAGAGTATATTCCACCCGGGGCGGCACTTCAGCATAGACCTTCCGGGTCAGCAATCCGCTTTCCTCCATCTGCCGCAGCTGAGCGGTCAAAACCTTCTGGGTCACATGGCCGATGGACTTTTTCAGTTCTCCAAAACGCTTTGTGCCCGGCATCAGATCCCGGAGGATCAGCACCTTCCATTTATCGCTGATGAGGGTCAGGGTGGTCTCCACCGGGCAGGCCGGGAGTTCTTTGAGGATTTCCTTTTCCATAATTACCTCCAAGGGAATTTCAAGTGGTCATCGTGCCGGATGCACGGATACCACAAACCGCTTTATGGCATCATTATAGCTTTCAACAGCAAAAAAAGCAAGCAGCATCGCAATGGTATCTTTTTGGTAACTACACCACAATATTGTGCGTACTTCACAAGCCGCACAAAGCACATTACAATAAAGCTGTCAGAAAAAACAATGTATGGAGGTACATCCCATGAATAAAGTCGTAGAATTTCTGAACGCAAACCCAGTGCAGTATCTGGCCACCGTAGGCCGTGACGGCAAGGCCAAGTGCCGTCCCTTCATGTTTGCCGGTGAGCTGGACGGCAAGCTGTGGTTCTGCACCAACAACCAGAAGGATGTTTACAAGGACCTGCAGGCAAACCCCAATATCGAGATCTCCGTTTCCAGCCCGGAGTACGCATGGATCCGTCTGCATGGCAAGGCTGTGTTTGAAAACAACATGACCGCCAAGGAGATGTGCATCGCAAACCCCATCGTGAAGAGCCAGTACGGCGAGGCTGCCAACCCCATCTTTGAGGTGTTCTATCTGGAGGATGCCCACGGCATCATTGCAGACTTCTCCGGCAACCCTCCCTACGAGTTCTAAATAGCATTCTCAATTCAACATCTTCGGGGCGAGGTGAAATTCCTGATCGGCAGTAAAGTCTGCGAAGCGCAAAAGCGCCCGATGCGGTGAAACTCCGCAACCGACGGTATAGTCCGGATGAAAGAAGATATGAGGAAGTAGCCCCGCAGGAAAACCCGTCCTGTGGGGCTGTTTCAAATCCAAACATATCCTCTCAATGGAGCATTATGAACCGCACTATCATCCTGCAGCAGTCGAAAAAAGCTGCCGCCCTCAATATCCGAACCATCACCATGACCGCACTGCTTTCTGCAATGGCATATGTGCTTGCTTTTGTGGAATTTCCTGTGCCGCTGTCTCCGTCCTTTGCAAGGATGGATCTGTCCGATTTTCCGGCACTCATCGGTGCATTTGCCTTCGGGCCTCTCTCCGGTCTGCTCATTGAACTTGTCAAAAACACATTGCAACTTATGACCACCTCCACGGGAGGCATCGGAGAGATTGCCAACTTTCTGATGGGTGCTTCCTATGTGGTCGCTGCCGGAGCTATTTATAAACGCCACAAAACCAAGAAAACAGCATGGATTGCCTGTGTCACCGCCAGCTTTGTGATGGGTATTGCCGCCGCACTGGCGAACTACTTCATCCTGCTTCCTCTGTTTGAAGCCTTTATGCCGTTGGATCAACTCATCGCCTCTTTCGGCACATTCCTGCCCTTCATCCACACGAAGCTGGACATCGTACTGTTCAACGCCTTACCCTTCAATATTCTGAAAGGGCTTATCATTGGCAGCGTGACAATGCTGATGTACAAGCGGCTTGCGCCGGTCCTGAAAGGTCGTTGATGTTATGACGAAGCAAGATTATTTGAAGCTGCTGGTGGAAGGTATCCACTCCACCACCATTGCCACCATCGGAGCAGACGGTCATCCCCAGACCCGTGTGATCGACATGATGCTCTATGACAAACAAGGGGTGTATTTCCTTACTGCAAGGGGCAAAGCATTCTATACCCAGCTCATGGCGCAGGGCTACATTGCTCTGTCCGCCACCAGAGAAAAAGTCTCGATTTCTCTGCGCGGAAAAATCAAAAATATCGGCAACGAGAAACTAGATGAGATTTTCAAGAAAAACACCTATATGCAGTCCATCTATCCCGGCGATACCCGCAGTGCCCTAGAGGTGTTCTGCCTGTATGAGGCGGACGGCGAATATTTTGACATCAGTGTTCCGGCGCACATTGTCCGGGACAGCTTCACCATTGGCAAAGCAACACAGGAAGCACCGGGTTACTATGTAGGCAAAAGCTGCATCGGCTGTAAGCTGTGCTACTCTGTCTGTCCGCAGAAGTGCATCGACATTACCAAGAAGCCGGTGGTCATTGACCAGCACCACTGTCTCCACTGCGGGCGGTGTGCGGAAGCCTGCCCTAAGCAGACAATCGAAAAGAGGGTTTGACTATGAACCAGAGTGAGCGGCGAATGAGCCTCATTAGGGTGCTTTTGAAAGAACACCCGGAGTATCGGGGACTGCGGATACCGGCAGACGCAGACACCCAGTGGCAGCTTCTGCGGGGCTTGCTGAATATCCGTGAACCACGGCGTATCGGCACAGACTTTCTGCAAATACAGGATGCGTACCTGCAAGAGGAAATCGCCGCAAAAGGCATCACCGATGCGGCTGACCTGACGCCCCTGCAGCCGGGGCTGTACCTCTGGCAGGGGGACATTACCACCCTGAAATGCGATGCCATTGTCAACGCCGCCAACAGCGGCATGACCGGCTGCTACTGCCCGAACCACGGCTGTATCGACAACGCCATCCACACCTATGCCGGGGTGCAGCTTCGTCTTGCCTGTGCGGAAATCATGGACAGGCAGGGACACCCGGAGCCCACCGGACAGGCAAAGATCACGGCCGCATTTAATCTGCCCTGCCGCTATGTGCTGCATACGGTTGGCCCGATCATCAACAGGCGAGTGACCAAAGAGGACAAAGAACTGCTGGCTTCCTGTTATCGCTCCTGTCTGGAGCTGGCGGCAGAGAACGGGCTGGAAAGCGTAGCGTTCTGCTGCATTTCCACGGGAGAGTTTCACTTTCCCAACCAGCTTGCAGCAGAGATTGCGGTGCAGACTGTGAAAGAGTTCCTGCAAACACCCACAAGCATCAAGAAGGTGATCTTCAATGTTTTCAAAGATATGGACAAAAAAATCTACGAACGACTGCTCCGAACCGATTGATACGCTGCGGCAGGTCCTGAGCCATGCTGATGCAGTGATCATTGGTGCAGGTGCTGGGCTTTCCACCTCGGCAGGTTTCACCTATGACGGGGAGCGGTTCCGGGAATATTTCTCCGATTTTGCCAGCAAGTACGGATTTACGGATATGTACTCCGGTGGCTTTTACCCCTACCCCACCATGGAGGAATACTGGGCATACTGGAGCCGCTATATTTACATCAACCGCTATCAGGATGCACCCAAGCCGGTGTATCAAGGTCTGTTTTCTCTTGTGAAAGACAAGGACTACTTTGTACTGACCACCAACGTAGACCACTGTTTTCAGAAAGCAGGGTTCGACAAAAAACGGTTGTTCTATACACAGGGTGATTACGGTCTGTTCCAATGCAGTGTGCCCTGCTGTCAGGAAACGTATGACAATGATAAGCTTATCCGGCAGATGGTAGAAGCGCAAGGGTATATCATTGCACCGGATGGTCAGCTGACCGTGCCGAAGAATACCATCCTGAAAACTTATATTCCGTCCGAGCTTGTGCCACATTGTCCGCATTGCGGCAGACCCATGAGCATGAACCTGCGTGCAGACGATACCTTTGTAGAGGACGAAGGCTGGCACCGTGCGGCAGAGCGATACCGTGAATTTCTGCGCCGTCACGAGGGGCAGCACATCCTCTTTCTGGAATTGGGTGTTGGCTACAACACCCCGGTCATCATCAAGTATCCGTTCTGGCGGATGACCGCTAAAAATCCAAATGCATTCTACGCCTGCATCAATCAGGGACAGGCCATTTGCCCGCCGGAGATCGAGCGGCAGTCTGTCTGCATTCATGCAGATATTGGCGCTATTATAGCGCAATTGTGACCCACAAGAGGGCTGGCATCGTCCAGCCCTCTCTCTTTTTGCCAAAGTTTTTGATGCATTTTCTTGCATTCTGCCGAAAGTAACGTATTCTCGGATTTTTTTGTTGACAAAGCTCGATTTTTGTGGTAATCTATCCCAACAATTTAATATAACATATTTACTTAGAGTTCCAGCTCGGCTCCCGAAGGGGCCGGGGCAAGTTTTTAACTTTCTTATCGCTACATAACGAACCCGAACCAAGGCCCCCCCGGAAGGGATGGTCAGGTTCAGGTTGTTGTGTGGCGATTTTTTATTGCCAAATCCAGCACCGAACCTTGACAACCGCATGACCGTCTGCATGGGATACCCGGCGATGACCCCTCACGAGGGAGAGCCGGAAAACGCCGCCGAGAGGGGGCAGGAAAACCATGTGGGGAGAACGGCTAAACGTTGATTCCTCAGTTACCAGAAAACAATGTGGTCAAATTGACCACATTGTTTTTCTGTAACGCCAGTGAAAGGAGGGTCATCTCCATGTATATGACAAACGAAAAATGGGAGCAGAACAATCAGGATTATTTGAAAGAATCGTATGAGGAAACGGGTTTTACCGCCGGAGGATACGCCGTCCGCAAACTTATCTGCGGCGGCTGCGGTCGGGTGTTCTACACCACCATCTACACCAAGAAATACTGTCACAGCTACTGGTGCGGCAATCAGGCCAACAATCGGCGGCAGCGGGAATACCGCCAAATGCGCCGTCAGGATTTAGTATGCCAGTGCTGCGGTGAAAAATTCACACCCAAACGTGCAGATGCCCGCTATTGCAGCAATGCCTGTCGGCAAAAAGTCTATCGAAAACGTGTTACAGATGCTGCAAGTGCTCAAAATGAGCACATCGTTTTCCGTAACACTGCAAGGTCTGTTGAAAATCAGGTGCCGCCACCCGGCACTTGATTTTACCCGTAACGAAATCAGTTGGTCATTTTGGCCAACTGAAAAAGCCGGACAAGTTGGTGGGCAGGGATTCGCAAATCTTTGACCGCCAGCTTGCCCGGAGCAGGAGTGCAGAGGACGTAGTCCTTTGCCCCAGTGATATGATGCTGTGCGTCATATAATACTGGGTATTATCTGGCGCACCGCAGGCGGCAGATTCAGCAGCAAAGCTGCTGCGCACCCCACCCCACCAAGACGTTGAAATGGAGGGATGTTTATCTGAAGCTGACACGACACAATGGACGAGCCGGAAAACACGGCACCTATAACCCCAAGCACAACGACCGTAATTTCGACCTCACCAACAGCGAGCACATTGACCCGGAACGAGCCAAGGGCAACATCTACTGGGACTGCTTCGGCTTCCGTTCGGCTCTCGCCCCACAAGACCCGGATGATCTGGCAGGGACATTCTCGGATGTGGAACGGCAATTCTACGAGACCCGTTACTCGGAGTTCATCGAAAGGCAAAATGAGCGCAACGCCAAGATCCGGCACACGGAACGAAACCGCAGCATTCCTGACCTGCTGTCCAGCCGCAAGACCTGCCCGGAAGAAACCATCTATCAGCTGGGAACAGAGGACGACCATGCTTCGGGCGAAGTTCTTCTGGCGGTCGTGACCGAATTCATTGAGGAGTTCAAGGCGAGGTTCGGAGACCATGTTCATGTACTGGACTGGGCACTGCATCTGGACGAAAGTACGCCTCACATCCACGAGCGCCATGTGTTCGACTGCGAGAACAAGCATGGAGAGGTAGCTCCCCAGCAGGAAAAGGCGCTGGAAGCGTTGGGTTTTGAGCTGCCTGACCAGGGCAAGCCCCTCAGCCGCCGCAGCAACCGCAAAATCACCTTTGATAGCGCAGTTCCTCAAGCAATGCCGTGCATCCTTCCAGTATATCCTGCCATGTGGCTTCAAAATCTCCCGTGAACCATGGGTCTGCCACTTCACAGGGATGATCCGTATGCGCCATCAGCAGCGAGACTTTATGCTGTGGGTCTCCGCCGACAATCCGCAGGATGTCGCACAGATTACTTTCATCCATGCCAATCAGATGATCATACCGTGCATAATCCAGCCGGGTCATCTGCCGGGCGGTCTTGCCGTTGCAGTCGATGCCATGTTCTTCCAGCTTCTGCCGTGCAGGAGGATAGACCGGATTTCCGATTTCCCATGCACTGGTGGCGGCTGACGCAATTTCAAATTGCTCGGAAAATCCTGCCTTGGACGTAAGGTCTTTCATTATAGATTCAGCCATCGGGCTTCGGCAGATATTTCCGAGACAAATAAATAAGATCCTGGTCATACCGGGTCGTTCTCCTTTTGGCTTACAAAAGTATAGCCGCCGTGGGTAGTGCGGATAAAGCTGCCGCAGCCGGCCAGCTTCTTTCGCAGATTGGAAACGGTATTTGCCACGACCTTTAAGGTGTCATCACAGTTTTGTCCCCACACAGCACGGAAAAGCTCTTCTTTTGAAAAGATTTGTCTTTCGTGAGAGGCAAGCATCAGCAGCAAATCGAACTCCAGTCGTGTAAGGGAGACTTTTCTGCCGTTGCACGACACTTCGTGGGTTGTTCCATCCAGTGTAAGCCCCGGAAGAACCAACTTCTCCCATGAATCAATGGATATTTGCTCTGCCTCGATGTGCTCTCGTTCCAGAAGCATCCGGATCTTCTGCTCCAATTCCGGGTCAGGCTGTCGGGTTTTTATAACGATCATGGCAAACTCCTGCGTGTATTTTACTCTGCGGCGGTATCCATTTCCCGGAGCAGGTTTACCATCTCGATGGCACTGACTGCGCAGTCATAGCCTTTATTACCTGCTTTGGTGCCTGCCCTCTCGATGGCCTGCTCGATGTTTTCGGTGGTCAGAACACCAAAGAGGACGGGAACCCCGCTTTCCAGCGAGACCGTGGCAATGCCTTTGGAAACCTCATTGCACACATAGTCGTAATGGCTGGTAGAACCGCGAATCACTGCACCAAGGCAGATCACAGCATCATACTTTCCGCTTTTTGCCATTTTAGAGGCAACCAGTGGGATCTCAAAAGCACCCGGAACCCATGCAACATTAACATCAGCGTCCTGCACATCGTGCCGGAACAGACCATCCATTGCTCCGCTCAGAAGTTTGGACGTGATAAATTCGTTGAAGCGGGCAGCTACGATACCGACCTTGATGTTCTGAGAAACCAGCTTGCCTTCAAATGTTTTCATTTTTAAATACCTCTTTCGTTGTTAATATTCCAGAAGATGTCCCATCCGTGCCTGCTTCGTTTTCAGGTAAAACAGGTCATACGGGGTCGCCGTCATCTGAATGGGTACGCGCTCGGAGATCTCCAGCCCAAACTCGGAGAGCTGATATACTTTGTCTGGGTTATTGGTAAGCAGGCGCAGGCTTTTTACGCCAAGTTCCCGGAGGATCTGTGCGCCGAGATAATACTCCCGTTCATCTCCATGGAACCCCAGAGCGAGATTGGCTTCCAGCGTATCCATGCCCTGCTCCTGAAGTTCATAGGCACGAAGTTTGTTGATCAGACCGATGCCCCGGCCTTCCTGCCGCATATAGAGCAGGATACCCCGGCCTTCTTTTTCGATCTGCGTCATGGCAGCGGCCAGCTGCTGGCCGCAGTCACAACGCAAAGAGCCAAATGTATCTCCTGTCAGGCATTCCGAGTGGACGCGGCACAGAATATCCTTTCCATCGCCAATGTCACCTTTTACCAGTGCAATGTGATGCTCTCCGTTCAGGCGGCTCACAAAACCATAAGCTCTGAAGGTGCCATACTTGGTGGGCAGGTTCACTGCCGTCACCTGATCGACCAGTTTATCGTGACACTTGCGGTACTCCTGTAAATCACGGATGGTGATGAATTTGATCTGGAAACGCTCTGCCAGCTTTGCCAGTTCAGCGGTGCGCATCATCGTGCCATCCTCCCGCATGATCTCGCAGCACAGGCCGCATTCTTTCAGCCCTGCCAGACGGCACAGGTCAACGGTTGCTTCCGTGTGACCGTTGCGCTCCAACACACCGTTCTTTTTTGCCAGAAGGGGGAACATATGGCCCGGTCTGCGGAAATCTTCTGCTTTTGCGTGATCGTCCACACAAGCCATCGCCGTAATGGAACGCTCTGCGGCAGAAATGCCCGTAGAAGTAGAAACGTGGTCGATGGACACCGTAAATGCCGTTTCATGGTTGTCGGTGTTATGCTGCACCATCTGCGGAAATTGCAGCTTCTGGACGAAAGCCTCGGACATCGGCATACAGATCAGACCCTTGCCGTGGGTCGCCATAAAGTTGATGTTTTCGGTGGTGGCAAATTCGGCAGCACAGATGAAGTCCCCCTCGTTTTCACGGTCGGGGTCATCCGTTACCAGAATGATTTTTCCTTGTTTCAGGTCTTGCAAAGCTTCGGGAATGGTATTGAAGTTCATCGTAAACTCTCCTTAAAAGCCGCAGCGCAGCAGCATTTCTTTTGTGAGCGTGTTTTGCTTTGGTGCTTCTGATGGAAGCAGCTTCTCGATATATTTTCCGATAACATCGGTTTCCAAATTGACAAAATCCCCTTTGTGCCGTTGGTTCAGGTTCGTCTGACGGACGGTGTGCGGTACCGTGGACACGGAAAAGTCCGTAGGCTCCACCGCAGCCACGGTCAGGCTTATGCCATCCACCGTGATGGAACCCTTTTCGACGACATAGCGAAGGATCGCGGGATCCGCATGAATGGTGTACCAGACAGCGGTATCGTCCTTTCGGATGTTGGCAATGCGTCCGATCCCATCCACATGGCCTGCTACGATGTGTCCGCCAAAACGTCCATTGGCAGGCATGGCACGTTCCAGATTGACCGCACTTCCAACGCTGAGCTGTGCAAGCGCAGATCGGTTCAAGGTTTCGTGCATGACATCTGCAGCAAAGCCATCCGGAAAGAGCTGCCTGACGGTCAGACAGATGCCGTTGACGGCGATGCTGTCACCGATCCTGGTTTCTTCCAGAACGGTTTTTGCACGAACAGTCAGCACTGCGGAATGCTGTCCCCGTTCGATAGATCTTATTGTGCCGACTTCCTCCACGATTCCGGTGAACACGGATACTCCACCTCACTTTCAATCAGGAGATCCTCGCCCAGACGTTCCAACCGGCTATTTTTCAGCTGGAATGCTGCATCCGGGAACGAGACACCTGCGCCCTCAATGGGCGTTTTGGTATCTCTCCCCCCAAACAGCTTCGGGGCAATGTAAGCCTGCACCTGCTGCACGAGGCCGCTTTCCAGTGCAGACCAGTTCAAGGTCCCACCGCCTTCCAGCAGAATGCTGTCGATCTGCTCTTGTCCCAGCCGCTCCATCAGCTGCGGAAGATTTACATGACCACATCGTTCTTCCAGACAAAGGACCCGGCACCCGGCCTGTTGATATGCCGCCTGTTTTTCCGGGTCACCACAGCAGGTTGCAAGAATGGTGGGAACCTGTTTGGCGGTTGTGACCACCTGTGATTGCAGCGGTGTCCGCAAATGCGTGTCGCAGATGATCCGCACGGGGTCGCGGCCACCCTCTATCCGACAGGTCAGCAGCGGGTCATCTGCCAGAATGGTTCCGACTCCCACCATAATGCCGCGGAATCGGTGCCGCTGCCGTTGAACATGATTCCGGGCAATTTCCCCGGTGATCCATTTGGAAGCGCCTGTGTATGTGGCGATTTTTCCGTCCATCGTCATGGCGTATTTTATGGAAACAAAGGGGCGTTTTGTGGTGATATAGTGGAAGAACACCTTGTTCAGCGCATCGCATTCCCCTTGCAGAACATTTTCGGTCACATCTATGCCATGTGCACGCAGGAACGCAATTCCTTTCCCGGCCACCAGCGGATTCGGGTCAGCAGAACCCACGACCACCCGGTGAATGCCCGCGTCCAGAATCGCATCCACGCAGGGCGGCTGCTTTCCGTAATGGCAGCACGGCTCCAATGTCACATACAGGGTCGCTCCCTGCGGATCTTCGGTGCAGGATGCCAGCGCATTGCGCTCCGCATGAGCCTGACCGTATCTCTGGTGCCAGCCCTGTCCGATGGTCCTGCCTTCTTTTACGACCACGGCACCCACCATCGGGTTGGGAGATGTCCATCCGCAACCCTTTTTTGCAAGCTGCAAAGCCAGACGCATATACTCTTTGTCGTTCATCGTGTCGCCTCCAAAAGAAAAAGCCCTGAACAAAAACGTTCAGGGCAAGCCGAAAAGACACAAGGGACTCTTGTGCAAAAAGAAAGCTCCAGAATGCAAACGCATCCCAGAGCAGCCTCCACAAGCACAGAACCGTGCGGGCTCTGCGCTTGGTATCTTCTTTCATCCAGACTGTACTGTCGGCTTCGGAGTTTCACCGAATCATGCCTTACGGCTCGTGGGCTGTACCACCGGTAGGGAATCACACCCTGCCCTGAAGATTTATGATTCAATTACAGCGGCATTATAGCACGGCTCCTTTCGGATTGCAAGGGCATTCTGCAAACCGGGACGAAACCGGGATGAAGATGGTTTGAGGGTGGGAATGAAACTTTTTGGCTGTTGTTGCCTTGTCAAGAGGGCTGGCACTGTCCAGCCCTCTCTCTTTTTTCCAAAGTTTTCATTGTTTTTTCTTGCACACTGCCGAAAGTGACGTATTCTCAAAACTTTTTGTTGACACGGCTCGATTTTTGTGGTAATCTATCCCAACAATTGAATATAACATATTTTTACATATTCGTTCAGGCCCTGCGGGGCTGAACATCTTGGCTTTCAGCCGTTACATAACCGACTAGCATGACCTTCCAGAAAAAGCGAAGGCGGGGCTGGTCTGTTTTTGTGACGGCTTTTTTGTTGCCGTTTTGCCCGTTGGACCTTGAAAACAGCATGACCGTCTGCATGGGATACCCGGCGATGGCCCCCAAGTGGGAGAGCCGGAAAACGCCGCCGGAAGGGGGCAGGAAATCCATGCAGGGAGAACGGCTAAACGTTGATTCCTCAGTTACCAGAAAACAATGTGGTCAAATTGACCACATTGTTTTTCCGTACCCTTGCCATAGATTGTAATTGTAATACCGTAGTCAACTGTGTCACCATTTTCCGCGTCCAGCACGCTCACCGCGCTTTTGGCGGCGGTGCTCTGCTGGAGCAGGTCATCGGTGCTTGCGGCCAGAGCCGGGGCGGAAAGGGTGAACATCATGCATCCGGCCAGCGCCACCGATACTGCACGCCGGATAAGTTTGCCTTGTTTCATGGTACAACCTCCTTTTTTCCCCTCGCATTTTTACGGGGGGGGTATGTATTACAGTACCTTGATTATCCCACACTTTACCGCATTTTGGAAGCAAACCTGCGTGAATCGCCCTAAAAGCAGCGTGAAAAGCATGATTTGTGCCGGTTCTGTTGCAGTTGCCCGGCCCGCAGGCACAGCAAAGCCCCCGGCAGGTTTGCGCCTGCCGGGGGCTTTGTTGTGTTATGAAAGATCAATCCTTCTTCTCTGCTGTGCGGGCAAAGAAGTTGGCGAGGATCGCACCGGAAATGTTATGCCACACGGAGAACACAGCGCCGGGGATGGTAGCCAGCGGATACTGTGCAAAGTGTGCGGCGGCCAGACTGGTTGCAAGGCCGGAGTTCTGCATGCCCACCTCGATGGAGATCGCGCGGCACTTGGTGGAGTCCAGCTTGAGCAGCTTGCCCACGCCAAAGCCGGTGAGATAGCCCAGCACATTGTGCAGGATAACCACCACAAGGATCAGCAGACCGCTGGTCATGATCTTGGCGCTGTTGGCGGAGACCACGGCGCAGATGATCAGCACGATAGCAGTAGTGGAGACCAGAGGCAGCACACGGACGGCTTCCTCGGTGAACTTATGGAAGAAGTGATTGACCACAAAGCCCAGTGCGATGGGCACCAGCACCACCTTGACGATGGACATGAACATGCTCACGGGGTTCACGTCAACACGCTGGCCAGCGTACAGCAGGGTGAGCAGCGGGGTGAGGAGCGGAGCCAGCACGGTGGAAACAGCGGTCATGCCAACGGACAGTGCAACGTCGCCCTTGGAAAGGTAGGTCATCACGTTGGAAGAGGTGCCGCCGGGGCAGGTGCCAACCAGGATCACGCCAATGGCCAGCTCGGTGGGCAGGTGGAACACCTGCGTGAGCGCCCATGCCAGAAACGGCATGAGGGTGAACTGTGCAACGCAGCCCACGATCACATCCTTCGGGCGGCTGAACACCACCTTGAAGTCCTCCGGCTTCAGGGTAAGGCCCATACCGAACATCACGATGCCCAGCAGGTTATTGACCCACGCCGTCTTTACCACGCTGAACGGGCCGGGGAAGAACAGGGCACCCGCGGCCACCACAATAACGATGGCGGCCATGTACTTGCCCACAAAGTCGCTTACTTTTTCCAGTGTTTTCATAGTTGTTTCTCCTTTTCCTTCTGACATGCTTTGGGACAAAAGCATCCGCAAAATAAAACGCCCTTGTCCCTTACGGTCTGTAAGAGACAAAGGCGTGTAAAATCCTCTGCGGTACCACTCTTATTGCCAGCACAACGCTGACCACTCAGTGCACGTCCAACAACGCGCGGCCCGTGATAACGGGGGCCTGCCGTTCCTGCTTACTGGGGCGCACACCGTCCATTCAGCCGGAAAGCTCGGAGAGGATCTTCCCACGGATGCCCTGCACTGCCTTGCACCAACCGGCAGCTCTCTGCAGCATTCCTTCCGGGTACTCTTTCTCGTCATAGCCGTGATATTCTTGGTGACATGGAGTATACTCCCCTGCAAAGGCAAAGTCAATAGAATGGGTCCTTCTGATTTTTCATGCAGTTCATTTCAGGAGTGAAAGTGGTTCACGCAGCAAAGCCGCCCACCCATAACGGGCAGACGGCCTTGCTGTTTCTGCGGTTTATTCGCCTTTGGCTTTTGTAAGCAGCATGTGCACGTATTCCGCGCAGGCATCCCAATCGCGGGCGGCGGCCTTGTCCTTCGGCATCAGGCTGCTGGCAAGGCCCACGCCAAGGCAGCCCGCCTTGCGGAACTCCGGGATGTTCTCCGGCGTTAAACAATGCTCCTTTCCGGGTCTTTGGCAAAAAAGAGGGTCAGGCCGCTTCCACCCGGGAGGGATGAAAGCAGCCTGACCTCTGCACGAATGGTTTCTGTTTTGGGAGATCGTTGGGAAGTAATGGAGAATGCAAAGCATGGGATAGGAGATTTAGGAGAAAATTTAGAAAAAGCTTTTCATGAGCATCTGCTGTCCGGCTGCAGATCAGGCCAGCATGTTGGGGATGGTCAGGCAGATAGCCGGGCAGTAAGCAACTGCGAACAGCACTGCGATGAACAGTGCGATGAATGGCCACATTTCCTTGAGCAGATTGGTGAACTTGATCTTTGCAACAGCGGTTGCGATGTACAGGGTAACGCCAACGGGAGGAGTGATGCCGCCCAGAATGAAGGTGAGCACCATGACCATGCCGAAGTGGATGCCGTCGATGCCGGCAGCTGCGGCGATGGGGTAGAAGATGGGCACCATGATGATGGCGGCAGAGGTGGTATCCATGAACATGCCGATGACGCACATGGCAAGGATCATCAGGAGCATCAGGACGTTGGGGTTGGTGGAGATGCCGGTCAGCAGAGCGGACACCTGCTCGGGGAACTTCTCAATGGCCAGGCAGTAACCAAATGCGGTGGTGCTTGCCACGATGAGCATGGTCATGCCAGAGGTGCGGGCTGCGCTGAGGACCGTCTTGATGGCACCCTCAAAGGTGAACTCCTTGTAGACGAAGATGCCGATGATCAGACCGTAAGCACCGGCGATCGCACCGGCCTCGGTTGCGGTGAACACACCGGACAGGATGCCGCCAATGATGATCAGAGGCATGACCAGCGCAGGCAGAGCATTGATGAAGGACTTGACCATGCGCTTGAAGTCGAACTTGACCTTCACATCGCCGTCGTACTTGGCAGGGTTCTTCTTTGCCTTGATGAAAGCGTAGATCATCTGACTGACACCCACCAGAATGCCGGGGATCACGCCTGCCATGAACAGCTTACCAACGGAGATACCGGTGATGGAGCTGTACAACACCATCAGGATGGAAGGCGGAATGATGGAGCCGATGGTTGCGGATGCCGCGGTGACGGCAGTGGCGTAGTCGCGGTCGAAACCGGCTTCGTCCATGGAGCCGATCAGCATGCCGCCGATGGAAGCAACGTCGGCAGAGGTGGAACCGGAAACGCCTGCAAACAGCATGGATGCCAGAATGTTGACGTGTGCCAGACCGCCGGGGATAAAGCCGACCAGCTCGTTTGCAAAGCCGACGATACGCTTGGTAACGCCGCAGGCATTCATGATCTCGCCTGCAAAGATGAACAGCGGAATTGCCATCAGGGTGAAGGAGTCACCGCCAGCGAAGATGCGCTGGGTGAGGATGACGAGATCCTTACCATTCAGGGCCAGATACAGCATGGAGGAGATGCCAACACCGAACGCAACAGGCACGCCGATGAGCAGCATCAGAAAGAAGATACCAATGATCATCCACATATTACATGCCACCTCCCATGTCGCCTGCATCTAATTTTTCGCTGCCGCCCTTGCCCAGCAGGAGAAGCAGCTCTTCAATGAACATACCGGCACTGCCAATGACCATGGCCAGATACACAACAGACATGGGCAGATGCATGGTGCTGGAACGGTTGGTCCAGTTCTCCATAACCATGCGGGTGCTCATGCAGAAGAATACGGCCAGATAGGCAAGAACCAGCACGCGGGAGAACTTTTTCACGATGGTGCGCAGCGGCTGTGGAAGAGCATCCACCACGATGTCCAGACCGATGTGACCGTCGTCGCGCATGACGTAGATGGAGCCGAGATAGACCATGCCTGCAAAGGTGTAGCGGCCAAACTCGACTGCAAAGCTCAGCGGCGAGTTAAAGACATAACGCATGATAACGTTCAGAGTGGTAACACCGAACATTGCGATGAAGAGAACCAGAATGCACACATTCAGGATCTTATCCACCGTTTTACGCACATTTTTCATGCGGGGGTTCATCTCCTTTTATTCAATTAAGTGCGGGCAAGCCCTTTGTGGCCTGCCCGCGCATTTTTTCAGGGAAAGACGGACGGTCTATCAGAGAGCAACACCCATGGAAGTCAGGATCTGCTTGCCGACATCGGTCTTTGCGCAAGCATATGCGTTGTAGTTGATCTTTGCCTTCAGGCTGTCAACATCGGTGTCCACCACTTCCAGACCGGCACCTTCCAGAGCGGCGAAGTTTGCATCGCTGCCGTCCTTGGTAGCATTCAGGCCAAACTCGCAGGCTTCCTTAGCGGCCTCGGTCAGGATGTTCTGCTGCTCTTCGGTCAGCTTCTGGAATACCTGCTCGGAAACGGAGATGGTGGTGGGTCCAATGATGTGGTTGGAAACGTTGACGTACTTGCACACTTCCTGCATGGAGGCAGACATGATGGACTCGGGGATGTTCTCCACAGCGGACACCAGACCGGTATCCAGTGCGGTGTAGGTCTCGCCCCATGCCACAGGAGTGGGAGCAGCGCCCAGCTGGGTGAAGGTCTCTTTATAAGTAGAGGAGTCCGGGATGCGGATGATCAGGCCGGACATATCGTTCACGGTGTTCAGAGGCTTATCGGTGGTAAAGATCTGACGGAATGCCAGCACGTAGTAGTCCAGAATGCGGACATTGGTCTTGTCCAGAATCATCTGTGCAACAGTGGTGCCAGCCTCACCGGCCAGCTTCTCAGCGCAGTCGTCGTAGCTGCTGTATACGAAGGGCAGGCACAGGCAGCCAGCCTCGTCCACGTAGTTTGCATAGAACTCGGCAGCGATCACGGCCAGATCCAGAGTGCCGTTAGTCAGGGCCTGCAGGTTCTCGGTCTCGGTGCCCAGAGTTGCAGCGGAGTAAACATCCACCTTCATCTTGCCCTCGGACTTCTCAGCGACCAGACGAGCGAACTCCTCAGCAGTCTTGTTGATGGAGTGGCTTGCAGCCATCTGGTGGCTCATGGTCAGGGTGACATCGGCCTTGACATCATCGTACTTGCCGGCAGCGGCGGTGCTGGATGCAGCCGTGCTGGATGCAGTGGCGGTGGAGCCGGAAGTGACACCGCAGCCAGCCAGAGCAGCGGCAGCTGCGGTCACGCCAGCAGCCTTCAGGAAATCGCGGCGGTTGATGTACTGTTTCATCTTATTGTCCTCCAATTTTCTTAAACATCATGACCGGGCTTGTGTCAGCCGGTCTGCACGTACTTTTCTGGCGCCCACCTGCGTGGGACTTTCTGTTGCCAACATAATAGCATGTAATACAAGCCTTGTCAACATTCTTTTTACAAGTTACATGTTTTTTGTGCAGAGTGCACTTGTTTCAAAATGCAAATCTGTACAATTCAAAGGTAAAACTTAAGATTTTCGGCCACTTTTGTTACACTTTTGACTTTTTTGACGTTTTATCGTTGTCACATCTCTTCATATTCCTGTGCTTTTTGTCCGTTCAAGTTGACGTTTTTCACTTTTTTGGCTTCATTTTCTTCTGCCGGCTTCCACCGTCCACCGCCTCTTTCTCCCCTCTTCCGACCCGATCCGGCACCGCTGGCACACCCCAACTTGTTTTTGGGCCGAAACAAGTTCATCTTCCGCAAGAGGCATTTATAATAGGAAGTATCCATAAAATGATCCGTCCTGCCGTTTTTTCTGTGATACATGTCCAGTTTCGTCAGAATTCCTGTCCGCAGCTGCTATTCTTTGCCGTATCTTTATTTTTAGTGCTCCTTCTATTCCGCTCTTATGTTCTGCCGGGCACTTGTCTTGACATCAGTTTCCGTCTTGTATCACAAAGCGGCAGGCCCAGAATTGTGCAGTTAGTCAAAAATCATCCTTAAAGCCCTGTTTTTTCAAATTTCCTCTTGCTTTTCTTGTATTGTCGTGTATACTAAAGCCAATGAATCTTGTATTACAACAAGATACGACGACGGAACATTTACAAGAAGATCACTGATCACCAACAAGGAGGTCTACTGTTATGAAAGAGTGTTGGGTCACCGAGCCGCTCCACTTTGAGATGCGCGAGACTGAGATCCCTGAACCGAAGGACAACGAAGTCCAGATTAAGATGATGGCTGCTGGTGTCTGCGGCAGCGACATCCATATTTATAAGGGCGAGAACCCCAACTCCCGCTACCCGCTGATTCCCGGCCACGAGAATGTTGGTCTGGTCACCAAGGTTGGCGCAGACTGCAAAAACATCAAGGTGGGCGACCACGTCGTGATTGACTACGTGATCCGCTGCGGCGAGTGCTACCAGTGCAAGCATGGCCGCGGCAATGTCTGCGAGCACGTTCTGGTGCGCGGCAGCGGCACCAACGGCGGCTGGCGTGAATACTGGTGCGTCGAAGAGCCTTACGTCTACAAGATCGACGACAGCATCCCCTGGAAAGATGCCGCTCTGATCGAGCCGCTGACCATCGGCGAGCACAGCACCAGCCGTGCAGGCGTGTGCGAGGACGATGTGGTGTTCATTCTGGGCACCGGCACCATCGGCACCATCATTGCACAGGCCTGCAAGCTCAAGGGCGCTAAAACCGTCATCTGCTGCGACATCAGCGACAGCAGTCTGGAGCGCAGCAAGCAGTTCGGTGCCGATTACACCGTGAACAGCAAAACGCAGGACATCGTTGCCGAAGTGCAGAAGATCACCAACGGCCACGGCTGCACCGTCGCATTCGACTCCGCCTGCTTCCCCGGCAGCCTGACCATGATCATGCAGCCCGGCATCGTGTGCAACGCAGGCCGCGTGGTTCCCATGGGCTTCTGCACCGTGCCCGAAAAGATCACCCAGCAAATGATCAATGGCCGCGAGCTGACCATCTGCGGCACCCGCATGAGCCTGAACCAGTGGGTCCCCACTGCACAGAAGATGGCCGAGGGCAAGTACCACATGGAAGGTCTTGCAACCACCTTCGTCAAGTTCAGCGAAATCGAAAAGGTCTTTGACAACATCGTTCATCCCGATCCGGCTGTCAAGAAGACCGTTATCCTGTTCGACGGCGCAGAGGACTGACCCTCTGGCCCTGATATAAACACGTACATTATAAAATAGAAGGAGATCATTATTATGGCTGCTCTTACTAAGTTTGATATTGCCGGCAAGCATGCGATCGTTACCGGCGGCGCACAGGGTTTGTCCCGCGGCATGGCCGAAGGTCTGCTGGAGGCAGGCTGCAAGGTCGTCATCATCGACGTGCAGAAGGAAAAGGTCGAGAAGGTGTGCGAGGAGTACCGCGCCAAGGGTCTGGAAGCCTACCCCGTCATCGGCAATCTGGCCGACCGTGCTGACCTGAACCGCGCCTTTGACGAAGCACTGCAGATTTTGGACGGCCGTCTGGACGTTCTGATCCCCGCTGCAGGCATCCAGCGCCGCTATCTGCCCGAGGAGTTCCCCGCAGAGCAGTGGGATCTGGTCATGAAGATCAATCTGGACCACGTCTGGTTCATGATCCAGCGTTCTCTGCAGGTCATGCTCAAGCAGCCCACCGGCGGCAAGATCATCACCATCGGCTCCATGGCTTCCTACTTCGGCTGCACCACCGTGCCTGCCTACACCGCAACCAAGGGCGCTGTTGCTCAGCTGACCAAGAGCGTTGCTGTTGACTGCGCCGGCCGCGGCATCAACATCAACTGCATCTGCCCGGGCTACATGGACACCGAGATGTGCGCCAACATGACGCAGGAGCGCAAGGACGAGTGCACCAAGCGCATCCCCGCTGGCCGCTGGGGCCTGCCCGAGGATATGAAGGGTCCCGTCGTCTTCCTGGCTTCCGCTGCATCCGACTACCTGAACGGTGCCCTGATCCCCGTTGACGGCGGCTATCTGGTCAAGTAATCAACACAGAAAAAGGGAGGAACCTTATCATGGCCCCTACCATACGCGATATTAAAGTGATCTGCACCGCCCCCGAGGGCATCAATCTGGTGGTGGTGAAGGTGGAGACCAGCGAGCCGGGCCTGTACGGTCTGGGCTGCGCCACCTTCGCTTACCGCCACCTGACCGTGCAGCATCTCATTGAGACCTATCTGCGTCCGCTGCTGATCGGCAAGGATGTGCGCAACATCTCCGACCTGTGGCAGCTGATGCACCAGAACGCCTACTGGCGCTGCGGCCCCATCGTCAACAATGCCATCTCCGGTGTGGATATGGCCCTGTGGGACATCAAGGGCAAAATGGCCAACATGCCTGTGTACGACCTGTTCGGCGGCAAAATGCGCGCCGGTGTGCCGGTGTACCGCCATGTGGACGGTGCCAATGTGGACGAGATCTGCGAGAACATCGAGAAGTATCGTTCCATCGGTGTCAAGCACATCCGCTGCCAGTGCGGCGGCTACGGCGGCGGCGGCTTTGGCCCTGCTCCGGAGTGGGCAGCCAAGGGCGCAGAGCCGGGCGTGTATCTGGACAGCAAGAAGTATATGCGCGACACCCTGAAGCTGTTCGACGGCATCCGTGCCAAGGAAGGCTTCGACATTGATCTGGTGCACGATGTGCACGAGCGCATCCACCCCACCGAGGCTGTCACCTTTGTCAAGGAGATGGAGCCTTACAAGCTGTTCTTCATGGAGGACGTTGTGCCTCTGGAGCAGGTGGAATGGCTGGATAAGATCAAGCAGACCAGCGTGACCCCGCTGAGCCAGGGCGAGCTGTTCAACAACCCTGCCGAGTACAAGAAGCTGGTGCAGAATCGCAGCATCGACTACATGCGCGTGCATCTGAGCCAGGTGGGCGGCATCACCCCGGCCCGCAAGCTGCAGATGTTCTGCGAGCAGTATGGTGTGCGCATCTGCTGGCACGGCCCCGGCGATATGAGCCCGCTGGCCCATGCAGCCAACATCCACATCGATCTGGCCGCTCAGAATCTGGGCCTGCAGGAGTGGAGCGGCATCGAACCGCCCAACTTCGTCATCCAGAAGCTGAAGGACAACCACGGCGCTCTGCTGGAAGTGTTCCCCGGTATGCCCGAGTACGGCAACGACGGCTTTGTTTACGCCAACGACAAGCCCGGTCTCGGCGTAGACCTGAATGAGAAGGAGGCCGCAAAGTATCCCTGTGAGAATACTGTGACCACCTGGACTCAGACCCGCAACCGCGACGGCAGCCTGCAGACTCCGTAATTTGCAATAATCTTTGACACTGTACGATCCCTGACGGAGAAACACGGCTGGAATCGTACAGTGTTTTTTGTTCTCAAAGGAGCATTGCTATGAAGATCACAAAAATTCAGACATGGCTGGTGCGTCCTCGCTGGGCTTTTATTGAGATCAGCACTGATGCAGGCATTTCCGGCTGGGGCGAGCCGGTGCTGGAAGGCCGCGCCGCCACCGTATGCGAGTGCATCCATGAGATGGAGCCGTACCTCATTGGTGCCGACCCCATGAAGATCGAAGACCTGTGGACTGTGCTGTTCCGCGGTGGCTTCTACCGCGGCGGCGGCATCCTGATGAGCGCCATCTCCGGCATCGATCAGGCCCTGTGGGATATCAAGGGCAAATACTTCAATGTGCCGGTCTGGCAGCTGATGGGCGGCAGCTGCCGCGATAAGATGCGGGTGTACAGCTGGGTGGGCGGCGACCGCCCCGCCGATGTGGGCCGCGCTGCACTGGAAAAGAAAAAGCAAGGCTTCACCGCCATCAAGATGAACGGCACCGACGAGCTGCAGTTTCTGGACAGCTACGCCAAGATTGATGCCCTGCTGGAGCGCGTAGCCAGCGTGCGCGAGAGCTTCGGCAAGGACTTTGGCATTGCCATTGATTTTCACGGCCGGGTGCACAAGCCCATGGCAAAGATCGTGGCCAAAAAGCTGGAAGAGTTCGACCCCATGTTCATTGAGGAACCCGTTCTCTGCGATAACATGGAGTATTTCCCCGAGATTGCGGCGGCCTGCAACATTCCCATTGCTACCGGTGAACGCCTGTTCACCAAGTACGATTTCAAGCGTCTGCTGGCCATTGGCGGCGTGGACATCGTGCAGCCGGACCTTTCCCACGCCGGCGGCCTGACCGAGTGCAAGAAGATCGCCGCCATGGCCGAAGCCCACGATGTGGCCCTTGCTCCCCACTGCCCGCTTGGCCCGGTGGCCCTTGCCAGCTGCCTGAATCTGGATGCCACCTGCTACAACGCGGCCATTCAGGAGCAAAGCATCGGCATCCACTACAACGAGGGCCGCAGCGTGCTGGACTACGCGCTGAACCCCGAGGATTTCAAGTTCGTGAACGGCTTTGTCAGCCTGCCCCAGAAGCCCGGCCTTGGCGTAGAGGTGAACAAGGCTCTGGTGGAGGAAGAGGGCCAAACCCCGCACAGCTGGAAGAACCCGGTTTGGAGGCATGAGGACGGGAGCGTGGCAGAATGGTAAACATGATGAAAGCACTGGTGTTCACCGCACCGCATACCTTTGAATACCGGGATGTTCCCCGCCCTGAACCGGCACCGGACGAGGTGCTGGTGGAGGTAAAGGCCTGCGCCATCTGCGGCAGCGATGTGCACGGCAGCAGCGGTGAGAACGGGCGGCGCATCCCGCCGCTGGTCATGGGCCACGAAGCCAGCGGCACCATTGCGCAGCTGGGCGAAGCCGTGCAAAGCTGGGCCGTGGGCGACCGCGTCACCTTTGATTCCACCGAATACTGCGGCTACTGCTGGTTCTGCACCCACGGGATGCACAACCTCTGCGCACAGCGCCGCATCGTAGGCGTTGCCTGCACCGAGTACCGCAAAAATGGTGCCATGGCCCAGTACATCGCCGTAAAGGCCCGCACTCTGTATGCCCTGCCGCCCGCCGTCAGCTTTGAGCAGGGCTGCCTTGTGGAGCCGTTTGCCGTGGGAATGCACGCAGTGCTGCGCAGCGGCCTTGCCGCCGGGCAAACCGCTGCCGTGATCGGTGACGGCACCATTGGCCTGATGACCCTGATCGCCGCAAAAAGTCAGGGCGCACAGGTCTGCATAAGCGGCCACCACACCCGGCCCATGCAGCTGGCCGCACAGCTGGGTGCACTGGACTGCGCTCAGCTGCCGCAGCTCACCGCAGAGCGCGGTGCCGATGTGGTGTACGATGCCGTCGGTTCCCAAAGCTCCTTTACACAGGCCATGGAGCTGGTGCGCAAGGGCGGACGCATCATGGTCATCGGCAACCACGCCCGGACCATCGACTTCCCGCTGCAGCGCTGCATCACCGAGCAGATCGATGTGCAGTTCAGCTATTCCTCCGCCGGGGAGTACCCGGTCTGCCTGCAGGCCATTGCCGAGGGCCGCGCCGACCTGACCGGCCTGTGGCAGAGCTTTCCGCTGGCAGAGGGTGCGCAGGTGTTCGACCGTCTTGTGCACCGGGACGAAAGCCTGACCAAAGCCGTCCTGATTCCGTGAGCAATTGTCTGCATACAAGTTTTTCTGCCAGTTTTCGCTGATTTTGATTTACTTTTGCAACATCCTATGATATAGTTAGAAAAAGTTGTAATACAAAGAGGTGTTCCACTATGGCCGATAAGGGCAGCGTCACCGGAAAGATCGCCCACTATATCCGCAAAAATATCCGCAACGGCAACTGGACCGTGGGCGAAAAGATTCCCAGTGAGAACCAGCTGTGCGAAGAGCTGGGGGTCAGCCGTGTATCCGTGCGCAGCGCCCTGCAGCAGTTCATTGCGCTGGGCATTCTGGAAAGCGTGCACGGCAAGGGCACCTTCCTGATCTCGGACGATCTTTCGGCCTTCTATTCCAATGTGGAGGAACCGGCTCCCACCATCGATGCTACCGAGACCATGAAGCAGATCCTGGAGTTCCGCAGCATCGTAGAACCGGCAGTCTGCGCACAGGTGGCCCAGACCGCCTCGCCGGAGCTGATCGCCAAACTGGAGGGCTACCTCAAGGCCATGAAGGCCTCTGTGGGCAAGTGCGAAGAGTTCATCAACGCGGACGTGGCGTTCCATATGGAGATCATTAACGCCTGCGGCAACGATTACACCATTGCCATTATGAACGAGACCTTCCAGCGCCGTGCTAGTCTGGGTAAGATGCTCATTCTTTCCAACGGTTACTACGGCGGCATCTACTACCACGGCATTTTGCTGGACGCTTTCCGCAAGCACGATGGCAAGCGTGCCCGGGTCATGATGGAAGAGCACCTGCAGCACGGCCTGTACGATCTGGAATCCGATAATCTTGGGCAGGAGAAAAACGACCTCTGAGCCGCTTTTTCCTGTCTGATACGCAAAAAAGATCCCGTTCACCCAGAAGTGGACGGGATCTTTTATTGCTTATGGGGCTTTACTGCAGCCGATCAGGCTTTGACGAAGGCAGCTGCTTCCTCAGCGCAGATATAGCCGCTGTCAATGCACAGGCCATAGCAGAAGCCGGGGATATCGTAGTAGGGGCTGTAGTACAGGCTGCCGCTGTCGGTGCCGGCAACGTACAGGCCGTCGATGGGCTGGTTGTCCAGATCCAGAGCGCGGCAGCAGTCGTCGGTGCGCACGCCGCCAAAGGTGCTCCATGCACTCGGCTCACACTGCACAGCGTAGAAGGGGCCTTCCTTGATGGGGCTGAGGTACCACTTGTTAGCACCAAACTGCTCGTCCACGCCCTTCTCGCAGTACTCGTTGTACTTTGCAACGGTCTCAGCCAGATGGGTCAGGCCGAACTTCTCGCCCAGCTCTTCAATGGTGTCAGCCTTGACCAGCCAGCCTTCCTTCAGGCCCTCTTCAATATCGCTGGGCAGGTTGTCCAGAATGCGGCCCTTGAAGTAGTTGCCAATGAACCAGTTCTCGCTGGTAGCGCCCTTTGCAGTGGTGTACTCGTACAGGCCCTGCGTGGTCATGGCATCCACATAAGCCTGATCCACAATGCCGTACCAAGGGGCGTTCAGCAGGATCTGCTCGGAGCCGTAGCTCATGGGGTAATCGCACAGCAGGCCCTCGTTGATAAAGCGCTTGCCTTCGCCGTCCACCAGCAGGTTGCCGTACAGGCCGAACTTGAAGCAGTAGTTCTGGTCGTACTTATCCTGCTTTGCGGGGCGGCTGGCCTTGCTGTTGGTTCCGCCGTACTCGCAGGGGCAGTAGCCAAAGGTCTTGCACAGCACAGCGCCTGCGTCGTTTGCCATTACAATGCCGTCGCCGGTGCACAGGCTGTTGCCGCCTGCAGCTGCGTTCAGCTTGCGGGTGTGCAGGAACTTCTCCTGCAGGTCGCGGTTGCCAAGGAAGCCGCCGGATGCAATGATGACAGCGCCTGCATGGACGGTGATGGGGGTGCCGTCCTCTTTTTCAGCGGTAAAGCCGCAGATCTTGTCGTTCTCCACGATCAGGCTCTTGGCTGCGGTGTTGTAGATCACCTGCACGCCGTTGTCGTCCAGAGCCTTCTCCCACAGCTGCACGCGCTCATCCAGAGCGTTGGTGATCAGGTGGAAGCCGCCCTTCTCATCCTTGAAGGGGGTCTCGAAGCGGAAGTTTGCTTCCTTCATCTCGTAGCCGATGCCCACCAGCTCTTCCACAGCGTCCTTGGAGGTCTCCAGGCAGCGCTTGATCAGGCTGGGGTTCGGGGTCCAGTGGGTGTAGTTCATGGCATGGTTGAACACTTCGTCCACAGTCAGGGTGGTGCCGCCCTCACGTGCGTGCAGCACGCTGGTGTCCACTGCAAAGGGGCCGGAGACCTTGATGCCGTTCACGCCTGCAACGCTGCCGGCCTTTTCCACGGTGAGCACCTTCATGCCTTTCTGGGCTGCCACGATGCTTGCCATAAAGCCTGCTGCGCCGCAGCCAATGACGGCCACATCCACATCGTATTCCTCAGCTGCGCCTGCGGTCTTTTCCACAGTCTTGGCCAGCCATGCCTGACGGTCGCCGCCTGCCTGCGCAACACAGTCTGCAATGGCTTCCTTGACAGCGCGGCTGGAATTGGTAGCACCGGTAATGCTGTCCACGCCGCCTGCCTGATTGTCCAGAATGGCGGGGATCAGCTCGTTCTCCACCTGACTGAACAGCGCGGGAGTCTCGTTCTGGCCCACGATCTTCACATCGGTCAGCGCAGTCTCAGAGAAGGTGCACTCCAGCTCAATGTCGGAGATATTGCCGTAAGCCTTGGCGGTGTAGGTGCCGGGCTTGAAGGTAAAGCCAGCCTCGGAAGCTGCGCTTGCAGCAGCAGAGGAAGCGGTGGAGGAAGCAGCAGTGCTGGAAGCAACAGAGCTTGCAGAGCTGCCGCAGCTGGTCAGCACACCGGCAGCAGCAGCGCCGACGGCACCGGCAGCAGCCTTTTTCAGGAAGTTGCGACGGGAAATGCGGTTTGCCATGATAAGGTTCTCCTTTACGTTTTCTTTCTTCTTCGTGTGTACGATGTTTTCCGGTCAGGCACCGCCGGGCCGGAACTTCGTTTGACATTTCACGAACAACACTTTACAGCATAAACCGGGTTTAAGGTCAAGTACCGTTACCGTTTTGAAACTTTGTTTGTCATTTAACAACAAGAAAGCCCCTGTGAGTTTGTGCAAACTCCACAAGGGCTTTTTGTGTCTATTGTGCTGTACCGCGTTTTTGGCTCAGATTACCGGCAGGATCACCGTCTCCATGTCCTTTCCGCAGCCATCCAGATTCAAAAAACCGGGCAGGATCATCATTTTTTCCCGCATATGGTAGCCGTGGGCAGTCATCCAGTCCAGAAGCAGGGCAAAGGTTTCCTTGCGCACGCTCTCCTCCCGCGTCAGGCTGCGGTGATACACGATGCATTTGCCCAGATTCATCCAGTGGACATGGGTGCGGTCATATGTTCCAAGCCGCCACTCCTCCGAAGCCGGGATGGCACAGACATAGCTGGGGTCCAGCTCCGGTTTTTCGGAGCTGAACTGCGCCGTCTCGATCACCCGCGCATAGCTGGAAATGGACAGCAGCTCCACAAAGCGGGAAATGGTCTCCCCTGCCTGCCCCGCCACGCTGAAGTCCCGCCCATTGGAAGCATAGACATATATTTTATCCGGCACATCCTGAACCGAAAAGTCTGAACCGGGTTCCATGTTCAGCAGGCCAATGGCCTCATCCAGCGCCTGCAGGCGGTATTCCAGCAGCTGCTTCTCGTGGGTCAGGGTGTAGCGCTGCCGCTTGAGAGATTGCTCAAACTGTTCGGTCTGCTGCTTTTCGTCCAGCATCCGCACAGCTTCCTCTATGCTGAAGCCATACTGCAGCAGGCAGCGGAAAGCGTTCACCCGGAATGCATCCTCCGGGCTGAACCAGCGGTAGCCGTTTTTCATCCGCTTCACCTTGAACAGGCCGATCTTTTCGTAATACCGGATCTTGCTCTGGGGCAGACCGGTCATGTTGGAAAATTCTCGGATATAATAGCCCTTTTCGTTTTCGCTCACCGTGCTTCCTCCTTACCCCGGAGCCGCACCGCCCGGCACCGGTTTCTTTGCCAGTTCTATTGTAACATACTTTTTATAAAAAGCAAAAAGGCAGGCCCTTTCCCAGCGGAAAAAGCCTGCCTTTTCTATATTTATATCAGAACTGCTTACTTTGTAGCCAGATACTTGCCCAGCTCACGGCCCAGCGTCAGGCACATGCCAATGCTCACGCCGGGGATCGGGGTGATATACTCGGGACCGAAGCGCATACCGCAGGTGTTGCCGGAAGCGTACAGGCCCTCGATGGGCTGATAATCCTCGTTCAGCACCTGCTGGTCATTGGTGGTCACAAAGCCGCCGGTGGTCACCAGTGCAAAGCCCAGACTCGGGGTGGTGACATGGGCGTAGAAGGGAGCCTTTGCAACTGCATTCAGGAAGTGCGGGTCCTTGGCAAAGTCGCTGTCGTAGCCCTCGGCGCAAACCTTATTGTACTGCTCCACAGTCGCGGAAAGGGCTGCAGGCTCCACACCGATGTACTCGGCCAGCTGCTCGATGGTGTCGGCGCAGTACCAGCCGTTGGCGCCCTCGGCACCAGCAGCCTTTGCGGCCTCAAAGTTGCCCTTCATGGCTTCCACCACAGCGGGCATGTCGTACTCGAATGCCTGATGGCCGGGGAAGCCGCGCAGGATCTGGGTCTCATAGGTGCTGTCGTAGATGGAGGTGATATTGCCGCGCTTTGCACGTGCCATGAAGAAGCCGTTGATCTCCGGGCCGGCAAAGGCTTCGTTCTGGAAGCGCTGGCCATTCTCGTCCACCCACAGGGGGCCGGGCAGATAGTCGGGCACGGCCATGGAGTCGAAGTTCATGGTGGAGATGTCGCCCTCCAGACGGCCGCCTGCCAGCACAATGCCATTCTTAGCGTTGATCTTAAGGTAATTGCCGTCGCTGTCCTGTGCGATCACGCCGGTGACCTTTGCACCGTCCATTACCAGCTGCACACCCTTGGTGCCAAACAGAGCGGTGGCATTGTCAGAGAAATTCTCCTCCACATAATTGTAGTTATCCCAGCTCAGGTCCTTCAGCTCCAGCTGACCGGCGGTGTTGTTGTTCTTCTCGCCGCTGGTGGGGTTCTCCCAGTAGTTCTCCCACCATTCCAGCGTGCCGGTGTAGTAGTGCATGCCGTTGTTCAGCTGGTGCACGGTGTACTCGTTGTCCGGCCAGAACTGGATGCGGGTCTTGGCCAGCGTGTCCGGGTTGATCTTGTCCAGCCACCAGTCCACAGTGCTGCCGCTGTTCTTGGCAAACTTCATCACCAGTGCGGTGTTTGCCTTGCCGTGGGTCTGCATCATCCAGTTGTTCACAAACTCCACTTCGTCCACCTTGGGCACACCGTGGCTCAGCAGGTATGTACCCGCCATGGACCGGGAGCTGTGGAACCAGTTTGCGCAGGTCCTCACCCGCCACGGCAGCGACCCGCAGAACATCAAATTTGCGTATTCCATGGAGGAGTTGATGCTGCAGCTGGCTTTCTACGGCGGCTATACTATCCTTGCCGAGCCGGTGCTGGCTCAACTGCCCGCCAACAAAAACCTCACCTTTATCCCGCTGGAAAACGATACCGTTCCCGCTTGGGCCGTGTGGAACCGCGAGAACATCTCGCCCGCCCTCCAACTGCTTCTGCGTGAGCTGGATATTGACCCGTGACCTGCTGCAGAATGCATTGACGATCTTGCGCAAAAGCGCTGCTCTTTTTTCAGAAATTCAGCAAGAAAGGTCTCTCCGGCGCTGCGTGGAGAAATGCAAAGGTCGATCACATGAATCAAAACGATCCTGTCCCGGACGATTTCACTCTTTCGCCGGCCCTTGTGGATGCACTGCCCGCGCTGTTTTTTGCCTGCAACATGGTACTGGTGGCAGGAATTTTGCTTTTATCATGAATATGCAGTGAGCCGGAAGCCTCTGATCTACAGAAGACTCCCGGCTCATTTGCTATGGATTTTTTACGTGGATGCCGTTCGAGTCCTTGATCGAAACAAAAAATTCCACGTCATACGACTTGGGATTTTCTGGTAGCCTATTCTGTTGCTCAAACATCCCACTGGGGTGTTTATTGCTGTCGCAAACGCAAACTTCCGATAAACAAAAACGTACCCGAACCCTTTTTCATAAAGAATCGGGTTCGAGTACGAACTGTATGGTGGACGGTACAGGACTCGAACCTGTGACCTCCTGCACGTCAAGCAGATGCTCTACCAGCTGAGCTAACCGTCCATAAGTCATATCGACTTGAATAGTTTACCACAGCCTGTGCAAAAAAGCAATACTTTTCTGTGATTTTTTATTTTTCCACCTTCAGCGACCTGCGGACGATATCGTACAGCACCGGCTTCATGGCCTCGATGTCATCGGGCTTGCCCTCCAGCACGCTGGAATAGCACACCGACATGCACATGCTGCCCAATGCTGTGATGCGCTGATAAATCTCCCGCTCGGTGCGGCCGGCCATTTCCGGGCTGGTCAGCACCACATTCAGCAGCTTGCGCATCAGCGGCTCGGCTTCGCGGCTGGCCTCGATCTGATCCAGCCCCGGCCAGATGAAGTTGTGCTCCAGAAACTTGAGCACCAGCGTGTCCTTCCGCAGCGCTTCGATGATATGGTCGATCACCGCCACCATCTTGTCCGGGAAGTTTTCGAGCTCTGTCTGCTTTTCCACCGCTTCGCACGCGTCGCTCAGCAGCTGGTAGCTCACCCGGCCCAGCAGCGCCTGCATCACCGCACCTTTATCCTGAAAATACAGATAAAAGGTGCCCTTGGCCACCTTGGCCCGGCTGGTGATGTCCTCCACGCTGGTTTTTGCGGCACCTCGCTCCAGAAACAAATCATAGGCTGCCTCCAGCAGTGCCCGGCGCTTCTCCTGCTTTTTGCCCTCCACGGTACCCATTTTTCCTGACGATTCCTCTTTTCCACTCGTTTTCATTCGCTCATTTGTGTTATCTCAATCATTTTAGCAGTCCTTTCCCGATAGTGCAAGTCAAAAAAGCTATACAATTTCAGGCAGTTGATAAGAAAACTGACTTTTGGTCATTTTTGTGCTTGACACCCGGTTTGTCATGGTTATAATAGTGTTTGCTTGGAAATGACCACCAGTCATTTTACTGAGATTTTTAGCCATTTTCTATGGAGGGTTCTCATGAAAAAGATCGCACAGGGCATTGTGCGGCTGCGCAAGCTGATCCTGACAGTAGCATTCCTGCTGTTGATCCCTTCCGCAATCGGCGCAATTGCTACCCGCATCAACTATGACATCCTCACCTACCTGCCGCAGGATCTGGACTCCATGATCGGCGAGGTAGCCCTTGAGGACGATTTCCATCTGGCCTCCACCGGTATGATCACGGTAGAGGGCCTGCCCACAAACGAACTGATCGCCATGAAGAAGGACATCGAGGCTGTTCCCGGCGTGACCCAGACCTTCTGGCTCAGCGATGTGATCGACCCCAGCATCCCCACCGAGATGCTGCCCGCCGATGTGCAGCAGTTCATGTTCGGCAAGAACGATTCCACCATGCTGATCGTCCGCTTTGACGCCCCCAGCGCCAGCGACGAGACCATGGAAGCCGTCGCTCAGATCGAAAAGCTGCTGCGCAAGGACTGCTTCTTCGGCGGTATGAGCGTTATCCTGCAGGACACCAAGGCACTGGTCAATCAGGAAATGCCGATGTACATCCTGATCGCCGTGGGTGCCAGCCTGCTGGTGTTGTTCCTTTCGCTGGAAAGCACCATCACCCCGCTGCTGTTCATGCTGGGTCTTTTGTTCCCCATTGCGTACAACTTCGGCACCAACATTTTTCTGGGCCAGATCAGCTACATCACCGAAGCACTGGCCACCGTGCTTCAGCTGGGTGTCACGATGGACTTCTCCATCTTCCTGCTGCACCGCTATCAGGAAGAGAAGGAGCTGCGCTCTTCCAACGAGGAGGCCATGTCCAGCGCCATCTGCAAGACCATGACCTCCATCTCCGCTTCCAGCCTGACCACCATTGCAGGCTTCCTTGCACTGTGTGCCATGCGCCTGACGCTGGGCCGCGATATCGGCCTTGTCATGGCAAAGGGCGTTGCCCTCGGTGTCATCTGCACCGTGGTCATCCTGCCCTCCCTGATCCTTACCTTTGATAAATGGGTGGAAAAGTACAAGCACCGCACTGTGATCCCCAAGCTGAAAAAGCTCAGCTATTTTGTTTCCAATCACTCGGTGCCCATCGTGGTTATCTTTATCCTCATCCTCATCCCCTTTGCCATCGCGCAGAACAAGACCGAGGTCTACTACACTCTGTTCGACTCCCTGCCGCAGGACCTGACCGGCATCGTGGGCACCAACAAGCTGGGCGAGGACTTCGGCATGACCACCAGCCACTTCATTCTGGTGCATGACGACCTGACCGCCACCGAGGTGAGCGACCTGTGCGATGAACTCAAGGACGTGGACGGCATTACGCAGGTGGTAAGTCTGGATTCCATCACCGGCCCGGGCTTCCAGACCGAGCTGCTTCCCGACAGCATCATGGAGATCCTGCAGTCCGGTGGCTACAAGCTGATTTTGGCCAACAGCTCCTATAAGACCGGCACGGATGCCATCAACAGCCAGCTCACCGAGATGATCGACCTCATCAAGACCTTTGACCCCGAGGGTGTCATCACCGGCGAGGGTGCAATGACGAAAGACCTGATCGAAGTGGCAGATGTGGACTTCAAGAACGTCAACGTCTGGTCCATCATGGCCGTTCTGGTCATCATCGCCGTTTCCTTCAAGAGCATTTCCATCCCGGCGCTGCTGGTGGCCAGCATTGAAGCCGCCATCGCCATCAACATGGGCATCCCGTACTTCACCGGTACGCAGCTGCCCTTCATTGCAAGCATCGTCATTGGCACCATCCAGCTGGGTGCTACCGTGGACTACTCCATCCTGATGACCACCCGTTACCACGAGGAGCGCGCCTTTGGCCGCACCCCGAAGGAAGCCGCCCAGCAGTCGCTGGAGCACTGCAGCCAGTCCATCCTGACCAGCGGCCTGACCTTCTTTGCCGCCACCGTCGGTGTGGCTGCCATCAGTAAGATGGAGCTGCTGAAGAGCATCTGCCTGCTGATCTCCCGCGGCGCACTGATCAGCATGGTGGTCATTCTGGTGGTGCTGCCCGCAGCCCTGATGCTGTGCGACTGGATCATCCGCCACACCACCCTCAAGTGGATGGTACCCGAATCCGCCAACGCCAAGAAGTCTGAAAAGGAGTAATTACGTTATGAAAAAATCGCTTCGTTTCGCCAGTGCGGCGCTGGCTCTCACCCTCGCCGCAGGCTGTGCAATGCCCGCATTTGCAGCTGGTAAGAGCAGCTTTTCCAAATCCGAGACCGTCTATGCTGTGATGAACGGCGACGGCTCCATCAAGAGCACCACCGTCAGCGAGCACCTGTACAGCGCCTCCGGCCTTGCAAACGTCACCGACAAGACCACCCTGACCAACATCCAGAACACTGAGAGCGATGCCGAGTTCACCCAGAACGGGGAAGAGCTGGTGTGGAACACCAACGACACCGATGTTTACTACAAGGGCAATACCGACAAGGCCCTGCCCATCGATGTGAAGGCGACCTACGCTCTGGACGGTCAGGAAGCCGCCCTTGAGGACATCATTGGCAAGAGCGGCCACCTGACTGTGACCGTCAACCTGAAGAACAACGAGACCGACACCGTGAACGTGAACGGCAAGGACCGCACCATCGTCACTCCGCTGATCACCGCTGTGGGTGTCATTCTGGGCGGGGATGCTTCCAACGTGACCGCAGAACACGGCATGGTCGAGAGTGCCGCCAAGAGCAGTGTTGCCGCCTTTGTCACCCTGCCGGGCGTGAAGGATTCCCTGTCCGGCCTGCTGCCCGATGAGGTGGACAGCATCGAAGACTATCTGCAGGACACCGTGACTGTGGAAGCCGATGTGGAAGACTTTACCTGCCCGCAGGTCATGGTGGCCTGCGCTACCAGCACGGCCGCTCTGGGCACGAGCAACGTGTTCGACCTGAGCAGCATCAACGATCTGACCGATGGCATCAACCAGCTGAACGATGCCATGAGCCAGCTCATGGACGGCGCTTCCCAGCTGGTGGATGGCACCTCTCAGCTGGCAGGCGGTGTTCTGGCCCTGCTGGACGGTGCCAACACCCTGAACAACGGCGCTGCCGCTCTGGACGACGGCCTTGGCCAGCTGACCAACGGTCTGGACACCCTGAGCGCCAACAATGCAGCACTGAACGCCGGTGCGCAGCAGGTGGCTGACGGTGTGCTGGCTTCTGCCAACAAGACCCTGAAGGAAGGCGGCCTGATCGACGAGGACATGACATGGTCGAACTACGAGGCTGTGATCGACAACATCCTCACCATGAACGATAAGACCCTTGCTGCCGGCCGCAAAAAGATGGTGCGCACCATCTGGGAGCAGGCTCCCAGCTTCAAGGACAGCCAGCTGGATCTGGCCCTGTACCTGTCCGCGACCAAGACGAACCACGATCTGGAAGCAGCCCTCAAGCTGATGCAGAACTACGACCCCTCCATGCTGTGCGGTCTGGTACAGCTGCTGACCAGCGAGGATGCCAAGAACACCGCCAAGGCTGAGCTGAAGTATCAGGTGGAGAACAGTCAGGATATGGCCGATGTCCGCGCCCTGAAGACCAGCCTTTCTCAGATCCAGTTCTTTGTTTCCAGCGTGAACCAGTACACCGCAGGCGTGCAGACCGCTGCGGACGGTGCCCACTCCGCAAAGGATGGCAGCGCACAGCTGGCTGCAGGCACCAAGACCCTGTATGACGGCGTGAACACCCTGAACACCGGTGCAGGTCAGTTGAATGACGGCGCAGGCCAGCTGAACGACGGTCTGAACCAGTTCAACGAGGAAGGCATCTCCAAGCTGACCGGCGCGCTGGATCAGGATCAGCTCCATGGCCTGAAGACCGTGCTGGACGAGATGACCGACCGCCTGAACGACTACACCAGCTTTGCCGGTGCACCGGACGATGCCGAGAGCAGCGTGAAGTTCGTCTATAAGACCGCTGAAACTGTGGCCGCTGCCGACACCACTGCAGCCGAGACTGAGACGGTGAAGGAAGGCAATATCTTTACCCGCCTGTGGCAGCGCATCGTGAACCTGTTCAAGTTCTGATAAGACATCTTCGAGAATTCATGTTGAACCTCTTTTCATAGAGAAGGGGCTGCTGCAAAACAGCCCCAATGAAAAAATGAGATAGACTTCCCCGAAAGGGGCTGCCTATCTCATTTTTTTTTGAGATTTGCCTTTGAGTTTTCAGCATTCTGCCCGTTTTGTACGGTGAATGCGGCTGCTTTCAACATTTTAAAAGGACGCTGTTTTGCAACAGCCCCGCGGGCGATGGAATGGCCCGACTCGTGTCCGGCAAGAAAGCTGCCCGCCCACGATATGCAGTTTACTTGCGTGCGATCATTTCGGTGTAAGCCAGCACCAGCGGGCCGACACCCTTGGCATCGTTGCAGACCACCGGCTCGCTGAAGTAGTAGGCCAGAGAGCCGTCGCGGTGATCCTTGCCGCCAAGACCCGCCACCAGGCAGATGCCGTCCAGCTGCAGACTGCCATCCGGGTTCTTGGAGAGGTACTTGTCGCAGGTGCCGTAGAAGGACTTTTCGGCCCATGCGGCCATGCGTTTGGGCAGGTAGCCCAGACGCACGCCTTTGAGCACCGCGTAGGCAAACAGAGCGGTGCCGCTGGTCTCGAGGTAGTTGCCCTCCACACCGGGGTGGTCCATCACCTGCCAGAACATGCCGGTCTCCTCGTCCTGAAATTTATGCACATCCTCAATGGTCTGCTTGAGCATTGCCATGATGCCGCGGTACTCGTTGTACAGCTGCTCGTCCATCCGCTCCAGCACGTCCACCATGGCTACCATGAACCAGCCCATGGCGCGCAGCCAGAAGTTGGGGCTGCAGCCGGTGACGGGGTCGGCCCAGTACATCTGGCGGCTCTCATCGTAGCCGTGGTAGTACAGGCCGGTCTTTTCGTCCCGCATGTGCTTTTTGATATTCATGAACTGTTTGTAGCTGTCGATGCAGCCCTGCATCTTGTTAAAGCGGGTCTCGTACTCCATGTAGAAGGGCTGGGCCATGTAGGTGCCGTCCAGCCACACCTGCCACGGGTAGATGTCCTTGTGCCAGAAATTCCCCTCTTTGGTGCGGGGCTGGGTGGCCAGCTGGCTGCGGATGGTCTCGATGGCCTTGCGGTACTTTTCATCCCCAAAGATATCGTACAGGGTGAACAGGTTCTTGCCCTGATTCACGTTATCCAGATTGTACTCCTTGGGGTCGTAGGTCTTGATGGAGCCATCCTCCTGAACAAAGGAATCAATGAAGCTCTTGGAGAAGTTCAGATACTTCTCGTCGCCGGTGGTCTTGTACAGGCTCAGGCAGGCCGTGATCATGCAGCCGTCGATGTAGTTCCACTTGTTGGGCTTGCCGCTGCGCACCTTCTCGATGTTCCACATAGGTGCTTCGGCGCTGGAATTGGCGATCAGGTAGTCCACGTAATCGTCCAGCATGGTAAGAATTTCTTCATGGGTCATGGGTTCAGTCCTCCTCAAAATGGCCGACATTTGCAAAGTGCAGGCGTTCGCCCTCGTAGCCTTCGATCTTCACGTTGTGCAGGTCGATCTCCTTGACGTTCTCGGCGTAGATGGCCAGCTTCTTCACCAGAGGGCGGTTATCCGCCATAGCGGCCTGACCGGCCTCGGCATTGGGGTCAAAGGTGATAGTGACGTTCTTCATGGAAACGCGCTCAATGGGCTGCTCCGGCAGGCCGTCGAAGTAGCATCCCGCGAACTGAGCGTCGGTGGCGACGATGTCCTCCATGGTCAGGCTGCCCAGCTTCGGGGTGTACTCGTCCACGGGCATGGCATCGCGGCACTGCACATAGGGGCCGTGGCCGTCCGGGTCGCAGAAGTAGAACATGTTGATGACGAAGGGTGCCTTGACACCGCGCATCTCCACGTTGCGGAACACCAGCCCGTCGATGACGGCGGTGTTGCCGCGGCCACGGCGGGTCTTGACGCGCAGGCCGCGGTCGGTGTGGTCCATCAGGCACTGGGTGACCACCATATCCTTCACGCCGCCGCTCATCTCGCTGCCAATGACGATGCCGCCGTGGCCTTTGTCCAGCAGGCAGTTGCGGATAACGGTGTGCTCACAGCTCTTTTTCAGCTTCATGCCAAGGAATACCTTGCTGGCCTTCATGGCAATGCAGTCGTCGCCCACATGGATGTTCACGCCGATGATGCGGATATACTCGCAGCTTTCGGGGTCAATGCCGTCAGTGTTGGGGGCATTGTAAGGATTGTTGATGTTGAAGTTCAGCAGGTCAAGGTGCTTGACAAAGATGGGGTGGATCGTCCACGAATAGCTGTTCTGCACCGTGATGCCGTGCAGGCAGATATTCTCGCTGTCCACAGCAGCCACAGCGCGGGGCCGCCATGCGATGCGCTTGATCTTGGGAGTCACCCACCAGTCGCCGTTCTCGGCATCGCAGTCCAGCGTGCCCTCGCCGGTCACAACGACATCGTGCACCTGCGTGATGTTCAACAGACCCGCAAAGCTGTCCAGCGGGTTTCCCTCCCAGCCGGTCAGGTAGTATTCATCCACCTCGTTCTCGCTGGGGATCACGCCGGGCAGGATGGGGTAGTGGGTGCGGTCGTTGTCGCCCAGCAGCACAGCGCCCTTTTCAAGATAGAGGGTGGTGTTGCTTTTCAGGAACAGGCTGCAGGTGCGGTAGCGGCCTGCGGGCACGTACACTGTGCCGCCCTTGGGGCAGGTGGAAAGAGCCGCCTGCAGCTTGAGAGTGTTGTCCGTGGTGCCGTCGGCCACCAGACCGTAGCGGGAAGCATCCACAAAGAAGGTCTCGGCCTCGGTGGCAAAGGTGCAGGTCAGGCTTTCGCCCTCGGCCTGCACACCCACCGTGTACTCAGTACCGGGCAGCAGGGAGAACAGGGAGAACACGTTGGTCTGGCAGGCTTCGTAGACAGTCTTGCCGTTCAGGGTAACGGTGAACGGGTGGGCCGGACGATAACACAGGCCGTTTTCCAGCTCGAAAACAGCGCTGCGCGTCATGGAACGGATAAGCGACAGATTCATGAGAGAACCTCCTGATGGTTTTGTCTTGCCCGCAGGGTGCAGGCGTGGTATGATGGGGAAAATACAAAAATGAGGATTTTTTTATGAAACCGGAACGGGAAAAAATCACCGGCAAAGTGGCCGCAGCCACCCTGCGCCTGAATATCGGCCGCTACGAGCTGCCGCCGGATGAGGACACCTGCTATCTGCTGCTGGTGTCGGAGGGCAGCGTCACGCTGGAATACGAGAGCGGGAATGTGCTGGTAAACCCCGGCAGCGCCGTGCTGCTTGGCCCCGGCGGCTGCAGCTTTGCACAGACCGGCAGCGCCGTGCCGCAGATCGTGGGATGCCACTTTCCGCTGGGGATGCTGCATGATTTGAAAAACACAGCCGGGCGGGATTTCGGCCGCCTGTTTGCGCCCGGGGAGCGCACAGTGCTGTATGCACCGGTGCAGTGGCAGAGCCGCATCCGTACCCTGCTGGAAATGATGGCCAGCGCCAGCACCGAGCAGGATTACCCCGGCCCGCTGTACCTGCTGCTGATCCTGCACTATGTGGAGCAGGAGTGCATTGCCGAGAGCAGCGCCGTGGCGCGTCCCCACAACGAAACGGTGGAGCGGATCTGCGCCTACCTTGCGGCCAATTACCGGCAGAAGTTTTCCCTCACCGAGGTAGCGGCGCAGTTTTATCTTTCGCCCTACTACCTGAGCCGTTTGTTCCGGCGGGTAACGGGCCAGTCCATCGTGGATTACATCAACAACCGCCGCATCGAAGCGGCCCAGAAGCTGCTGGAAACGACTGAGCTTTCCATCAGTGCGGTGGCAGAACAGACCGGCTTTGCCAGCGCCGCCCATTTCCGCCGGGTGTTCCGCGATGTGATGGGTACCGGCCCACTGCAGTACCGCAAAGGACATAAGAAATAAGAAACACCCCCTGCACCATCTACGGGAACGGCACAGGGGGTGTTTGTTTGTATCAGATGATCTTACGCTGTGCGGGGAAAGGGCTTAGCCCTTGACGGCACCGGCAGAGATACCTTCAACGAACTGGTCCTGTGCACAGAAGAAGACGATCAGCTGCGGCAGGATGGAGATGAGGGACAGAGCAAGGATCTTGTTCCATGCGAAACCGGTATCACCGTCCATGGACAGCTTGACGAACAGGGACATCGGGTACTTACCGGGAGTGCTGACGTAAAGCAGCGGACCCATGAAGTCGTTGCAGCTCCACATGAACTGGAACAGTGCGCAGGACACCAGAGCGGGGCCAAGCATGGGCACGATGACCTTGTACAGGGTCTGGAAGGAGGAGCAGCCGTCGATGGCAGCGGCTTCGTCCAGATCACGGGGGACATTGCGCATGAACTGCACCAGCTGGTAGACGAAGTAGGTCTCGGTCGCAAATGCGCAGTGCACCCAGATAGCCAGATAGAAGGGGCTGTCCAGCCAGCCGAACTTGTTGTACAGCAGGTACTGCGGCACGTTCAGAACGACCTGCGGCAGGAACAGGGTGGCCAGCATGATGTTGAACATCAACTTACGGCCGGGGAAATCGAAGCGGCCAAAGCCGTAGGCAGCCACACAGGCGGAGACCACCGTGCAGATCACCTTGGGGATGACGTAGCTGTAGGTGTTCAGCATGGCCTGCAGGATGTTGATGGAACCGCCGAAGTTGTTCAGTGCGCCGCGGTAGCCATCCAGAGTGGGGTGCTTGATCCACAGGCTGATGCCTGCAAAGATCTCGCTGTTGTCCTTAAAGGTAGCGCTGATCATCCACAGCAGGGGATAGATCATGATAACGCCGACCAGGATCAGGACGAAATACTTGAAGAAGGTTGCAATTTTGTTCGATGTTTTCATTCCCATACTGGTCACCTTACCTTTCGTCAGAGTAGTAGACCCACTTCTTCTGGCTGGTGAATGCAATGATCGTCAGGATGCAGACGATGATGAACATGATCCATGCCAGAGCGGATGCCATACCCATGTCATAGGACTTGAATGCGTAGTTGTAGACCAGCAGAGAGATCAGCGTGGTGGAACCACGGGGGCCGCCGTTGGTGATGATGTAGGGGCCATTGAACTCCTGGAAAGCCTGGCAGATCTGAGTGACCAGATTGTAGAAGATGATGGGGGTGATCATCGGAACGGTGATGGAGAAGAACTGACGCCACTTGCCGGCACCATCAATGGTAGCGGCTTCGTACAGGTCTGCAGGCACACCCTTCAGAGCGGCCAGGAACAGCACCATGGCGGAACCAAACTGCCAGATGCGCAGGAAGCAGATGATCCACAGCGCGTAGCTGGGGTCAGACAGCCACTCGGGGCCCTGCACCAGACCAAAGGTGACAGCGCGCAGCACGGTGTTGAGCAGGCCATCCACGCTGAACACAGCCTTCCACAGAACGGCGATTGCAACAGAGCCGCCCAGAATGGAGGGAATGTAGTACACCGTGCGGAACAGGTTGACGCATGCAATCTTGAAGTTCAGGATGTATGCGATGAACAGCGCAAAGACCAGCTTCAGAGGCACGGTAATGAAAGCGTACTTGAAGGTGATGAGCAGCGCCTTGGTGATCTTGGTGGTGGTAAAGGCCGTGATGTAGTTGGCCAGACCAACGAACTGGGTGCCGCTCTTGAAGAAGTTCATATCGGTGAAGCTGTAGTACAGCGACTGACCGAAGGGAACTGCCTTAAAGACGACGAAGCCGATGATCCAGGGAATCAGATAAAACAGACCCTGATATTTGTCCAGCCACTTCTGGAACGGGGTGCGCCCGACGGCGGGAGCATTGCTTTCTTTCATCTGGGAAATCCTCCTTTTTAAGGAATTTCGGAGCATGAGACGGACGAAGGGGGGGGTAACAGACCGGATACAGCTTTGTCAAGAATTTGTAACATATTCCTGACAAAAAAGGGGCATCTGCCGTATGGGCGGCAGGTGCCCCTCCGTTTTGGTCAAAGGGTGCCTTTTATGATATGTACGTCACCGCACACAGCGGCACTCTGAAGAAAAACTTAGCCGATGGTGTAACCAACAGACTCCATGCCGTCCAGCAGGGTATCAACAACATCTGCACCGGAAACGCCGTCGTAGTCAACGGTGTCGAACACTTCCTGATAGATGCCGGTGCCGGAAGCCTTCAGGTCGTTGTTCTCGAACAGGGGATCCAGCTTGTTGGTGGTGAAGGCCATGACCTTTGCATTTGCCTCAGCAACCAGATCCTTGACAGCGCCGGCTTCCTGAGCAGCAGCCAGACCAGCCTTGGAAGCGGGGATGCCGCACTCGGAACCCATGATGGCAGCGCCCTTGCCGTTGTTCAGCAGGAAGTCGATCAGGGTAGCAGCCTCAGCAACGCACTGGCTGGTCTTGGTGATAGCCAGACCCATGGAGACCTTGGAGAAGCCGCCGTTGTTGTCGCCGAACTTGATCTCTTCGCCAACGGTGAAGCCGTCCTTGTTGGCATCATCCAGAGCGGAGGAGTACTTGGAAGCAGCGGAATCCCACTCGAAGATACCTGCGATCTTACCGGTGATCCACTCGTTGGACTGGTGGGTAGCGGTATCGGAGTTAGCGGAGTAGTAGGTCTTCAGGTTCATCATGACGTGGCCATCCACCAGGCTCTTGATGAAGTCGATGCCCTCAGCGATCTCGTCCTCGGTGTAGTTCAGGGTAGAGGTGACGGGATCAGCCCAGTCCTTGCCGTACTTGGACTCGAGGTAGAACACCATCAGGATCATACGGTCGTATGCGCCCAGGTGCATGGGGTAGTAATCGTCGCCCAGCTTCTCCTGGAATGCCTTGCCGGCAGCCATCAGATCATCCAGAGACTTGGGAACTTCGGTGATGCCAGCCTTGTTGAAGGTGGTCATGTTCCAGAAGAAGATACGGCCGGTCATGGAGACAGGCACGCACTGCTGAGCGTTTGCAACGTAGCAGGCATCCAGAGCAGCGTCATCCCACTGGGTCAGATCCAGAAACTTGGAAACGGTGTTCAGATCCACGAACTTGCTGCCATCAGCAGAGTAGTTGTACAGCCAGTTCCAGTTCACCTGGCACACATCCTGTGCGTTGCCAGCGATGAAGGCAGCTGCCATCTTCTCTTCCCAGCCGGACCATGCGGCGAAGGTGGGCTCGATGGTGATGTTGGTGTGCTCAGCCTGGAACTCCTTGATGGCGTTCTGGTAAGCCTCGTGACGGCTGTCGCCGCCCCACCAGCTGATGGTCATGGAAACAGGGCCGTCAGACAGTGCCAGGCTCTCGTCTGCAGAAGCAGCGGGAGCGGAAGAAGCGGTGGAAGCAGCAGAGCTGGATGCAGCAGAGTTGCCGCCGCAGGCAGCCAGAAGGCCGGCAGCGCCCACAGCGCCGGTGACCTTCATAAAATCACGACGAGAAATTGCCATGCTCATTTTTGTTCTCCTCCTAAATACAGAAAACATCATCTCGAACGGGGGTTCTGCACATACCCCGTTGTATACAATTATGATAACAAAACAACAACCAAAAAGAAAGACGCAAATTGCAGATATCTAAACAAAAAACGTACAAATATTGCTCTTGTTTTCACGCGAGAATTGATGCCTTTGCTGAAATGAATAAACTTGGCTCGAAAAACTGTGCAACATGTATATTTCGCCATTTTGCATAGAAAACTGGGATGTATCATAGGGGGAACGTCGAATTTTGCAATAATTTTGTAAACATCCGGTTTCGGAACATGGAAATGTTGCATACATTGTGGCAGAGCAACACATTAAAATGGCCCGGATGCGGGCTTGCAAACTGATATATCAATAGTGCAAAAAATGTGCACTCTGATATATCAATCGCGTGAAGCGGGCATCCGGCACCGGTCTGCAGGCGTGGAAATCGGTGCTTCTTCGCCCTTTTGGGGGGTGAAGAAGCATCGACAGCGACATATTTTGCGCTGCTGCGTGGACAGCGCCTGTGGGCCGGGGAAAAAAAGAAAGACTGCCGTGTCGTTGAACACAACAGTCTTGTATACAAGCTTATTCGACCTGCGAAGCAGTTTTTTCGGCGTAGAACGCGCGTTTTGCCTTGAAGTAGCACTGGGGGCACATGCTCACGTACTGCACATCGTTTTCCAAATCGATGGCCACCTGCTCGCCCTCAAAGACGAACCTGCCGTTCACCCTGCGGCAGTTGCAGATGGCCTTGCGGCCGCAGGTGCAGATAGTCTTCATCTCCTCGATGGTGTGGGCCAGCTCCAGCAGGCGGGTGGAGCCGGGAAAGCCTTTGAGTGAAAAATCTGCCCGCAGGCCGTAGCAGATCACCGGAATGTTCAAATCCACCGTGACCATGAACAGCTGCTCTGCCTGCTGCGCAGTGAAAAACTGGCTCTCGTCGCACAGCACACAGGCCAGCGGCGCACCGTCAGCGTTGGCCGTGCGCACGGCCTCGAACACATCTGTCTCCGGCGGGATCAACAGATCAGCCTTGCGGCGCACGCCCAGACGGCTCACCAGCTCACCGCCGCCCTTGGTGTCCACCTGTGGCTTGAGAATCAGCACCCGCATCCCCTGTTCTTCGTAGTTGTGGGCTACCTGCATCAGGGCGGTGCTTTTGCCGCTGTTCATTGCGCCGTAGCGGAAATACAGTTTTGCCATTTGAAAAACTCTCCTTGCAGCAGAACCCTCTCAGTCAAAGCCTGAGAGGGTCCTTTTATTACTCTTGTTCCTTATAACAGGTATCTTCAGTCCTGATTGCGCAGGCGGTAGCCAAGGCTCATCAGGCTGTCGCCCAGATGGACGTTCTCCACCACCACATCGGGATACGGCACAGAGAGGTCATAGTGGGAGAAGTTCCAGAAGCCCTCGATGCCCAGATCCACCAGACGGCCGCTGACCTGTTCCGCACCATCGCGGGGCACACAGAGCACTGCGACCTTGGGGTGATGCTCGGCACAGAAAGACTCCAGCTCGTCGATATGGCGGATCTGGATGCCGCTGATCTCCTTGCCTACCTCGCTCTGTGCCACATCAAAGGCGGCGATCAGGCGGTAGCCGTTGGTATCGGTGGTGATAAAGCGGCTCACTGCCTTGCCCAGACGGCCGCAGCCGATCAGGATGGTGGGCAGGCGGTCACCGTTGCCGAACAGCAGGCCTTCCAGAATGGAGAGCAGGTTTTCCACCGAGTAGCCGATGCCCTGCCGGCCATTCACATCGCCGATGCAGTTGAAGTCCTGCCGTACCTGCGAAGCGGTGGTGCCCATCTGAGCAGCCAGCTCGCGGGAAGAAATGCTGTTGATGCCGTCCACCTGCAGAGAGCGCAGATAGCGGTAATATTTGGGAAGACGCTTGATAACGGGAAGTGAAGCCTTTGCAGGGGTGTTCATAGAATACTTTCTCCTTTCGCTCTATCGCAGTACTTGCCGCAGCTGCCTGCTTTACAGATGCGGCGCAGAGAAACCCCGATCCGTTTACGGGTCCATATTGCAGATATTACAATCAATTATTTAAAGTATACTGCACCGATGGAGAATGTCAAATCATTCTCAAAAAAAATTTATGAAATGTTACCGCTTTTTTGCTGCAGCGGGTCTGCATAGCCCGGCACAGGCTGGGGAATGCTGACAGAAAACGCAGGAGGAAAGCATATGAACGATGAAACGCAGCTGACCGACGAGCGTCGGCTGGAAAAGGAAGAGATCGAAGATCTGGGCACGGTCACGCTGGCCCGCGGGGAGCATGTGATCCACTGCCTGACCGTCATCGGCCAGATCGAAGGCCATTCGGAAGCGCCGCAGGGCCAGAAGACCACGAAGTATGAGCATGTGATCCCACAACTGGTGGCCGCGCAGGAGAACCCTCGCATCGAGGGCCTGTTGGTGCTGCTGAACACGGTAGGTGGTGATGTGGAAGCAGGCCTTGCGCTGGCGGAGCTGATCGCCAGCGTGTCCAAACCCAGTGCAACGCTTGTGCTGGGCGGTGGGCACTCCATCGGCATCCCGCTTGCCGTCAGCGCCCGACGCAGCTTCATCGTGCCCACAGCCACCATGACCGTGCACCCGGTGCGGCATTCCGGTGTCATTCTGGGGGTGCCGCAGACCATGCGCAGCTTTGAGCAGATGCAGCAGCGCATCACCGGCTTCGTAGCGGCCCACAGCGGCATGACCGAAAAACGCTACACCGACTTGATGCTCCACACCGGCGAGCTGGTGATGGACATGGGCACCGTGCTGGATGGACGCCGGGCCGTGAAGGAAAAGCTCATCGACGAGCTGGGCGGGCTTTCGGATGCGCTGGCGTGGCTGTATAAAGAGATCGAACGCAAATGAAGGCCGATTTTGTACAACAATAGGTTTGCCATTTTCTTCCCTGCGTGGTACAATAATAAAATCAAATAGTGTGTCTACTACAAACGCGGGGAACAAAGAAACATGGCAACAAAAAAACGTAAAACGACAACACGGCGCGCAGCATCGCGCAAAAAGCGGGCCGAGCAGCGGCTTCCGGCGGGGCTTGGCACCCTGTTTGCAGGCCTTTTGCTGGTGGTGCTGGCCTTTGTGGAGGGAGATTCGGCATGGAAGGCCCTGCACGATGTGCTGTTCGGACTTTTTGGCTGCGGCAGCTTTGTGCTGGGCGCGGCAGTGTGCTGCCTTGCTGTGCAGTATACCCGGGGCGAAGACCTTCTGCCCAAGATCTTCAAGCTGATTCTTGGGCTGGTGTTTGCCTGCGGCACGGTGATCGTTTTTTCTGATATCCAGCCGCAGGGCATGTCAGCATTTCAGATGACGGCTGCCTGCTACGCAAACGGTGTGAATGCATGGATCGGCGGCGGTGCGTTGGGCGCACTGCTGGGCGGCAGCCTGCTGCTGCTGTGCGGACGGCCCGCGGCAACCCTTATCATGATCGTGCTGGCACTGTGTGTCAGCCTGTACATTTTTGATCTGACCCCGGCAGAGGTGTGGCAGTGGCTGTGCGCTGCGTTTGGCGGCGTGCACGCAAAGGGTGCGGCCATGGCGCAGCAGAGCGCAGCCCGCCGCGCTGAACGTGCCGCTGCCCGCGCGGCAGAAGCCGAGGCTGAGGAAGACTACGACGAAGCAGAAGATGAATACCGGGATGAGGAAGATGCCGAAGAGGAGATGGAAACTCCGGCTTTCCGCATCGGTGTGCCGGACTGGCTGAACGGCATCCGCCACTGGGGCCACAAGGTGACCGAAGAGATGGAGGCGGAGGAGCCGGGGCCACCCGCAGATACTTCCGGCCAGCCGCTTGCCCAGCCGGAGCCTGCCGCCCCGGCCATCACGCCGGTGCAGGTACGGGTATCCCGGCCCCGGGCTTCCTTTGACGTAGACCTTGGCCCCGACCACACTGAGGTGAAGGAGGGCGGCAGCGAACCCATCGAGCCGCTCATCGTGGGCCCGGGCGGCACCTTTGGGCAGAACCCGCTGCGCCCGGCCCCCAGACCTGCCCCGCAGCCCATCGTACAGGACGCAGTGGAGACCGATGCATCCGATTTCTTTGCAAAGGCTGCACAGCCGGTGCAGCCTGCGGCAGCGGAAAGCTTTGAGACTCCGGTCATGACCCCGGCAATGCCGACGGCCCAGCCGGAAAGCCCGGCAGCGGCTGTCACGCCGGAGATGCCCGCCGTGCCCATCCAGCCCGCAGTCCCGGCGGCACCCGCCAGGGTGAGCGCCGAAAACGCCGTTGCCATGCGCGGCACACCCGACGAGGACGGCTGGATCAGCATTACCAGCGAACCGGTGGAGGAAAAGGATATCAGTACGCTGGTGGCAGCGGCAATGGAAAAGCCTGCCGCTTCCGAGCAGGCCGCGGCAGCGGCCCCTGTGGACGAGACCGAACCGGTGGATACTTACCAGTATCCGCCCATTGAGCTGTTTGAAAAATCGCAGGACGAGACCGACCCCGGCGCGCAGGAAGAGCTGAAAGCCAACGCCCAGAAGCTGGTGGATACGCTGGAAAGCTTTGGCGTGCGCACCCGTGTGCTGGATATCTCCCGGGGCCCCTCCGTCACCCGGTACGAGGTGCAGCCCATGGCGGGTGTCAAGATCAGCCGCATCACCTCGCTGGCAGACGATATCGCTCTGAACCTTGCCGTGGCAGATGTGCGTATGGAAGCGCCCATCCCCGGCAAGCCTGCCGTGGGCATTGAGGTGCCCAACCACAAAAAGACCCCGGTGTATATCCGCAGCGTGTTCGAGAGCCAGAGCTTTTTGCGCATGACCTCACCTCTGGGCATTGCGCTTGGCAAGGACATTGCCGGTGTGGCACAGGTGGCAGACCTGTGCAAGATGCCCCATCTGCTCATTGCAGGCAGCACCGGCAGCGGCAAATCCGTGTGCGTGAACAGCATCATCATGAGCCTGCTGTTCCGCTCAAGCCCGGAGGACGTGAAGCTGCTGCTGATCGACCCCAAGGTGGTGGAGCTGGCCGAGTACAACGGCATTCCCCACCTGCTGATGCCGGTGGTCACCGAGCCGAAAAAGGCCGCAGGTGCCCTTGGCAGTGCCGTGCAGGAGATGGAGCGCCGCTACCGCCTGTTTGCGGAGAACAATGTGCGCGACATCAAGTCCTTCAACAAGCTGGCCGCAGAACGGCCGGATCTGGAAAAAATGCCCTACATCGCCATTATCATCGACGAGCTGGCCGATCTGATGATGGTGGTGGGCAAAGATGTGGAGGACTCCATCTGCCGCATCGCCCAGAAGGCCCGCGCCGCCGGTATGCACCTGATCGTAGCCACCCAGCGCCCCAGCGTGGACGTGATCACCGGCCTGATCAAGGCCAACATCCCCAGCCGCATCGCATTTGCAGTGTCCAGTCAGGTGGACAGCCGCACTATTCTGGACGGCTCCGGTGCCGAAAAACTGCTGGGCATGGGCGATATGCTGTTCATGCCGGTGGGTGCGCCCAAGCCTACCCGTATTCAGGGCACTTTCGTGCGGGATGAGGAGATCAGCCGTGTGCTGGACTTCATCAAGCAGAGCGGCACCGTGCAGTATGACGAAGCCATGATCGAAGCCATGGAAAAGCACGCCATTCAGGACGGCAAGAAGGGCAGCGGCGGCGCGGATGCGGACGAGGATCCCGATACCGACCCGATGTTCAAGCAGGCCGTGGAGGTGGTCATCGATGCCGGTCAGGCCTCCACCAGCCTGCTGCAGCGCCGCTGCAAGCTGGGCTACGCCCGCGCGGCCCGTATCATGGACGAGATGGAACAAAAAGGCATCATCGGACCCTACGAGGGTGCCAAGCCCCGCGCTGTGCTTATCAGCCGCCAGCAGTGGCTGGAAATGCAGATGAACCAACCGGATGAAACATAAAGATAAGGAGTATTATGGACAACTCTTCCCCAAAGATCTACACCGAATTTCTTCCCATCAGCCGGGCCGATATGGAGGCCCGCGGGTGGGAGCAGCTGGACTTTGTGGTGGTGGGCGGCGATGCCTATGTGGACCACCCCAGCTTTGGCACTGCCATCATCAGCCGTCTGCTGGAAGCCGAGGGCTATAAGATCGGCGTGCTGGCCCAGCCCCGCTACACCGACTGCGAGGACTTCAAGCGGTTCGGCAAGCCGAAGTACGGCTTCTTCATCGGCGGCGGCAACGTGGACAGCATGGTCAGCCACTATTCCGTGGCAAAGATCCCCCGCGCCGAGGACGAATACTCCCCCGGCGGCAAGGGCGGCGCACGCCCGGACCGCAGCGCCACCGTGTACACCCGCCTTGCCAAGCAGGCCTATCCCGACCTGCCGGTGATCTTAGGTGGTCTGGAAGCTTCTCTGCGCCGCTTTGCCCACTATGACTACTGGCTGGACACCGTGCTGCCCAGCATCGCCGAGGATTCCGGCGCGGACATCATCAGCTTTGGCATGGGCGAGCACCAGACCGTGGAGATCGCCCGCCGCCTTGCCGCCGGGGAACCGGTGGAGAGCATCACGGACGTGGACGGCACCTGTTACATGACCGACTTCGACCATCTGCCCGAGCGCTACGTGGAGTGCGCAGGCTTTAAAAAGGTGGCATCGGATAAGACGGCGTATGCCAAGGCCTGCCGCATCCAGATGGACAATCAGGATGTGGTCAGCGGCCAGATCATCGTGCAGAAGCAGAGCGAAAAGTATCTGGTGCAGAACATCCCCGCAAAGCCGCTGGTGCGCGGGGAGCTGGATAAGGTCTACGCCCTGCCCTACACCCGCCGTTACCACCCCATCTACGAGAGCATGGGCGGCGTGCCCGCCATCCGGGAGGTGCAGTTCTCCATCATCCAGAACCGCGGCTGCTTTGGCGGCTGCAACTTCTGCGCCATCCAGCTGCATCAGGGGCGGCGTGTCACCAGCCGCAGCGCAGACAGCATCGTGGCGGAAGCCGAGCGCATGACCCACGAGCCGGATTTCAAGGGCTACATCCACGATGTGGGCGGCCCCACCGCAAACTTCCGCTTTCCCTCCTGCCGGGAGCAGATGCTGCGGGGCATGTGCACCGGCGGCAAGCACTGTCTTGCCCCCACCACCTGCTCCCACATGATCGTGGACCACAGCGACTATCTGAAGATCCTGCGCCGGGTGCGGGAGCTGCCGGGCGTGAAAAAGGTGTTCATCCGCAGCGGTATCCGGTTCGACTACCTGATGGCCGACCCGGACGACACCTTCTTCAAGGAACTGGTAGAGTACCATGTGTCCGGCCAGCTGAAGGTGGCTCCGGAGCACTGTGCCCCCAACACGCTGGCCTACATGGGCAAGCCGCCCATCGAGACCTTCAACAAGTTCAAGGATAAATTCTATGAGCTGAGCAAAAAGGCCGGCAAAAAGCAGTATCTGGTGCCCTATCTGATGTCCAGTCACCCGGGCAGCACCCTAAAGGATGCGGTCTATCTGGCAGAATATCTTTATAAAAACCACATGCGCCCGGAACAGGTGCAGGATTTTTACCCCACCCCCGGTACTGTGAGCACCTGCATGTTCTACACCGGCCTTGACCCCTACACCCTGAAGCCGGTGTTCGTGGAAAAGACCCCTGAGGGCAAGGCACTGCAGCGGGCGCTGCTGCAATACTACGAGCCTCGCAACGCCGAGAAGGTGGTCAAGGCGCTGAAGATGACCCACCGGGAGGACCTGATCCCCCTGCTGGTGCCCGCCGCAGGCCGCCGCGCCGTGCAGCGCTCTGCCCGCCGGGCCGAAGCCGCCGATGTGACGATCCACAATGACGGCACCTATACGGTGCGCCCGAACCAGAAGGGCCATAACGGCAAGTCTGCCCACGGCCAGAGCCGTGCCGCTGCACCGACAGGCCGTGCACCCAGCCCCGGTGCACGCTTTGCGCCCCATTCGGCACCCGCACGCAAGCCCAAAAACGATCAACAGAAAGAGAACACAACGTGGAAAACTGGAAAAAAGAAAAAGTAAGCCCGCCTAAGAAAGGCCTGTGGCAGCGCCTTGCTGCGCTGGCCGCTGCCGCCGCACTGGTGCTGAGCCTTGCGGGCTGCAGCGGGCTGCCGCCCGTCCCGGGCGGAAGCGCCGATGTGGTGCCGAACCCGTCCGCTTCTGCTGCGGCGGCTGTGGATACAGTGGACGCACCCTTGGAGGTGCATTTCATCGATGTGGGTCAGGCGCTGAGTGTGCTGGTGGAATGCGACGGACAGTTCATGCTCTACGACGGCGGCAATGTGGACGACGGCAGTCTCATCGTCTCTTACCTGCAGAGTCAGGGGGTGGAACAGCTGGAATATGTGTTCTGCTCCCACGCGCATGAGGATCATGTAGGCGGCTTGGCTGCCGCACTGGCCTACTTCCCGGCGTACCATGTGTACAGCCCGGTGGCCGATGCCTCCACCAAGTGCTTTCAGGATTTTGTCAAGTACACCCAACAGCAGGGCCTGCAGGTAGAGGTGCCCGCCGTGGGCACGATGTGGCCGCTGGGCGGCGCTACCGTGACCATGCTTGGCCCGGTGGCACAGTACAGCGACACCAACGATACTTCCATTGTGCTGCGCATCGACTACGGCTCCACCAGCTTCCTGCTGACTGGCGACATGGAAAAGACTGCGGAGACCGACCTTGTGAACAGCGGCGCGAACCTCAGAGCCGATGTGCTGCAGGTGGGCCACCACGGTTCCAGCACATCCACCAGCTACCTCTTCCTGAACGCGGTGCTGCCGGAAATGGGCATCATCTCCTGCGGCGTGAACAACAAGTACGGCCACCCGCACGAGGAAACGCTGAGCATCCTGCGGGATGCCGGGGTGCATGTGTACCGCACCGACCTGCAGGGCACCATCACCATTGGCAGTGACGGCCAGAACTACACCGTGGGCACCGAGCACTTTGCGGCAGATCCCGCGCTGAACCCCACCGACCCGGCGGCATCCAGCACAGCCCAGCAGGCGTACATCGGCAATGTGAACAGCAAAAAGTTCCATCTGCCTACCTGCCCGAACCTGCCGGCAGAGAAGAATCAGGTCCTGTTCTCCAGCTATCAGGAAGCCGTGGAAGCAGGCTATACGCCCTGCTCCAGCTGCATCAAATAAAGAACGAACTCCCCCAGTCTGCTTCACAGCCAGCTCCCTCCTTGAGGGAGCTGGCACGGCGTGAGCTGTGACTGAGGGAGTTTTCTTTTATCCGCCGCTCTGCGGGATTGATAAAATCCAACAGGTGCGGTATACTTAAGACCACTTTATTTCAAAAAAGCAAGGAGGTGCGGCGAATGATCGGTGCACCGCAGCCGCTGGTGCTGGCAAAACCGGCGGCGATCGATACAGCACAGGCAGCGCGGTATTTCGGGGCCAGAGGGGAACCGGACGACCGCACCATGACCCTGTTGGAAACATGCGCCATGCCGCTGCTGGCGGCGGCAACGCCCCGGGCGGTCTGGCTGGAAGCGGACACGGCTGCCCTTGCCGAAGCAGGCATCCTGCGGGGTGGGGATGTGATGAAGCATCTGGAAAACTGCCCGCAGGCGGTGCTGCTGGCTGTGACCCTTGGCCCCGGCGTGGATGCACAGATCCGCCGTGCCGGTGTGGGAGATATCGCGGCGGGCGTTGCGTCCGACGCACTGGGCAGCGCGCTGGCCGAGCAGGCCGCAGACGCAGCCGAAGCAGAGCTGCGCCAGTGGGCCGCAAAAGAGGGAAAGTATTTGACCGGGCGGTTTTCGCCCGGCTACGGTGACTGGGATATTGCAGTACAGCCGCTGGTGGCAAACGCGCTGGATACGGTGCGCCGGGCGGGCCTGTGTGTGACCGATACCAACCTGATGACCCCGCGCAAGAGCGTGACGGCCGTTCTGGGTCTGAGCAGCCACCCGGTAAAGGGAAAACTGGCCGGGTGCGGCCACTGTGTGCTGCGCACCCGGTGTGAGTATAGAAAGAGGGGAAAGACCTGTGCAAGCGAGTGAACTTTTCAAACAGAGCAATACCGTCCTGCTGGACGGCGGCATGGGCACCATGCTGCAGGCTTCGGGCCTGAAGCTGGGTGCAAAGCCGGAGGAGCTGAACATCACGAACCCGGAGCTGATCGAGAGCATCCATGCCAAGTATGCCGCTGCGGGCAGCCGCATCGTCAACGCCAATACCTTTGGCGCATCGGCCCACAAGCTGGCGGGCAGCGCCTACAGTCTGGAAGAGATCATTGCGGCGGGCATCGCCAACTGCAAGCGCGCCTGTGCGCCCTACGGTGCCCTGACCGCGCTGGATGTCGGCCCGCTGGGAGAACTGCTGGAACCCAGCGGAACGCTGGCCTTTGAGGATGCGGTGAGCGAGTATGCGCGCATCGTCCGGGCAGGCGCTGCCGCCGGGGCCGACCTCATTTTCTTTGAGACCTTTACCGATCTGTACGAGCTGAAAGCCGCTCTGCTGGCAGCAAAGGAAAACAGCGGCCTGCCTATCTTAGCCAGCATGAGCTTTGAAGCCGGCGGGCGCACCTTTACCGGCTGCACGGTGGAAAGCTTCGGCGTGACCGCCCGTGGCCTGGGTGCCAACGCGGTGGGCATCAACTGCTCACTGGGCCCCAAGGAGATCTTCCCCATGGCAAAGCGTCTGGCAGAGGCTGTGCCCGGCGACTTTCCGGTGTTCGTCAAGCCCAATGCGGGCCTGCCCCGGGCCGACGGCAGCGGCTACGATATCACCCCGCAGCTCTTCGCCATGGAAATGAAGCCCTACCGGGAACTGCACCTGTTTGCGGCGGGCGGCTGCTGCGGCACCACGCCGGAGTTCATCAAGCTGCTCAACAGCACCTTTGCAGGCTGCGTACCCGGCCGTCCGGCCCACAAAATGCCCTCGGTGCTGTGTACGCCGGTGGATTTCGTCAACGTGGACGGCATCACGGTGGTGGGTGAGCGCATCAACCCCACGGGCAAAAAGCGCTTCCAGCAGGCACTGCGGGAAGAGGATATGAACTACGTTCTGGAGCAGGCGGTCAGTCAGGTGGAAGCCGGTGCTCAGGTGCTGGACGTGAACGTGGGCGCACCCGGCGTGGACGAGCCTGCCCTGATGCCCAAGGTGGTCAAGGCCCTGCAGAGCGTCACCAGCCTGCCGCTGCAGCTGGATTCCTCCAATGTGCAGGCACTGGAAAACGGTCTGCGCGTGTACAACGGCAAGCCCATCGTCAACTCTACCAACGGCGAGCAGGAAAAGCTGGACGCGATCCTGCCCCTGTGCAAAAAGTACGGCGCGGCCATCGTGGGCCTTGCCATCGATGAGCGGGGCATCCTGCCTGCCGCCGAGGACCGCGCAGCCATTGCCCGCCGCATCACCGAAGCGGCTCTTGCCGTCGGCATCCCGCGGGAGGACATCTACATCGACTGCCTGACCCTGACCGCCAGCGCCCAGCAGAAGGACGTTCTGGCCACCGTGCAGGCGCTGGAAGCCTGCAAAAAAGAGCTGGGCGTGCGCACCATTCTGGGCGTGTCCAACATCAGCTTTGGCCTGCCCTGCCGCTCGTACCTGAACACCACCTTCCTCACCATGGCCATGTATGCGGGCCTTGACCTCGCCATTATGAACCCTTCCAGCGAGGAGATGATGGCGGCAGTGTACGCTTACAATGTGCTGACCAACCGCGACCCGCAGAGCACCAAATACATTGAGCGCTATGCCGACCGGGTGCCCGCCTCGGTGGCCCTCAAGCAGGCCGCGCAGACGGTGCCCGCGGCTTCGGCATCCGCATCCGGTGAAAGCGCAGAGCTTACCGGCCCTTACGCTCCGCTGATGAAGGCGGTGGAAAAGGGCCTGAAGGGTGATGCTGCCGCCCAGACCAAGGCACTGCTGGCCGAAAAGCAGCCGCTGGAAGTGGTGGACGAAGCACTGATCCCGGCGCTGGACATCGTGGGTGCCAAGTACGAGAAGGGCACGCTGTTCCTGCCGCAGCTGCTGCAGGCCGCAAGTGCGGCCCAGAGCGCCTTTGAGGAGATCAAGAATGTCATTGCCCAGAAGGGCGAGGGCAGCGCCAGCAAGGGCCGCATCGTGCTGGCCACCGTCAAGGGCGACGTGCACGACATCGGCAAGAACATCGTCAAGGTGATTCTGGAGAACTACGGCTTTGAGGTGATCGATCTGGGCCGTGATGTGCCGGTGGAGACGGTGGTGAACACCGTGCGGGAAAAGAATGTGCATCTGGTGGGCCTTTCGGCCCTGATGACCACTACCCTCAAGAGCATGGAGGAAACCATTGCCGCCCTGCACGAAGCGGGCCTGGACTGCAAGATCATGGTGGGCGGTGCGGTGCTCACGCCGGAATATGCCGAGAAGATCGGCGCGGACTGGTACGCCAAGGATGCCAAGCGCAGCGCGGACATCGCCAAGGAATTTTTCGGGGCGCAGTAAAAGAGCGAAGGAGCGGTGTGCCGGAAGCTTTCTCCTCAGACACGAATCGGGCCATTCCATCGCCCGCCCTATTGCCCTTCGGGCAACAGGGTCCCACCCCAGCGGACGGTCTTCGGAGAAACTTCCGGCCCACCATCCCGATAAGCAGGGGTCTCCTTTGAAAACACCTGAAAATCTATTTGCAAATTGTTCAAAAAGTCCACAAAGAAATGCCATGATTGTCTGGTAACATAAGGGTGCAGTCAGGGAGATGCAAAGACATCTCCCCAAAGCCGACAAGGGCTTTCACCTGCGGGGGCTGGTGCATCTGGCACAGCCCAGCAGGTACTTATTAAAACACTGTCCCCCGCCTATGCCAGGCAATCGCCAACGACGGCGGACAGACTACCAAATCCCTCCTGATCCGCCGCAAAGTTCGGGAGTTCTCATACCGCAGCCAGCACCGCTTTATCCTCCTTTCCACGGTGCTGGCTGCTTTTGTTTTTACCTGAATGCAAGAGAACGATTGGGAATAGCCGCCGCGTGCGCTTTGGCTGTTTTAGCGGAAATTCTATTATAATTCGTTGAGCCTCGGAAAAATCTGCGGATTTTTCCGAGGCTCTTTTTCACGAATAGGATCGAAACGATATACTTCATCTGAATGTAAAAAGCAAAGCAAGAACGAGTGCGAGACGAAATTGGTTTATACAGCTCGTTTTACTTCGCCGCGTTTCGCCCATTTGTTGCTGATTTTATCTGCCAGCAGGGAGCCGCAGGCCCCCACTGCAAGGCCCAGTGCCACGCCGCCCAGAATGTCGGTGGGGAAATGCACATACAGGTACATCCGCGTGAAGCCGATGAACCCGGCCAGCACAAGAGCCGGGATGCCAAGCCTGCGGTTCTGCAGCCAGAGCGCAAAGGCAGCGGCAAAGGCGGAGGATGTGTGTCCGGAAGGGAAGGACCAGCCATGCGGCCGGGCCACCAGCGTGAGCATTTCGGGCCGGAGGTCGCAGGGGCGCGGGCGTGCGAACAGCGGCTTTAAGGCGCAGTGGCCCGCCAGCATGTAAAAGCCCAGCGCCAGCGCCATGGCCAGCCCGGCTCTGCGGGTGCGCCGGAATGCCAGAAGCACCACTGTAAATGCGATCCAGATCTCGCCGTGGGCACCGGCCTGATCGAAAAACACCGCCAGTGCATCCAGCACCGGACAGCGCAGAGCCTGTATGGCATCCAGAAGGGTAAATTCAAAGGGCATGGATAAAGCCTCCCTGCTTGTTAGTCTTGCCTATATGGTAACATGGAACCGGGCAGAGAATAAGAATAAGGTTTGTATAAAGGATAAACAAATCTTAAACCGGCAGAAAAGATGTCGGAAACGAGACGAATTTGGAATATAGTGGCGTAATACTACAAATAGTAAATAGAAAAGAGACCCTGCGGTTCTATGACGCAGGGCATATTGTATGATTTACTGCATCTGGCTGAGTGTGGGATAGCTGTCGATGGCACCATTCGTCTGCACGCTGATGCCGCAGAACTGATTGGAAAACGCAAGGTATTCGTTCAGCTTTGTTTTGCTGAGCTTTGCCAGTTTTTCCAGTGTCACGCCGTCACGTTCCAGCTGCCACAAAAACGAGCCGATGAAGCCGTCGCCCGCACCGGTGGTGTCCACAGCCCGGACTTTCCGGCAGGGGGCAAAGCCGTGGGCGGTGCGGGTATAGGCGTGGGCACCGCTGCTGCCGCAGGTGTACAGCACCAGCTGTACATCGCCCACAAGCAGCTGCGGCAGGGCGGATTCAATGTCCGCAGTGCCGGTGAGAAATTCCAGCTCTTCGTCCGAAATTTTGAGGATATTGGAAAGCGGCAGGAACTGCAGCACCGTCCCGCGCAGCATGTCGCGGTCCGGCCAGAGGGGGAAGCGCAGGTTCGGGTCAAAGCTGACGATAGCACCAGCTTCGCGTGCGGCGGAGATGGCCGCAAGGTGGGCGTAGCGCATGGGGCTGTCCACCAGTGACACGCTGCAGTAGTGCAGGGCAAAGGCATCGGCGAACCATGCCGGGTCGATCTGCTCCGGAGAATAGAGCAGGTCCGCCGAGGGCTTGCGGTAGAAGCTGAAGGTGCGGCTGCCGTCCTCTTCCAGACTGACGAAGGCAAGGGCCGTGTTGGCCTTATCGGTAAAGGCCAGATGGGAGAGGTCGATGCCGCAGGCTGCCAGCTCCCGGGCGATCTTGTGGCCGAAGGGGTCGTCGCCCAGCTGGCTCAGAAAAGCACTTTTGCCGCCCAGCCGGGCAAAGGCCGCGCACACGTTGGCCGGTGCGCCGCCAGTGCGCGGGCTGAACGAGGGAACCTCGTCAAAAGAACAGCCCACCTTGGACGGGATCATATCGATGAGTGCTTCGCCAATGGAAAACAGTGTGCTGCCGGACATAGAGAACCTCCCAAATTAAGATGCTGGTAATAAAAGACTTCCCCCGGCGAGGGGGATGATTTTGTGACCGCTCCCAGTGTAAGGGCCAGAGCCCGGGCTGTCAATGCTTTTTTGCGCGGTACAGGGCGTTTTTGTGTTGACTTGCATTTTGGGGTGTGCTAAAATATGCCGGTATGCGTAAAAAATGCCATGAAAGGGAACTTGGATGAACCTGACAAAACAGTTCTTTAAATATGTATCACAGAATATCTTCGGCCTGCTGGGTACCTCGTGCTACATTCTGGCCGATACCTATTTCATCTCGCAGGCGGCGGGTACCGACGGCGTGACCCTGCTCAACCTCTGCCTGCCGGTCTACAACTTCATCTTTGCCGTCGGCTCCATGGTTGGCCTTGGCGCGGCCACCCGCTACGCCATCCTCAAGGCGCAGGGAGACGAGCGCTGCCAGCGCTATTTTTCCAATGCCATCTTCTGCGCCTGTGTGCTCAGCGTGCCGTTCCTGCTGGTGGGCATTTTTGCGCCCGGCGGCCTTCTGCGGCTGATGGGCGGTGACGCGGGGATCGTGGCGCTGGGTATCCCGTATGCCCGTATCTTCCTTATGTTCACGCCCTTCTTCATGTGCAACTATATCGTGTCGGCCTTTGTGCGCAACGACGGCGACCCCTCCCTTGCCATGGTGGCTACCCTGAGCAGCAGCCTGTTCAATGTGGTGTTCGACTATATTTTCATGTTTCCCATGGGGCTGGGGCTGGCCGGTGCGGCGCTGGCCACCGCCGTGTCTCCCATCATCAGCATTTCCATCTGCAGCCGCCACTTCTTTAAAAAGGAGAACAGCGTGCAGTTCGTGCGCCAGCGCCCCTCGGCAAGGCTGCTGGGCCAGAGCTGCCAGCTTGGCATCTCCGGCTTTGTGGGTGAGATGTCCTCCGGCGTTACCACCACCGTATTCAACTTCCTGCTGCTGGGGCTGGCGGGCAATGTGGCGGTGGCGGCCTATGGCGTGGTGGCGAACTTTGCGCTGGTGGCAACGGCCATCTTCAATGGTGTAGCACAGGGCGCACAGCCGCTGGTGAGCGAGTGCTACGGCAAAAGCGACAAGGTCGGTGCCAGAAAGCTGCTCATCCTGGGCAGCTGCACCGCACTGGTGCTGGCAGCGGTGCTGTACGGCATCATCTTTGGTGCTACCGATGCACTGGTGGGCGTGTTCAACAGCGAAAGCTCCGCCCAGATGGCCCAGTTTGCCCACATGGGCATGAGGCTGTACTTTGTGGGCTACTTCTTTGCCGGGTTCAACATCGTGGCGGCGGGCTATCTGAGTGCGACCAACCGCCCGGTGGAAGCCTCCGTCACCTCCATCTGCCGCGGTATGGTGGCCATCGTGGCCTGCTCGCTGGTGCTGAGCCGCCTGTTTGGCATGAATGGTGTGTGGACAGCGTTCCCGGCATCGGAACTGCTCACCGCAGTGCTGACCCTGTTTTTGCTGCTGCGCGGTAAAAAGCAGACCGCATAGCCCTTAAATATAAAGCTCCTGTTCGCGCAGAGATTCCTCGGGCGAAAGCCCACTCTGCGCGGCGTGACCGGCCATTGCCCGCCACTGTGCGGGGGATTGGCCGGTTTCTTTTTTGAACACCCGGCACAGGTAGTTGGCACCGGAAAAGCCGCACAGGCTGGCTACCACGTCCAGTGTGTACTCCCGGTGGAGCAGCAGCCGCTGGGCTGCTTCAACGCGCACAGTGGTGAGGTATTTGCCCGGCGGCACGCCAATGGCTGCGGTAAAGGTGCGCACCAGATGGCTCTTGGACACGCCCAGCCGTTCGCTCAGCTCCTCCACGCCGTAAAGGCCCGCGTAGTTTGCGCGGATGTCCTCAATGGCGGCCTGCACCAGCGGCGGCAGGGCGGACGCGGCACTGTCGGCATCGGCCAGCTCACACAGCAGTGCGTAGGCCAACTGGCTGCGGGCACGGCTGTGGGCGGTCTTTTCCTCAGCAAGGCGGTCCATCAGTTCGGCAGCGGCCGGGCAGGAACCGCCCTTGGCAAGGAAGGGCAGTTCATGCAGCCCGGCCAGAAACTGGGAAGCCGCCTGCCCGGTAAGCTGGACGCAGAGCAGATGGCAGATGCTTTCCGGCACAAGGGCCAGCGGGGCACGGCTCAGGATCAGGTGCCCGGCAGGCACGGACTGCGGCGGCAAAATGAGCGCTGCACCCAGCGGCAGCGGCCCGGCAGCAGGTACGGATGCAGAGCACTGGCCGCTGGACACAAGGCACACCCACAGTCCTTCGCCGGAGAGGGTGAGGGGGGCAGACAGCTGCAGATCCTGCACGGAAGCGGGAAAAGCGATGGTGTTCCAGTCAAAAAGCAATATCTGACACCTCTAATCAATAAAATGCTATTTTATATCACAAAATTATCTGTTATTATAGTACCAACGAATGAACACGCCGTCAAGAGCGTGGGAACCTTAAAAATTATGGAGGCAAACGACTATGGCTTCGATCAGCTGCCAGCACATCTATAAGATCTATCCGGGTGCTACCGCTCCCTCTGTTACCGACTTTAACCTGGAGATCCAGGATAAGGAATTCATCATCTTCGTTGGCCCCTCTGGCTGCGGCAAGTCCACCACCCTGCGCATGATCGCCGGTCTGGAGGAGATCTCCAAGGGCGAAATGTACATCGGCGGCCGTCTGATTAACGACGTTCCCCCGAAGGATCGTGATATCGCAATGGTGTTCCAGAGCTACGCTCTGTACCCCCACATGACCGTTTACAAGAACATCGCTTTTGGTCTGGAACTGCGCAAGACCCCGAAGGACGAGATCGACAAGCGCGTGCACGAGGCTGCTAAGATCCTGGAGATCGAGCACCTGCTGGACCGCAAGCCCAAGGCTCTGTCCGGTGGTCAGCGTCAGCGTGTTGCTCTGGGCCGTGCAATGGTTCGTAACCCGGCAGTCTTCCTGCTGGACGAGCCTCTGTCCAACCTGGATGCTAAGCTGCGTACCAGCATGCGCACCGAGATCATCAAGCTGCACAAGAAGCTGGCGACCACCTTCATCTACGTTACCCACGACCAGACCGAGGCTATGACCATGGGCGACCGTATCGTTGTTATGAAGGACGGCATCATCCAGCAGGTCGATACCCCGCAGAACCTGTACGATATGCCTTGCAACATGTTCGTTGCTGGCTTCATCGGCAGCCCCCAGATGAACTTCCTGGACGGCACCCTGATCAAGAAGGGCGAGCTGTACGGTGTTGACCTGGGCGGCGACGTGATCCCCCTGCCCAAGGAGAAGACCGCAGACGGCAAGCTGGATGCTTACGTTGGCAAGAAGGTCAAGATGGGCATTCGTCCCGAGGATATCGACGACGAGCCTGAGTTTATGGCAAAGCACGCAGACTGCCAGCTGGATGCTCAGGTGGATGTCTCCGAAATGATGGGTGCTGAGATCTACCTGTATCTGGAGTACAAGGGCAACAAGATGACCGCTCGTGTGGCTCCCACCTCCAAGGCACGCAACGGAGACACCGTCCGCGTTGCATTCGATCCCCACAAGGTCCACCTGTTCGACATCGAGACCGAGCTGACCATCCTGAACTAAAATTTAGCGACGATCATTTTTGATCCTCCTATCATAAGAAAAACCGCCGAAGGGAAGCCTTCGGCGGTTTTTCGTTTGTGTGTTCAGCTTTACGCTTCAATGGACCCGTGCTCTTTTCATTTGCTGGCAGTGCCGGGCGCGGGCTGGCGCACCAGCTCGATAAAGGCTTTCATCTGAGGGGTCAGCCATTTGTCACGGTGGTAAAACAGCTGACGGTGCATCTCCACGGTGCAGTCCGGCACATTCAGCCGGGCAAGACGACCTGCGGCCAGCGCCGGACGCACGATGTACTCCGGCAGGAAGGAAAGACCCATGCCCTGCTCCACCATCTGGCACAGCAGCGCAGCGCTGCCCAGCTCCAGATAAGGGTGGATGGCAAGGCCGCGGGCGGCAAGGCACTGATCCAAAGCGTCGCGGTAGCTCATGCCGCGCTCAGTGAGCAGAAATTCCTGCCGGGGCAGCTCTTCCAGCGTAACGACTTCCTGCCCGGCAAGCGGGTGAGCGGACGGTGCAATAAAACACACCGGCTCCGGCACATCCGCCGCAAGCACCAGATTGGGCTGCAGCAGGGGCTGGTCCAGCGTATAGGCCAGATCGATCTGATTTGTGCCCAGCATCTGCAGCATCCCGTCGGCAGTGGCGGTGCACAGCACCAGCTCCACCTGCGGGCACAGGGCGTGGTAGCGTTTGAGCAGACCGGGCAGGAAGGTGGAGCACACCGAATCCGCCAGCGCGATGCGCAGACTGCCGCTGATCTGCCGGGCGGGCTGCAGGGCAGCCTGCGCCTGCTGGGCCGTGGCCAGCAGGGTGCGTGCATAGCCTAAAAAGGTCTGGCCCGCATCGGTGAGCCGCACGGTCTTGCCCACGCGGTCGAACAGCGGTGCGCCCAGCTCTGCTTCCAGCTGTGCGATCTGGGAGGACACCGCCGACTGGGAATAGCCAAGCTGCCGCGCAGTGCGGGAAAAGCTGTGCAGCTCGGCGATGTGCAAAAAGGTATTGATGTTCCGCAGTTCCATAAACGCTTCCTCTCAGCGACGGGCGATGCCGGTCACGGTGAGCACCTCGCCATCCACGGTAAAATGCACCTCTACCGGGCCGAACTCCATGCCGTACACCCGCTGCGGGTCGTGCTGGTAGGAGGGGCGCGGGTCACCTGCCAGTACGCCGGTCAGGGCGGCGCGGTCGGCCTGCGGCACCTGTGCCAGCAGTTCGGGCGGGAACTGTACCTGCAGACGGTGGAACTGGGTCTGGCCGGTAAAGCCCTCGGCGGCATCCGGGTGGCAGTCGGCATAGGGGATGTAAGGCTTGATGTCGTAAATGGGGGTGCCATCCATCAGGTCGGCACCGCGCACGATGAGCACCGGGCCAACGTCCGGCCGGTGCTCGATGCCTTCCAGACGCACGCTGGAAAGGCCCAGAGGATTGGGACGGAAGGGCGACCGGGTGGCGAACACGCCCATGCGGGTGTTGCCGCCCAAGCGCGGCGGGCGCACAGTGGGGGACCAGCTGTCCCGCACCGCGCCGGAGAACTGCCACACCAGCCAGATGTGACTGAAATCTTCCAGACCGCGCACGGCATCGGCATTGCGGTATTCGGGCGTAAAGATCACCTCGCCGCGCAGCTCGTCCACAAGGCCGCTCTGGCGCGGGATGCCGAACTTGGTGGGAAAGGCAGTATGGATATGGGCAATGACCTTCAGGGTCATCTCTTCAGGTGCAGTGGGCATGGCGAACTCCTTTTAATAGATCTTTTTCAGGGGGCATTCCGGCGGGATGCTGTACCGTGCCCGGAATGCGTCCAGTTCCTGAGGCGTGCGAATGAGCTGAACGTCCTCAAAATGGCCATCCGGGGAGATGAAACCGGCCACCTGCTCCCCGGTGCAGATGCTGCACCGCAGTGCAGGCTGCTGGGTGGCGGGGTCGTAAGAACGGGCAGGCTTTTTGCGGGAGAAAAACATGAGAAGCCTCCTTCTTTTATGAAACGTGCCTGAAAGACTGCAGGCGGCTCACAGCCCCCGGCACAGGCCGACGGCCCGGCCCTCGATGTGCAGCTCTTCCAGCTGCAGGCCGGTAAAGATCATGGGTGGGCAGACGGCGGCATTGTCCGCAAGCAGCATCACAGCATCACCCTGCCGGTGGAAGTGCTTGAGGGTGGCCTCGCCGCCAATGCGCACTGCGGCGATCTCGCCCTGCTCCACCTCCGGCTGGCAGCGAATGCATACGATGTCGCCGTCGCAGATGGTGGGGGACATGCTGTCACCGTGGCAGGTCAGGGCAAAGTCGGCGCGCCACGCGGCGGGAACGCCGATATAGCGTTCAATGTTCTGCTCTGCCGTGATAGGAGTGCCGCAGGCGATAGAACCGATCAGCGGGACCTGCGTCATGGCAGGCAGCGGCTCAAAGCCCGGCGGCGGACAGGGTGTGTCCAGCCCCAGCAGATAGGCAGGGGTGGTCTCCAGCGCGGCTGCCAGCTCTTCCACCTTGGACTGCGGCAGGTCGTTGATGCCTTTTTCCAGCTTGGTAATGGAGGATTTGGACCGATAGCCCATGCGCTGGGCAAGCTCTTCCTGCGAAAGGCCCAGTTCTTTGCGGCGCAGATGCAGACGGGTAGAAAGCTCAGACATGCGAAACCTCTCTGAAAAACGTATGGTTGTTCTGCAAAAAGAATGCTGTTACCAGAAGTATACCAAAAAATTGCATTAAAATCAACTTTTTTCTGCGAATTTGCAAAAATGGGTTGACACTGAATCAATGCAGGAATATACTACAACTAAAGATTGTGAAACGGCATTGCCGATACGAAAAAAGGAGAGCGGAATATGGCAAATACTGAAATGATCCGGGATTATATCCGCGCCAGTGGGTACAAGATGCAGTATGTGGCACGAGCCTTGAAGATCAGCCCCAATGCACTGAACCTGAAACTGCAGGGGCGCACACAGTTCAAGCTGAGCGAAGCAGAACGGCTGAGCGCGGTGCTTGGTCTGAGCATGTACGAGCGGGATCTCTGCTTTTTTGAAGAGCAGAACCGCCGCGAAGTGCTGGCACGCCGCGCGGATGAAAAGAGGAGGGCAGAACATGACAAGCGAGCAGAGAAATCAGACGCGGCTGGCACTGTACCGGTATGGGATGCGGCAGCGTGCACGAAGCCCGGTGGAGCGCAGCTGGTGCGCCGCCATTGAGGAGGGCCTTGCTTATTACCGGCAGAACGACCCGCTGCGTGCGGATCTGTTCGAGCTGCGCTATGTGCAGCACCGCACGGAGGACGATGTGATCAATCAGCTGCACATCGGCCGCACTACTTACCAGAAAGCCCATCAGGACCTGCTGAGCACCATTGCCGTGTACGCGGCAGAGCGCGGGGTGTTTTACCGCGAGACGGAAAGCTGAAAGCAGAATGCCCCCGGACGCTGCCAGCAGGCAATGTCCGGGGGCATTTTTGAACTCAGGCTTTTTTGTTCGGGTCCTGTTTTTCGCAGTGGCTGTGGCAGGATGCACAGTTGCCGCCGCAGCCCTCGCCCTTCCAGCCGCCCTGCTTGGAGATCCACACAACGGCCAGTGCAAACAGAACGATCAGAACGATCAGCGTAATGATTCCACGAAGTGTCAGCATTTTTTGTACCTCTTTTCCCGGTGGGAAAGTTTCTGTGTTCAGTATACACGATTTGGCATCAAAGGGCAACCGGAAAACGGATACAAAAAGTGTGATTTTTTTAAAATTAGGGCTTGCATTTTGGCAAAGGCCGTGCTATAATAATCACGTTCCAGTTCGGAACGCACAAAACAAAATATGGAGGATTAGCTCAGCTGGTTAGAGCACCTGCATCACACGCAGGGGGTCTGGGGTTCGAGTCCCTAATTCTCCACCATACAGTTCGTACTCGAACCCGATTCTCTATGAGAAAGGGTTCGGGTACGTTTTTTGTTTATCGGAGGTTCTGCGGCGAGAGTACGCAGAGCGGTAAACGAACAAAGGCAGGGTATCACCGTGGCGGTGGTATCCTGCCTTTTGCTTTGCGGGATCAAGTTCGCTTTGTGCGAACTTGGTCGTCCCCCTATATGGCGCGTTTGGGGGTAATCGCTGCGTACGTGCGTACCGGGAGCCTGTACACCTCTGACAATGTGTAACACACTAGACTTTGTTCCAAAGTCCGTGTGCTAAGGGGCAGGCCCCTTAGAATTCCTGTGGAGTGTGTACGCACGTACGCAGGAAAACGGCAAAATTTCACTATATCGGGGTGTTCTTTCATTGGAGAGTATGATATACTCGGCTTAGTTCAACAAATCGGAATTGAGGGAGTAGGAGAAATCGAGATTGGAGGATAAGTTGGTGAACAAGATTTTCAAAGGTCTTATTCGATTTTTGATAGAAGTGATAGTTATGACTGTTTTGATTGTTGGGATCAACATATTTACGAATGGTATGTATCTTTGGGGATTGCCCCGCATAAATGATATTCAGTCTGTAAATATCACGTATCCGAGTGTCACGGATGATGTTAAAGAAATTTCGAGCAGTGAGGACATTGAGTTAGCCTTAAAGCTAACGGGATTTCTGAAATATGATTTATTTGGGGAAGTGAATAGCGAAGAAGAACCCGCTATTACAATTACTTATTTTCTCAAGGATGGAACAAGCAAAACAATCTCCGCTAATAACACTACTGTCTGGTGGAACAATAAAATTCATGTAATCAAGGACAAGGAAATGTTTGTCAACCTAACAGAGGGAATTTTCTTTCTGGAAGATTTACAAACAAAGTAAATCAATTCCAGTTTGCTGTACTCGTTCCTAGCAGGGTTTGGGGCAGACACGCCCCAACAGGACCGCGGTTGCGTAGCAACAAACGCCCCAGTGGGGCGTTTGAGCGGCAGCCCGGTCTTGCGCCAGCAAGATGGAGGGGCCTTGCCCCGACAAGGGCCACTTCAAAAACGCGAGAGCGTTGCAGAAGTGCAGTCCCGGATGGGCAGAAAATTTTCAAAAATTGAAAATTTGTGGCCACGGGACGATTCTTGCCTGCTATGTTTTCCATCGACATTCTTGCCTGCTATGTTTTCCATCGACATTCTTGAAAATTTTCCGCAGTTTCGTTATCTCTCCTGAAAGGTGTTCTTGCTATGGATATTGAAGTCAAACGGATGTCCTCTACGGCCATTGAAATGCTTGACCAGCTCAGCGCTGTCTGCAAACGGTTCGGTGTGGACTATTATGCAGCTTCCCAGAATCAGCGTGATTTGCTGGACAGCATCGCCCTGCATGAGTATCAACTCAGAAAAGCTCATGAGTAGGGGTTGAAACGCGCAGATGTTCTGCCATTTCTTGGCTTGAAGCGCACCGAACGCAGCAACGAGATGCCTGCATAAAGTTTCGAGTGCTGTGGACAATGCTCCACCAAAACAACCCGACTCATTCGAGTCGGGTCTTTTTGTTTTGGTGGACGGTACAGGGCTCGAACAGGGCGGCTCTGCGCTTTCCAGCCTGCAAATTTCACTTTATCGGGAGTGTTCTTTACTTGGCGGGTGTGATATACTCGGCTTAGTTCAACAAATCGGAATTTGAGGAGATAGACTAGTGAGAACATACGAGAATAAAGATGAACTTAAGAACGAGATAAATAAAAGTTTTGCAAAGTACATTTCAGAATTTGATATTATTCCGGAATCATTAAAAGATAAGAGAGTTGAGGAAGTTGACAGAACTCCAGCAGAAAATCTTGCTTACCAGGTTGGCTGGACAACTCTTGTTCTTAAATGGGAATCAGACGAAAGAAATGGCCTTCATGTCAAGACTCCTTCGGATGATTTCAAGTGGAATCAGCTTGGCGAATTATATCAATGGTTTACAGATACATATGCTTATCTGTCGTTGCAGGAGTTGAAAGATATGCTGAGAGAGAATATTAATTCGATTTATGAAATGATTGACTCATTAAGCGACGAAGAGTTATTCGAGCCACATATGAGAAAGTGGGCCGATGAATCAACCAAAACAGCAGTCTGGGAAGTATACAAGTTTATACATGTTAACACGGTTGCTCCGTTCGGAACATTCAGAACTAAGATTAGAAAATGGAAAAAGATAGCACTATAACTTCCAGTTTGCCGTACTCGTTTCCAGCAGGGTTTGGGGCTCCGCACGCCCCAACAAGAATCATCAGCCTTGCGCCCGTAGTCATTTTGTGATGCAATATTCCTGACAGGAGATGTCCCGTCTGGTGTTCTATCGCGTCAACGATGAAAGCAAGAGCGTGGAAATCCACCGTGTGCTGCGAGGTACGTGGAATCTGCCGCAGTATCTGGAATAAATCCAGGTTCGCCTGCCCTTGGCAGTGCACTGCCGCAAAAGTCCTCAGACGGCTGTCTGGGGATTTTTTATTTGTGGGGGGCGGTACAGGATGGGAACCGCATCTGTTTTCCCCGCAAGGTTTTCCATTGCATTTCATAGAAAAGTGTGTTTCAATAAAAAGAGCCATACGGCGATCAGACGCAGAGAGAAGGTGGGTGCAGGATGTTCAAAATTGCGATCGTAGAGGATCAGGAAGAAACACGGGAAAGCCTGAACCGGTTCGTCCGGCAATATGCGCAGGAGCAGGGCCTGCAGATGGAGATCAGTCTCATCACAGACGGTGCCGAGATCGCAGAGCACTATACGCCGGGATTCGACATTATTTTTATGGACGTGGAGATGCCACGGCTGGACGGTTTTGGAGCGGCCGAAGCCATCCGGGCCGTGGATGCGGATGTGGTGCTGGTCTTTGTGACCAACATGGCACAGTATGCCATCCGGGGCTACGAGGTGGATGCACTGGATTATGTGCTGAAGCCGGTGAACTATTATCAGTTCTGCACCAAGCTATCCCGCGCCATCCAGCGGGTGCAGCGGCGCAGAGGCGGGCAGGTTGTGCTGCAGCTGGCGGGCGGCGGCATCCAGCTGCTGGATACTGCTGATATCTATTATCTGGAGACCCGCAGCCGGATGCTGTACTACCACACCTCCAAAGGCGAGTTCGCGGCACGCGCCAGCCTGCAAAGTGCCGAAAAGCAGCTTGCCGAGTATCATTTTGTCCGCTGCAACCAATGCTATCTGGTCAATCTGGCCTACGTCAAGGGCATTGAAAACGACTTTGCCCTTGTGAAAAACGACCGGCTGGAGATCAGCCGGAGGCAGCGCACGGCCTTTCTTACCGCAGTAGCGTCCTACATGGGAGGTGTGCTGTGACCACATCGCTGCTGAACAGCCTGCTCCGGGCACTGCTGCGCTGGGGCGCGGCGCTGGTCTTTTGTCTGCCTTTGCGGCATCGCACCCATTTCTGGGCGCGCGCCTGCGGGATGCTGTTCCCGCTGCTTTTGCTGGCGCAGCTGCTGGACCCTCTGGCACAGTCCACAACACTGTGGCAGCAGCAGCTCCTGCTGCTGGTACTTTACGTTTCCTTTTTTGCGCTGCTGGGCGGGATGATCTATCTGTGTACGGATATCAATAAAAAAGGTGCCCTGTACTGCGCAGTATGGAGCCTGCTCATCGCGCAGTGCGCTTACGAGGGCTGGTGCTTTCTGGAGCTGCAGTTTACCCGGTATGGACACCCGCTGAACATGGCTTCCCCTTGGGCGGTTCTGGTACAGCTGCTGTCCGGGGCGGGATTCTTTGCGGCGGTGTACATCCTGCTGGCACGGCAGCTTCCTTATAAAGGAGAATACAACATCGGGCCTCGGCAGCTGTTCAGTGCGTTCTTCATTGGCATCCTGTTCATGGTGCAGGCAGCCGTGCTGGACAATTCCCGCGCCGAACAGACTCCGCTGAGCCTTACCGTTACCATTCTGATCGGGCAGTTCTATTTTATCACCCTGCTGTATTTCCAGAGCGAGCTGTTCAAGAAGTCTGCCATGGAAAAAGAGATGAGTGAACTGAATCTGCTGTACGAGCGTCAGCGCCAGCAATATCAGGTGGCTCGTCAGAACGTGCAGATCATCAACAAACGCTGCCATGAGCTGAAGGTGCAGATCGCCAATCTCCGCAAGCTATCGCCCGAAGCGGTACCACAGGAGCGCATTGATGAGGCCGAACGCGCGGCCCGCCTGTATGACGCGAACCGCAACACCGGCAATGAGGTTCTGGATGTGGTGCTGACCGAGAAGAGCCTGCTGTGCGAGTCCCGGGGCATCCAGCTGAATGCTGTGGCAAACGGCAGCTGTCTGGGCTTTTTTGAAGCGGGGGATCTGTACGCATTGTTTGCCAATGCGCTGGATCACGCCGTGGAAAGCGCCGTGCAGGTCTCCCGGCCGGAGTGCAGGGTCATCGATCTGCTGGTCTGTGTGCGGCAGGGTTTTGTGGTGGTGAACATCATCAGCCCGCTGCGCCCGCCGGAACAGCAGGCAAACCGCTCTGCACAATATGAGCTGAAGGTGATCCGGCGCATCGTGCAGAAGTACAAAGGCACTTTGACCTTGGAAGAGCAGGGCGAGTTTTTTGCGGAAAAGATCATCTTTCCGCTGCAAAAATAAGTTAAGAAAACGGCAGCCGCCGCAGAAGTTCCGGAAACGGAAGGCCTGCGGCGGTTTTCTTTTTGCGGTTTGTTGGATACATCTGCTTGTGAAAAACTTACAAATATATCAGTTCACATTTGGCAGTCCAAAACCGAATGCTCACGCAAAACGACCGATTTTCGCACGCATCTTGCGAAATACGGCCACTCTGATAAAATAATGACAAAGAGCAAAAAACGAAAAAAATCACTGTACCACAGCAAAAACAGGAGGAATCGGATGCGTAGTATTGCAAAGCTCATGAAGGACTGGCAGTTCACCGGCCCGAACGGCGTTACCACCGCCGTAGAGCTGCCCCATACATGGAACGCCAAGGACGGTCAGGACGGCGGCAACGATTACTGGCGGGGCTGCTGCACCTACTGCACCCGCTTTGCAGCACCGGTGTACGACCCGGCACAGCAGCAGGTGTGGCTGCAGTTCGAGGGTGTCAACGCCAGCGCCGCCGTGCTGCTGAACGGTCAGCAACTCTGCACCCATGACGGCGGCTACTCCACCTTCCGGGCAGAGGTCACGGAGCTGCTGCAGGCAGAGAACCAGCTCACGGTGCGGGTGGACAACAGCGTCAACGACCGCGTTTACCCCCAGAAAGCAGACTTCACCTTCTACGGCGGCATCTACCGGGATGTGAGCCTGCTGGTGGTGAACAAAAACCACATTGCGCTGGGACACTTTGGCGATACCGGCGTGAAGATCACCCCCACCCTGAAAGAGGGCAGCGCCGACATCCGGGTGGAAACGCTGGTGGAAGGCAGCGGCACCGTGACGGTGGAGCTGCTGGATGCTGAGGGCCGCACCGCTGCAAAGGGCGAGGGCGAAAATACTTTCCTCCATCTGGATGCTCCCCACCTGTGGAACGGCGTGAAGGACCCCTACCTGTACACCTGTGTGGTTCGTCTGCTGCAGGACGGCAAGTCGGTGGACGAAGTGACCACCAAGGTGGGTCTGCGCAGCTTCTCTGTAGACCCAAAGAAGGGCTTTTTCCTCAACGGCAGGCCCTATCCCCTTCACGGTGTGTCCCGCCATCAGGACCGCAAGGGTCTGGGCAACGCCATCACCCGGGAGATGCATGATGAGGACATGGCGCTGATCCGGGAGCTAGGTGCAAACACCGTCCGGCTGGCGCACTACCAGCACGACCAGTATTTCTACGACCTGTGCGACCAGTACGGCATGGTGGTCTGGGCAGAGATCCCCTACATTTCCGAGCATCTGCCCAATGGCCGGGAAAATACCATCAGCCAGATGAAGGAGCTCATCCACCAGAACTACAACCACCCCTCCATCGTCTGCTGGGGCGTGTCCAACGAGATCACCATTTCCACCAAGGATAAGGCCGATATGCTGGACAACCACCGGGTGCTCAACGAACTGTGCCACAAGATGGACCCCACCCGTCTGACCACGCTGGCCTGCTACGCTGTGTGCGGCCCCTTCAACCCGGTGGCACACATCACCGATCTGGTCAGCTGGAACCTGTATCTGGGCTGGTATGTGCCGGGGCTGTTCCTGAACGACCTGTGGATGGACTTTTTCCATCTGGTGTATCCCAACCGTCCGCTGGGCTTTTCCGAGTACGGTGCCGAGGGCATGCCCAACCTCCACAGTGCCCACCCCCGCCGGGGCGACCACACCGAGGAATATCAGGCCAAGTATCACGAGTATATGCTGAAGTGCTTTGACCGCCACCCGTGGCTGTGGGCGACCCATGTCTGGAACATGTTCGATTTTGCAGCCGATGCCCGGGATCAGGGCGGCGAGCCGGGCATGAACCACAAGGGTCTTGTCACCTTTGACCGCAAGACCAAAAAGGACAGTTTCTACCTCTATAAAGCATGGTGGAGCGAGGAAAACTTCGTCCACATCTGCTCCAAGCGGTTCACCGACCGTACCGAGAAGGAGATCGAGGTCAAGGTCTACTCCAACCAGAACACCGTCGCCCTGTATGCGGACGGCAAAAAGCTGGCAGAGCAGACCGGCGAGCACATCTTCAGGTTCCGCGTGCCGCTGCATGGCAAGGTGGAGCTGAAGGCCGTTGCAGGCGACTGCATCGACACCGCATCCTTCCGCAGTGTGGCAGAGCCGAACCCCAGCTACAAGCTGGTGAAGACCAAGTCCAAGAGTGCAAACTGGGTCTGAACAAGGACATCCCGCTGTCTGGCGGTTGTTATACATGAAAAGGAGGAGAACCAATGAATCCCAAGAAACCCAAAGTACGTTTGTGGTCGGTGCTCACTGCGCTGACGGCGATTTTGACCATCGCCGCCATCGTGGGCAACATGATCGCAAATCAGTACGCCACCACCCTGAACGTTGCTCTGAATGCATCGACCTATAAGATCATCAAGGGCAACACTACGGAAGATACCGAATACTTCAAAACGGGCTTTGCTTCCGACGAAGAGCGCGAGGCTTACGAAGCAGAGCTGTGCGCCACCGTTGAGGCCGAGGGCGCTGCCCTGCTGAAGAACGACAACGCTGCCCTGCCGCTGGCAGGCAGCGCCAAGGTCAGCCTGTTCGGCCATGGCTCTGTGGACCTGATGTACGGCGGCACCGGCTCCGGTTCCGTGGATACCAGCAAGGCCCCCAACCTGAAGGAAGCACTGGAAGCTCAGGGCATTCAGGTCAACCAGACGCTGTGGGATCTGTACAAGTCCGACAGCATGATGAAGAACTACAGCCGCATTACCCCGGCCTCCATCTCGGATACGCTGGAAGCAAACACCCAGTACGCTGTCAATGAAGCTCCGTGGAGCGCACTGTCCAGCGCCGAGAGCAGCTTTGCCGAGTACGGCGATGCTGCCATCGTGGTGTTCTCCCGCTCCGGCGGTGAGGGCGCAGACCTGCCCAGCGGCACCAACGGCACCAACGACAGCTGGATCTCCGGCACTGAGGGCAGCGGCAACTATCTGGAGCTGTCCGCAGAAGAGATCGAGCTGCTGAAGAACCTGAAGGCACTGAAGGACAACGGCACCTTCAAATCCATCGTCGTCCTGATCAACAGCTCCAACGCACTGGAAATGGACTTCCTCAACCCTGCCATCTGCGGCGAGGACTACGGCATTGACGCCGCCATGTGGATCGGCGATGTGGGCCAGACCGGCATCAACGGTGTGGGCCAGCTGCTCGCCGGCACTGTGACCCCCTCCGGCTCTCTGGTGGACACCTACCTGTACGACAATCTGGCAAACCCTGCCATGTACAACTTCTACACCCAGGCCTACCCCAACGCAGCAGAGTATGACCTGCTGACCGAGGGTGCAGACGTGCAGGGCATGTACAGCGTCTATCAGGAAGGCATCTATCTGGGCTACCGCTACTTCGAGACCCGTTACGAGGATGTGGTCATGGGCACTGCCAAGGCAGGCGACTATGACTGGGCCACCACCGTTGCCTATCCCTTCGGCTACGGCGACAGCTACACCACCTTCGCTTACAGCAACTTCAATGTGACCGAGTCTGACGATGCCTTCACCGTCACCCTGAAGGTCACCAACACCGGCAAGACCTACTCCGGCAAGGAGACCGTGCAGGTCTACTTCCAGTCTCCCTACACCGACTACGACAAGGCAAACGGCATCGAGAAGGCCGCTGCAGAGCTGTGCGGCTTTGCCAAGACCGATGTGCTGGCTCCCGGCGCTTCCGAGGATGTGACCATCACCGTGAAGAAGAGCGAGCTGCGCACCTACGACGCAAACAACGCCAAGACCTATATTCTGGATGCCGGTGACTACTACTTCACCGCTGCTACCGATTCTCACAATGCTGTCAACAACATCCTTGCTGCCAAAGGCTACACCGTGGCCGGCACCAATGGCCGCATGACCGAGGACGGCGATGCTTCTCTGGTCTGGAAGTGGACCAACGAAGCACTGGATACCACCACCTATGCAATCAGCACCAACGGCACTGCCATCACCAACCTGTTCGATGAGTCCGACCCCAACAAGAGCAGCGATGCTCCCGGCAGCGTGACCTGGATGAGCCGCGCTGACTGGACCGGCACGGTTCCCACCCAGCCTGCAGCTCTGACCGCCAACGAAACGCTGGCTGCAGATCTGGCCTTTACCCAGTACGACGGCACCGAGGCCGACAGCGTCGAGATGCCCACTCTGGATGCCAAGAACGGCCTGACCCTCGCTTCCATGATTGGCAAGGACTTCGACGATCCCCAGTGGGAGACCCTGCTGGATCAGCTGACCTTCGATGAGATGGTCAACACCATCACTCTGGGCTTCCACAACACTGCAGCGGCTGCTTCCATCGGCAAAACCGCTACCAAGGACGAGAACGGCCCGCAGGGCCTGACCGCTGCCCTGACCGGCGGTGCATCCGCCATGTGCTACACCTCCGAGGATGTCATGGCTGCCACCTTCAATGTGGACCTGATCAACGAAGTGGGCAAGTGCATCGGTGAGGACTGCCTTGCCATGGGTTACTCCGGTCTGTACGGCCCCGGCATCAACATGCACCGCACCGCCTACTCCGGCCGTAACTTCGAGTACTACGCCGAGGATCCCTTTGTAGCCGGCACCATCTGCGCTGCCGAGGTGCAGGGCATCCAGTCCAAGGGCGTGTATGTCTACCTGAAGCACATTGCCCTGAACGACTCCGAGACCAGCCGCCGTGGTGTCAACACCTGGCTGAACGAGCAGACCGCCCGCGAGATCTATCTGGAAGTGGCCGATAAGGCCATCACGGATGGCGGCGCATGGTGCGTGATGACCGGCTTCAACCGCTGGGGCGCAACCTGGTGCGGTGCCAACGCCAACCTGCTGAACGGCTTCCTGCGCGAGGAGCTGGGCATGCGCGGCATGTGCATCACCGACTTCTCCGGCTCCAGCCAGTACATGGATCTGGTGGACGGCCTGATCGCCGGTTCTGACATCTGGGACAGCCCGATGCCCAAGATCCACACCACCAAGGCTGCCAACTACGAGAACGATGCCTACATCGTGACCCAGATGCGCAATGCAATGCATCACATCCTGTACACCGTGGTCAACTCCAACGCCATGAACGGCTGGTCTGCAAGCGATACCCTGAAGACCGTGCTGCCCTGGTGGCAGACTGCGATCTACGCTCTGATCGCCGTGCTGGCTGTGCTGACCGTGCTGTGCGCATGGCAGCTGAGCAAGGCCCTCAAGCGCAAGAAGGAGCTGGCAGACACCGCTCCTGCTGTTGACCAGAAGTAATTCCGGTCTGCACGATCCCTGACCCCATGTTACGGCAGCCTGCCCCGAAGGCGGGGCGGGCTGCCGCTTTTTATCAAAGACAAAAGGAGAGACCGCAATGGGCGAACAAAAAACAACGGCGTCGAGTGTGAACCGCGCCAAAACCTACCAGCTGGTGCTGTTTCCGCTGAACAATGGCGCGACCAACGTGTACTATGTGCTGGTGCTTTCCTACATCGCGACCTTCGGCAGCAAGGTGCTGGCCCTGAGCATGCTGTTTGCTTCGGTGATGGTCACCGGCATGCGCCTGTTCGATGCCGTCACCGACCCCATCATTGGTGCCCTCATGGACCGCACCAACGGCAGGTTCGGCAAGTTCCGGCCCTTCATGGTCATCGGCAACCTCATCATGGCAGCAAGCATTCTGGTGCTGTACTGCCTCACCCCGCTCATCCCTGCCAGTGCCATGGGGCTGCGCTACGCTGCGTTCGTTGCCCTGTATGCCGTGTGGGTCATCGGCTACACCTTCCAGACCAGCTGCACCCGCTCCGGCCAGACCGTGCTAACCAATGACCCCAAGCAGCGCCCCCTGTTCACCATCTTCAACACGGTGGGCAGCCTGCTGGGCATGGGTGCCATGCAGTTCTTTGCCCCCATCCTTGCCAAGAACTATGAGGGCGGCTACGCTTCCGCCGGGTTCTTCCGCACGCTGGCTCCTGTGGGCATCGTCATCTCCATCCTGCTCACCCTGCTGGCTGTCATCGGCATCTGGGAGAAGGATCAGCCCAAGTACTTTGGCATCGGCGGCGAAAAGACCGAGAAGATCAAAGTGAGCGAATACCTCCAGATCATCAAGAATAACGATCCCATGCAGCGGCTGATGGTGGCCGGTGCAGGCTGCAAGCTGGCACTTTCTATCGCCACCAACACCACCGTGCTGTGCATGCTGTACGGCTGCATGATGGGCAACTACGACGGCCTGTACCTGCCCATGATGGTGCTGGGCTATGTGTGCAGCGTGCCCTTCTTCCTGCTCACCGTCCGCACCAGCCAGAAGGAGGGCCAGAAGGCCAGCCTGATGAAGTACGTCAGCGTGGCGCTGGTGTGCTATGTGGGCGTGCTGGTGCTGCTGCTGCTCTGGGGCCGCGGCGATGCCTTCACACTGTCCATTCTGGGCGAGAACGGCCTTTCCATCAACCTGTATACCATCCTGTTCATCGCCTTCTTCGGCATCGGCTACGGTGCTTACTACGCCACCGCCGATATGCCCATCCCCATGGTGGCCGACTGCTCTGACTACGAGACCTACCGCAGCGGCAAGTATATCCCCGGCATCATGGGCACCCTGTTCAGTCTGGTGGACAAGCTGGTGTCCAGCCTGTCCGCTACCGTTGTGGGCATCGCGGTCAGCTTTGTGGGCCTGCAGAGCCTGCCCACCCAGTATGACCCCTACACCCCGGGCATGAACTGGGTGGTCATCGTGCTGTTCTGCATCATCCCCATGGTGGCATGGGCGGCTACCCTCATCGCCATGAAGGGCTACACCCTGACCGGTGCCAAGATGAAGGAGATCCAGGCGGTCAACGCCTGCCGCCGCGATGCAGTGGCCAAGGGCATGAAGCTGGAAGAAGCCATGGACATGTGGCAGACCATGGATCAGCTGCCGGCGGAATACCGGAGCTGAGACGCTGTATGGAACTGAATACCGATCTCGCCGGCGCAAGCGGCACGCTGCTGCCCACGCAGGGGGGCTGTTCCTAATTCTCCACCACAAAAATCCTCAGACATTCGTCTGGGGATTTTTTGTTTGGCGGCGGTACAGGACTCGAACTATTTCTCCGCGGATACAGGTAAAAACGAGCAAAGGCAGGGTATCACCATGAAGGTGGTATCCTGCCTTTTGAATCTTTGTGTGGAAAAACTGCTTACAGCAGCGGGATGCCTGCCTTGGCGCAGGCTTCGCGGGTGGCTGCGTCCCAGACGCTGGCCTGCACTTCGCCAATGTGGGCGCTGCCCAGCAGCAGCATGCACAGGCGGCTCTGGCCGATGCCGCCGCCGATGGAGTAAGGCAGCTCACCGTTCAGTACGGCCTTGTGGAAGGGCAGGGCGCGGCGGTCGTCGCAGCCAGCCATGGTCAGCTGCTTGTCCATGCTTTCAGGGCTGACGCGGATGCCCATGCTGCTCAGCTCATAGCTGCACTGCAGCGGGTCGTTCCAGAACAGCAGATCGCCGTTCAGATCCCAGTCGTCATAGTCGGGGGCACGGCCGTCATGGGGCTTACCGCTCTTCAGCGGAGCGCCGATCTTCATCAGGAAGGTGGTGCCGTGCTCCTGCACAAAGGCGTTCTCACGCTCCTTCGGGGTCAGGTCCGGGTACTGGTCCTCCAGCTCCTGCGTGGTGATGAAGGTGACGTTGGGGCTGTGCAGCGGCAGCTCCTGCAGCTGGGGGAACATGGCGTGCAGGTTCATCTCGGTGGCGCAGACAGCGGACACGATCGAGCGCACCACGCTCTTGAGGTAAGCCTCGTTGCGGTCTTCCAGACGGATCACCTTTTCCCAGTCCCACTGATCCACATAGATGGAGTGCAGGTTGTCCAGATCTTCGTCGCGGCGGATAGCGTTCATATCGCAGTACAGGCCCTTGCCCACACGGAAATCGTAGTCCTTCAGGGCCTTGCGCTTCCACTTTGCCAGTGACTGCACCACCTGTGCCTCAATGCCGCTTTCCTTGATATCAAAGGTGACCTTGCGCTCGACACCGTTCAGGTCGTCGTTCAGACCGGTGGATGCTTCCAGAAACAGTGGAGCAGACACGCGGTACAGGTTCAGTGTGGCGCACAAGGTGTCGGCAAACAGACGCTTGACCGTACCAATGGCGCGCTGCGTGTCGTACAGGTTCAGCGCGGGCGTATAGTTTGCCGGGATGATGGTTTTGCTCATAACAAAATACCCCTCTTCTATTGGATTCCGGCCCTGATCTCCCAGTACAGGGCACGGCTTTTGAACCGGAAAATACTTGTTTCATTATGGCATATTTTTTTAAGAAAGTAAAGTGAGAAGCCAAAAAAAGGGGGCTGCCGGTAAGGCAGTCCCGTTTCCGCAGTGAAAAGGGCGGCTTTGCATCAGCCGAAAAGCCCCTTCAGCAGGATCAGCAGCACTTTTACAAAATCGCCGGTGCCCAGCAGCTTGTACAGAGAGATCAGAGTAGATAACATGAATGTTTTGCTCCTTTTTTGCAATTTCGGGACAAAATGCCCGGCATGCATGGAATACGGCTGGGCAGAGCAGCGGATTGCAGGAAAAATATGGAAATTCAGTAAACTGTAATCAGACCGCAAAGTATACTATTTGTACATTTCAAGAACCAGAGCAATTTTATATCCTATGCTGATTCTCTGTTTTTCTTTTGTTATATAATTCCATAAAGGGTGCTTGACAAGCTGTTTTTTTTTGATAAAATGATTAAAATTAAAATTTAATTTTAATCATTTTATATTATTAACGTTTCATCGTTTTTTTCTTCTGTTTTCTTTGTCAGATTAATAATTAAACAGAGAGGATATTTTCCATGATTATAAATGGATATCCCTGCGCTTATCAGGATTATGGAAAACGTATTATTGTTTTTTCAAATGCATCGCGCAGCCATTTTATCATTCAAGACATTTACGCTGAATTTTTCCGTTTGTGTATTCTGCAGAATAATTCTAAAGAATTCGTCATTCATAAAATATCACAGGAATACGGAGTGGCAGAATCTGTTGTCAGCCAAGACTTTGATCGCTTTACCGCTTCTCTTACTCGTGCATGTTCCCCTTCTGTGCCGTGTTCAAATCCTGCTTCTGCGCAACTAGTCGTAAAGGACAGTGATATTTATTCTCTGATGTCCCAGGATCTGGTTCCTTTTTCTGCAACGATTGAAATCACAGACACTTGCAACCTTAAATGTATCCATTGTTATCGTGGACATCCATTTCACTCTTATTGGACAGCTGCCACCTTTGAACAAGCTCTTTTGCAGTTGCGTCAACTCGGGACCTTGCACTTGACACTAACTGGCGGCGAGCCTTTTACTCATCCTGACTTTAGAGTTTTTCTGAAGCTCATTAAGAAATATGGTTTTGTTTTAACTTTACAAACAAACGCCACCTTTGATTTTTCCGAGCTCTATGATTCTCTCGTCGATATTTCATTAAAGGACATTGCAGTTTCGCTTTATTCCACTATTTACACGGTTCATGACGCTATCACAACTATCCCCGGTAGCTGTCAAAAGACTATGAAGGCTCTTACTCAACTTGCTGCAAGAGGATTTCCGGTCACAATAAATTGTCCTGTCATGACCATCAACCAAGGCAGTCTGCAATCTGTAAAAGAATTCGCCGATTCAATTGGCGCATCTTGTCATTTTTCCTTTAAAATCATTCCATGTCAGGAAACTAAAAAGGACACGCTTCAGCTAAACTGTTTCACTGCGGATTTACTCCAGCAGTATATGGTGGATTCCAAAATCAAATTATACCATGACATTCTGCCAAGTATTCGGCAGTGTATTCCGGGAGAGAGATACTGCCAAACAGGGTTTCGCAGTATCACATTAAATGCACAAGGTAGCGTCATGCTTTGTAACGCTTACCGAAAATCTTGTGGAAACTTAAAAAATTCTTCTCTCAAACAGATTTGGACTTCTTCCGATGCGTTGCTTCGTTGGAGAACCACAACGTCCCTCATAAATAAAACGTGCAAAAATTGCAAGGCTTTTGCTTATTGTGAGCCATGTCCAGCTCATGAATTCACCCTTACAGGCAATGAATTTACCATCGATTCATTGACCTGTTCTTTTGGCAAGGCATTTTATGAAGCCGACCAATGCATTCTCGCCCGTACAAAAGGAGGTGAAAAAAATGAAGGAGTATAAAGTTACCGAAATCACTGAAGTCGCTTCTGAGGCTGAAGGCACCTGTTGCTTTGTAAACACTTACAAAACACAGTAATCCATGCATAAAAAGAGAGTCTGTTTCGATGTAAAATCGAAGCAGGCTCTCTTTTTATGCCAGAATCGGGCCAATTCCAAGCATTCATTATTTGCGCAAAGAGAATTGTTGCAAAATACAATAACAATTTACAAAAAGCGGAACCCTTTTAGCTCTAAAAAGGTTCCACTTTTTGTGCATTGTTTTTTCAGGAAGCTATTTTGCAACAGTCCCTTTTTTGCGTATTATATTTTCCAACCGCCTCAGCGCTTTACGTTGAAAGCTGCCATGCCGGGGTAAACGGCGCTGCCGCCCAGCTGCTCCTCAATGCGCAGCAGCTGGTTGTACTTTGCAACACGCTCGGTACGGCTGGGAGCACCGGTCTTGATCTGGCAGGTGTTCAGCGCCACGGCCAGATCGGCAATGGTGGTGTCCTCGGTCTCACCGGAGCGGTGAGAGCTGATGGCGGTGTAACCGGCCTTGTGAGCCATCTTGATGGCTTCCAGAGTTTCGGAAACAGAGCCGATCTGGTTCAGTTTGATCAGGATCGCGTTGCCTGCACCCAGCCCGATGCCCTTGGCCAGACGCTCGGTGTTGGTAACGAACAGGTCGTCGCCCACCAGCTGGACCTTGCCGCCCAGCTCACGGGTCATCTCCTGCCAGCCTTCCCAGTCCTCTTCATCCAGACCGTCCTCGATGGAGATGATGGGGTACTTTTCCACCAGACTCTTCCAGTGTGCGATCAGCTCGCTGGAGGTGAACTCGGTGCCGGCCTTGGGCAGCTTGTAGAAGCCCTTGCCCTTGGGGCTCTTCCACTCGGAGGACGCGGCATCCATAGCCAGCATGAAGTCCTTGCCGGGCACGTAACCGGCCTTTTCGATGGCGGCCAGAATGGTCTCGATGGTCTCCTCGTCGCTGGACAGGTTGGGGGCAAAGCCGCCCTCATCGCCCACAGAGGTAGCCAGACCCTTGGCCTTCAGGATGGAAGCCAGCGCATGGAACACCTCCGCGCACCAGCGCAAAGCTTCCTTGAAGGAGGGCGCGCCCACGGGCATGATCATGAACTCCTGCGTATCCACGGTGTTGGTGGCGTGTGCGCCGCCGTTCAGAATGTTCATCATGGGCACGGGCAGGCGGTTGCCGTTCACACCGCCCAGAAAGCGGTACAGCGGCATATCCAGAGAAGCAGCGGCTGCACGGCAGGCGGCAATGGACACGGCCAGAATGGCGTTTGCGCCCAGATTGGATTTATCTTTGGTGCCGTCGGCCTTGATCATGGCAGCGTCGATGGCGTAGATGTCGGAGGCATCCATGCCCACAACAGCATCCGCAATGACGGTGTTGATGTTCTCAACAGCCTTGGTCACGCCCTTGCCCAGATAGCGGCCCTTGTCGCCATCCCGCAGCTCCAGAGCTTCAAACTCACCAGTGGATGCGCCGGAAGGTGCGCAGCCGCGTGCCACAGTGCCGTCGGCCAGAGTAATCTCCGCTTCCACGGTGGGGTTGCCGCGGGAGTCCAGAATTTCGCGGCCAATAACAGATTTAATTTCCAGATCGTTCATCTTGAAAACCTCCTGAATATCATTTCCATCCCGGTGCTGCCCGGGGCGGGCAGACGGGTGACGGCCAATTAGGGCAGTTATGCCTAACTAACCAATAGTATCCTACCACGCTTTCCGGCCCGGTGCAAGAGCCGATGCGCATGTTTGCGGATGTAAACTTTTTAAGGGGCAAAAAACGGCAGCTGATGGGGCAGAACATTCCGGCAAAGCAGGAAACAGCTGGTCTTTACAGTCTGCCCACTGGCAGCAGCGGGGATGCATCATGCCTGACATGTGAATTTCATATGGCAGATATACTAAAATTTTTCTTTACTTTTTGTCAGGACGACTCTATACTGTTTTCTGGTTCTAATATGTTTCTTTATGGTAGATAGAGGAGGATTTTTTATGAATAAGGATCTGACGGTCGGCAAGCCGTCACAGGTTTTGTGGCAGTTCTGCCTGCCCATGTTCGGCAGCATCATCTTCCAGCAGCTGTACAACATTGCCGACAGCCTTGTTGCAGGCAAGTTCATCGGCGAGAATGCACTGGCTGCTGTGGGCAACAGCTACGAGATCACCCTGATCTTCATTGCATTTGCCTTTGGCTGCAACATTGGCTGCTCGGTCATCGTGTCCCGCTACTTTGGCGCAAAGGACTACGATGAGATGAAGACTTCGGTCTACACTTCCCTGATCGGCTCTGCCGTGCTGTGCGCCGTTCTGATGCTGATCGGCCTTGTGGGCTGCCACAGCCTGCTGGAGCTCATCAACACCCCGGAGGAGATCCTTGCGGATTCTTCGCTGTATCTGGATATCTACGTTCTGGGCCTGCCCTTCATGTTCTTCTACAACATCGCCACCGGCATCTTCTCCGCTCTGGGCGACAGCAAAACGCCCTTCTATTTTCTGGCAGTCTCGTCCCTGTCCAACATCGGCGTGGACATCCTGTTCGTGGCCGGTCTCAAGATGGGCGTAGCCGGTGTGGCATGGGCCACCTTCCTGTGTCAGGGTGTGAGCTGCGTGCTGGCCATGGTGGTGGTGTTCCGCCGCATCAGCGCCTTCAAATCCAAGAACAAGGTCGTGCTGTTCTCCTGGAACATGCTGGGCAAGGTGGCCGTGGTGGCCATCCCCAGCATCCTGCAGCAGAGCTTCGTCTCTGTGGGCAACATCATCCTGCAGAGCGTCATCAACACCTTTGGTGCCAGCGTCATTGCAGGCTACTCTGCAGCCGTCAAGCTGAACAACATGGTCATCACTTCCTTTACCACGCTGGGCAACGGCATCTCCAACTACACCTCCCAGAACATGGGCGCGGGCAAGATGGACCGTGTGCACAAGGGCTTTGGTGCAGGCCGCAATCTGGTGTGGATCATCTGCGTGCCCATCGTGCTCCTGTACTTCTTCTTCGGCCGCTTCCTGCTGCTGCTGTTCATGAATGACCCGCAGGGTCCGGCCATCGACACCGGTATGCTGTTCCTGCGCATCCTGTCTCCCTTCTATTTTGTGGTGTCGCTCAAGCTGGTCACTGACGGCATCCTGCGCGGCTGCGGCATGATGGTGCGCTTTATGATCGCCACCTTCTCCGACCTGATCCTGCGCGTGGGCATCGCCATTGTGCTGAGCAGCACTGCTCTGGGCAGCACGGGCATCTGGATGGCATGGCCCGTTGGCTGGTGCATCGGCACCGGCCTGTCGCTGGTGTTCTACTTCGCCGCCATCCGCAAGGTCCTTGCAGAGTCTCCTGCCAAAGCGGAAGCAGAGGGCGAAGCTGCCGAGGCACGTGCAGAGGCCGAGTTCGCCGCAGATGCCGAAATGGAGACCCTGTAACCCTTTTGCAACTTGTGAATTGTGTTCACCTGACACACAAACAAAATGAAGCAGTTGAAATAGTGCACAAAACAGACCCATTGCTTTTGGCTATTTTGGCGACAAAGTCCACAAAATGCCCCTGAAAGTATGGACGGTTTGTGAATTGCGGATTTTGGCTCACAGGTCTATAATATTGATAACGAAGCAAGGTCGCTTTGAGGGAAAGAGGGCCTTGCTTCCGTTTTTATACTGAAGCACGAATGCTCCTAAGGAGGATATTTACTATGAAAAAGATGATTTCTCGTCGTAATTTCCTGGCCGCTGCAGGTGTTGTTGCTGCAGCCGGCGTTCTGACTGCATGCGGCGGTTCTTCCAACAGCACTGCTGCTTCCGCCTCTACCGCAGCTTCTGGTGCCGCTGCTTCCGGCGACACCATCAAGGTGGGCGTTCTTGGACCTCTGACCGGTGATGTTTCCGTTTACGGTCAGGCCGTTGTCAACGGCGCTACCCTGTACCTGAAGCAGGTCAACGAAAAGGGCGGCATCAACGGCAAGCAGCTGGAGATCATCGCCATGGATGAGCAGGGCGATGCAACTCAGGCTGTTACCTGCTTCACCAAGATGTGCGATCAGGGCATCACCGCTCTGGTGGGCGATGTTACCACCACCCCGACTCTGGCAGTTGCTGCCGAGAGCGCAGACTACAACATGCCCATGGTCACTGCTTCCGCTACCGCTGAGGCTGTCACCTACGATGCCGAGACCGACACCGTGAACGAGAATGTGTTCCGCGCAACCTTCACCGACCCGTTCCAGGGCATCAAGATGGCTGACTACGCTTACCAGCGGTTGGGCTACACCAAGGCAGCCGTCATCTTCCAGAAGGGCGCTGACTACAACGAGGGTCTGGCAGAGAACTTCGTCAACGAGTTCGAGAGCCTGGGCGGCACCATCGTCGATCAGGAGACCTACTCTGAGGGCGATGTGGACTACAAGACCCAGCTGACCACCATTCTGGGCAAGGCTCCCGAAGTGGTGTTCTGCCCCAACTACTATCAGGAAGTCGGTCAGATCCTGGCTCAGGCTGAGAGCATCGGTCTGGCAGTTCCCTTCCTGGGCGGCGACGGCTGGGATGGTCTGGAAGGCTATGCAACTGCCGACCAGCTGAAGGATGCCTACTTCTGCGCAAACTACGCAAAAGGCTCCAACCCCGACTTTGAGGATGCCTACAAGGCTGAGTACGGTGAGGAGTACCCCAACGGCTTCGCTCCTCTGGGCTACGATGCTGCCATGACCGTTGTCTACGGCATTCAGGCTGCTGAGGATGCCGGCCTGACCGCTGGTGATGACGACTATAAGCAGGCCGTCATCGATGCTATCGCAGGCGGCACCATCGATGGCATCACCGGCACCTTCACCTTCGATGAGCACCACAACCCCGTCAAGCAGACCGCTATCCTGTGCTTCGACGGTGCAACCCCCGTTCTGAAGGAAATGTTCTGATCTGCTTTGATCCTGCGCACCGGTGTGCGGCATAAAGGCAGCACTCAGAAATAAAAGACCCATTGCGGAGACCGCCGGAACAGGTTTTGCTCGGCCGTCTCCGCTTTTTTGGTAAAAAAGTGCATTTCCCAAAAGGCGTGCAAACGCCGCAAAGAAAGGAAGTATCAGTCCATGACAGTGTTTTTTAGCCAGCTGATCAACGGCTTGTCCCTTGGCAGCATCTATGCACTGATCGCACTGGGTTACAGCATGGTGTACGGCATCATCCTGCTGCTGAACTTTGCCCATGGCGATGTCATTATGGTTGGTGCGTACATGTCCTGGTTCGTGATGAATCAGCTGGGCCTTGGCCCGGTCACTGCTGTGTGCGCCACCATCATCACCTGCACGCTGCTGGGCGTTGTGATCGAGAAGATCGCCTACACCCCGCTGCGCAACGCACCCCGTATCTCCCTGCTGATCACAGCAATCGGCGTGTCCTTCTTCCTGGAGTACACTGCAGAGCTGATCCTTGGTTCCGGTGCAAAGGTCATTCCGGCCTACTACACCAACCAGACCTTCCGCATCGGCTCTGTGCCGCTGGGTCTCACCTCTGTCATCACCCTGCTGGTCACGGTGCTGTCCATGCTGGTGCTCACCTTCCTTGTGCAGAAGACCAAGCTCGGCAAGGCCATGCGTGCCGTGTCTGAGGATATGGACGCTGCCCGTCTGATGGGCATTAACGTCAACAGCACCATTTCCTTTACCTTTGCGGTGGGTTCCGCTCTGGCCGGTATCGGCTCGGTGCTGTACTGCTGCAGCTACCCGCAGGCGACCCCCACCATGGGCTCCATGCTGGGCCTGAAGGCCTTCGTTGCAGCCGTTCTGGGCGGCATCGGCTCCATTCCCGGTGCCATGATCGGCGGCATCGCCATCGGCCTGTGCGAGTGCTTTGTTTCCGCCATCGGCCTTTCCGCATGGAAGGATGCCGTCACGTTTGCGATCCTGATCATCGTGCTGCTGGTCAAGCCCACCGGCTTCCTTGGCCGCAAGGTTCAGGAAAAGGTGTAAGGAGGGCATGAAGATGAATACCAAACGCAAAACGCTCAAAATGCCCGTGCGCTACCTGATGAACGCCGTGCTGGTGGCTCTGCTGTTCGTGGGCCTGTCCTTCCTCACCCAGAACGTGCTTTCCACCTACCAGAACAAGGTGCTTCTCACCGTGGGCATCAACATCATTCTGGCTGTCTCGCTGAACGTTGCCACCGGTTATCTGGGCCAGCTGCCGCTGGGCCACGCCGGTTTCATGGCCGTGGGTGCTTACACCTGCGCCCTGTTCACGAAATACAGCAATCTGCCCTCCGGTGTCGCTTTTGCCGTGGGTCTGGTTCTGGCCTGCATCGTGGCGGGCCTGTTCGGCGTGCTGATCGGCATTCCTGCTCTGCGCCTGACCGGCGATTATCTGGCCATCCTGACGCTGGGCTTTGGCGAGATCATCCGCATCACCCTGAACAACATCGATGATGTGCTGGGCTTCAAGCTGTTCTACGGTGCCAAGGGCCTGAAGAACATCCCCAAGTATTCCAACTTCGCCAATGTGTTCATCTGCGTGGTCATTACCTGCTTTGCCATCCACGCCATGATGAAGAGCCGCCACGGCCGTGCCGTGCTGGCCATCCGCGACAACGAGATCGCTGCCGAGAGCTGCGGCATCCAGACTACTTATTATAAGGTCATGGCCTTTGCCTTCTCCGCCGCCTTTGCCGGTCTGGCCGGCGGCCTGTACGCCTGCTATCTGGGCGTTTTGGATCCCTCCACCTTCGGCTTCATGAAGTCCATCGAAATTCTGGTCATGGTGGTTCTGGGCGGCATGGGTTCCATGCTGGGCTCCATCCTGTCCGCGACCGTGCTGACCATCCTGCCCGAGGCCACCCGCAGCTTTGAAAGCTACCGCATGGTGGTCTACTCGCTGGTGCTGGTCCTCATGATGATCTTCCGTCCGGGTGGCCTGCTGGGCAGCTACGACTTCTCCATGAGCCGCATTGTGGAAAAGATCATGAACGGCGAACTGTTCCAGAAGAAAGCAACGGAGGGCAAAGACCATGAGTGAGTTCCAGACCAAGTTACACAGTGTGCCCTCCGGCGGCTTTTTGACCGACCGCGACATGGACAAAAAACCCATTCTGGACGTGCGTGAGCTGGGCATCGACTTCGGCGGTCTGACCGCCGTGGATGGCTTCAACCTGATGATCGGCCGCAACGAGATCACCGGTCTGATCGGCCCCAACGGCGCCGGTAAGACTACCGTGTTCAACCTGCTGACCAACGTCTACCAGCCCACCCGCGGCTCCATCCTGATTGATGGTATACCCACCGCCGGCAAAAAGACCTATCAGGTCAACCGCATGGGCGTGGCCCGTACCTTCCAGAACATCCGCCTGTTCAAGGAACTGAGCGTGATCGATAACATCAAGGTGGGCCTGCACGAGTCCATGAAGTACAATCTGGCATCTTCGCTGATCCGCCTGCCCAACTACTGGAAGGAAGAGAAGAAGTGCACCGAGCGTGCTCTGGAGCTGCTGGATATCTTCCACATGGCAGACCTCGCCAATGTGCAGGCAGGCAGCCTGCCCTACGGCGCACAGCGCCGTCTGGAGATCATGCGTGCACTGGCCACCAGCCCGAAGCTGCTGCTGCTGGACGAGCCTGCTGCCGGTATGAATCCCTCCGAGACTGCAGAGCTGACCGAGACTATCCGCCGCATCCGCGACGAGTTCAACATCGCCGTGCTGCTGATCGAGCATGATATGAGCCTGGTCATGGGCATCTGCGAGGGCATTGCCGTGCTGAACTTCGGCCGCATCATCGCCAAGGGCACGCCCGACGAGATCCGCAGCAACCCGCAGGTCATCGAAGCCTATCTGGGCAAGAAGGAGGGCTAAGCCATGGCTGATACGTTACTGAAAGTTGATAACATCAACGTCTATTACGGCAACATCCACGCCGTCAAGGACATCTCCTTCGAGGTGGATCAGGGCGAGATCGTCACCCTGATCGGTGCCAACGGTGCCGGCAAATCCACCACCCTGAAGACCATTTCCGGCCTGCTGAAGCCCAAGACCGGCGACATCCTGTACAAGGGCAGCAGCATCAAGGGCATGCGCGCCCACAAGATCGTGGAAGCGGGCCTTGCCCATGTGCCGGAAGGCCGCCATGTGTTCCTGCACATGACCGTGGAAGAAAATCTGGACATGGGTGCATACACCCAGCCTGCTTCCACCATTGCACCCAACAAGGAAAAGGTGTTTGAGCTGTTCCCCCGCCTGAAGGAACGCCGCAAGCAGCTGGCCGGTACCATGTCCGGCGGCGAACAGCAGATGCTGGCCATGGGCCGCGCCCTGATGAGCAACGCTTCCATGCTGATGCTGGACGAGCCTTCCATGGGCCTTTCGCCGCTGCTGGTGCAGGAGATCTTCGACATCATCCAGAACGTGCACAAGGAAGGCATGACCATCCTGCTGGTGGAGCAGAACGCACAGATGGCTCTTTCCGTGGCAGACCGTGCCTACGTCCTTGAGACGGGCCGTGTAGTCATGGAGGGCACCGGTGCCGAACTGCTGACCAACGAGCGCGTGCGCAGCGCATATCTGGGCGGCTAAGCAAAAAATCGTATAAGAAAAGGGGCTGTTGCACATGCAACAGCCCCTTTTTTGCAGTATTTGTTATGCCAGCAGAGACATGATATTTGCGGTGATCAGGCCGCCTGCCGTGCCAATGACGTAGCCCATCAGAGCCATCAGAACGCCAACAGGCACCAGAGCGCCGCTGTAGGCACCAGCCAGAATGGGAGCGGATGCGGAACCGCCGATGTTTGCCAGAGATGCAACACCGCAGGTGAACATATCCAGATGGAAGATCTTTGCCAGCAGCACCAGAATGATGCCGTGGATGGCCAGGATCATAAAGCCTGCCAGGATCCATGCGGGTGCATCGGTCAGCTCCAGGAAGCTTGCGCGGGAGGCAAGCAATGCCACCACGGAGTACAGCAGCAGGTTGGACAGCTCGGTGCTGCCTGCCATGCGGCCCACGGGGGTGACAGCGCCGATCAGGCCGGACAGCGTGATGAGCAGGACGGTCCAGGTGGCCTTGTCCAGGAAGGGCATTGCGCTGTTCAGGGCTGCGCCGATATCCTGACCGAAGGCGGAGATCACCAGAGCCAGACCCAGCAGGAAGATCAGGTTGACAAAGGAAGCCTTGTCCTCGTTGGACTTTGCGTCCTCTTCCAGACGGCGGGACACTTCATCCAGCGTGGTGGTGTCGGCCTTGACCCACTTGTTGAACTTGGGAGCAAGGTTGATGGCCCACAGCAGGAACATGACCCAGATGGAGTAGTCGATGGAGTCCACCACCAGTGCGTAGGCCATGTCAGCTTCGCCGATGTCCAGCGCAGCCTGCACGGCGATCATGTTGCCGGAGCCTCCCATCCAGCTGCCGCACAGAGCGCCCAGTGCCTTCCATGCTTCGGAGCCAAGGGGCCCCTTCATGATGGCGAAGGTGGCAATGAAGGCCACCGAGATGGAGACGGAAGCGGCAAAGAAGCCGCCCAGCATCTTGGGACCCAGCTTGATGATCTTGCGGATGTCGCAGCGCAGCAACATCAGGAAGATCATTGCATACAGCAGGTTGTTTTTCAGCACGGAGTAGGCAGGCTTGGTGGCCTCCATGTCCCATGCACCCAGCGTGCAGAGAATCATGGTAATGAGGTACAGCAGAACGATAGGTGGTGCATAGTCGAAGAATTTCGACTTCGTGTAGCGTTGCAGCCACACCAGCAGTGCGGCAATGAACACCAGCACGGCGATGTAGGTGAAACCGTTTGTGATCATGAACCCAATCCCCTTTCTTTTTGTGCAATTTTTTGCGGACAATTGTCTTTACAATATCGACAACTTCGTATACAATACTACCATAGATTTCATAATCTGGCAACATTTTTTATCGAAAGGGGTAGGTTTTGCATGAAAATCACGGAAGTACGTCTCGGTCTGATCTCCGTGCCGCTGCGCGTGCCTTTTAAGACGGCTCTGCGTTCGGTCAGCAGCGTGGAAGATGTGATCGTAGAGATCCACACCGACACCGGCGCTGTGGGTTATGGTGAGGCACCTCCCACCGGTGTGATCACCGGCGACACCACCGGTGCCATCATCGGTGCCATCCGCGACCATATCGCAAAGACCATCATCGGCCGCGATGTGGACGACTTTGAAGACCTGATGATCGCACTGAATGCCTGCATCCAGAAGAACACCAGCGCCAAGGCTGCTGTGGATATGGCCCTGTGGGATCTGTACGGCCAGCTGTACAAAATCCCTGTGTACAAGCTGATGGGCGGCGCAAAGAAGTCCATCGTCACCGACATCACCATCAGCGTCAACGACCCCGAAGAGATGGTGCGCGATGCCCTGAACGCCATCGACCGCGGCTACGACTGCCTGAAGGTCAAGGTGGGCAAGGAGCCGGAAAAGGATATTGCACGCCTGAGCGCCATCCGCGGTGCTGTGCCCAAGGAGACCTGCATCCGCATCGACGCAAATCAGGGCTGGACCCCCAAGGAAGCCGTGCGCATCCTGAACGGAATGCAGGAGAAGGGCCTTGATCTCGAATTCGTGGAGCAGCCGGTCAAGGCCCACGATTTTGAAGGCCTGAAGTATGTTACCGAGCGCTCCTATGTGCCGGTGCTGGCCGACGAGAGCGTGTTCTCCCCGCAGGACGCACTGACCATCATGCAGATGGGAGCCGCAGACCTCGTGAACATCAAGCTGATGAAGTGCGGCGGCCTGTACAACGCCCTCAAGATCGCATCCGCTGCTGAGGTGTACGGCGTGGAGTGCATGATCGGCTGTATGTTGGAAGCCAAGATCAGCGTGAATGCCGCCGTGCATCTGGCCTGCGCAAAGCAGATCATCACCCGCGTGGATCTGGACGGCCCCGTGCTGTGCAGTGAGGACCCCATCCTCGGCGGTGCAGTGTTCAATGAAAAAGACATCACTGTTTCCAACGAGCCGGGCCTTGGCATCAAGGGCATTGAGCCGGGTAAGATCAAATATCTGGACTAAACTCCTTCCGTCATTACTTCGCAATGCCACCTTCCTCAAGGAGGGAGGCCTTGGCAAAGCGGAAAACTTTATCTTTTCGCCGGAGGCTCCCTCATTGAGGGAGCTGGTGCGGCGTGAGCCGTGCCTGAGGGAGTTATACAAAAACGGCACCTGCCAGTTCCGCAGGTGCCGTTTTGTGTTTGGGGCCGTTATGCTTTGTAAGCCAGAATAGCCTTCAGGTATTCCCACACACGGGCCACCGATGCAATGTCGGCGCGCTCGTTGGGGGTGTGGACGTGCAGCAGGTTCGGGCCGAAGGAGATGCAGTCCAGTCCTTCGATCTTGCCGGAGAGGATGCCGCACTCCAGACCTGCGTGCAGGGCTGCGATCTGAGGCTTTTCGCCGTACTGTGCTTCGTACACAGCTACGCAGCGGTCCCGCAGGGCGCTCTCACGTGCATAGGTCCAGGCAGGGTAGTCGCCATGGAACCGCACGCCGCCGCCCAGCAGCTCTGTCAGGGTCTGTACCTTGCAGCACAACAGCTCCTTGGCCGAAGGCACCGAGCTGCGGATGGAAAAGCGCAGGATGGCTTCCTGCTCGTCCATCTCGGCAACGCCCAGATTCAGCGAGGTCTCCACAAGGCCCGGCACATCCATGCTCATGGCCTGCACGCCCCAGGGCATCAGCAGCAGGGCCTTGCGCAGGCGCTGGGTGGAATCGGCATCCAATGCGCTGAACGCGCCGCAGCCCTGTTCGGTGAGCTGCAGGCGGATGGCAGGGTCTGCCATGCCGTATTCGGCCTGCACCTGTGCGGCGAACTGAGCGGCAGCAGTGTGCACGCCCTCGGTGATGCCTGCGGGCAGCACCAGCGTGATGCTGCTTTCTTTGGGAATGACATTCTCCTTTGCGCCGCCGGACAGTGTCAGAGCGGCGTAGTCCACGCCATTTTCGGTCAGCAGGGTCAGCCAGCGGCCCAGCAGGGCAATGGCGTTGGCACGGCCCTTGTGGATCTCGGTGCCGGAATGTCCGCCCACAAGGCCGATCACATCCGCCTTTACGGCGGTGCCGGTCACAGGAACACGGGCAATGGGCAGATGGCATTCAACGCGGCGTCCGCCTGCACAGCCTGCGGTCAGCACCCCCTCTTCCTCGGAGTCGATGTTCACCAGCATCCGGCCCTCAAGGTCGGAAAAATCCATGGCAGATGCACCCAGCAGGCCCACCTCCTCGCAGACGGTCAGCACGACCTCCAGCGCAGGGTGGGGAATGTCCTTTGCGTCCAGAACAGCCAGCGCATAGGCCACGGCAATGCCGTCGTCGCCGCCAAGGGTCGTGCCCTCGGCGCACACATAGCCGCCGTCTACGACCGGGTGGATGGCATCCTTCTCAAGATCCAGCGGGCAGTCGGCGGTCTTGTCGCCCACCATGTCCAGATGTCCCTGCAGGATCAGGCCCGGCTCCTTCTCGTATCCGGGTGTGGCCGGTGCCTTGATGAGCAGGTTGCCCATCTCGTCCTGACGGCAGGCAAGGCCGTGGGCCTTGGCGAACTGCACGCAGTAGTCGCTCAGTGCCTTTTCGTGGTGGGAGGTGTGCGGAATGCCGCAGATCTCCTCAAAGTAATAAAAAACCGAAGCCGGTTCCAGTCCGGTCAGTGCACTCATATACTCTCGCTCCTTTATTTATAAGGTGAAATGCTTCTGTCCATATTCTAACAGATTCTGCAGCCGGATACAATGTGTTGTATCCGGCAAAATATTTTTTCTGCCGGTGCTTGCAGACGGCGGGCCGGGTCGTATAATAGGAATAGTTACAAAAATAACATTCGAGTGGCTCTAAGGTTCCGCCGCCCGGAAAGGAGAACTTCGCCATGCGCTATACCATCAGTGAAATGGCTTCGCTGCTGGGTGTGACCACCCATACCCTGCGGTACTACGAAAAAATGGGTCTCATCCGCCCCGAGGTAAACGAGGAGACCGGCTACCGCTACTATACCGTCACCGACACCCGCCGGTTCAACCTCTGCCGGGAGCTGCGCGCGGCGGAACTCTCGCTGGAAGAGTGCCGGGAGCTGATCGGCAGCCCGTCGGTGGAGCAGAGCGACAAGATGTTTGCCCGGCAGGCCGCCCGGCTGCGGCGCAGGCAGGTGCTGGATGAGCTGTCCATCCACTTTTTGGAAAAGATGCAGGAGCAGTACCGCACGCTGGAGCAGGATGTCGGGCGGGTCTGGGTGCAGAACTTTCCGGAGATGTGGCGGCTGACCTTCTCGCAGGAAGAGGAAGCCAGCCGCGACCGGGAACTGCAGCAGGAAAAGGCGGAGTGGCTGGAGTGTATGCCGGCTGCCCGCTGGGTCAGCCGCCTGCCCCGGCGGGTGATGGAACAGTTCCGGGTGGGGCGCAACGAGTACGATTACGGCCTGATGATGGAGGCCGACGCTGCCCGCAGGCTGGGCCTGCAGCGCACCCGGCATGTGGAAGTGGTGTGCGGCGGCGATTATCTTGTCACCATCTGGAAAAAGGATTACCGCGGCTCCTTCGGGTGGGACTCACTGGAAACCCTGCACGATGAGATCGTGCGGCGGGACTTCCGGGCGGTGGGCGAGACCTTCAGCAGCATCGTGGCCAGCCGCCAGCAGCCAGACGGCAGCGTTGTGAACTACCATCATACCCGGACGAAGATCTATACATGAGAGGGTTTTGTCACCTCCTACAAAAACTCGTGATATTTTTGTCAAAATGACCCTTGACCTTCGCGCTGCTCTAACGTGTAAACTTTGTTTAGTGAGTAACAAAGTCGGACTTCCGGCTTTGCTGCTCTGACAGAGTACACGATTGAGAAGAAAGAGGAGAACACACTATGAGCGAAAAGATCTCTCGCCGCAACTTCCTGCGCACCGCTACGCTGGGCGCAGCAGCTGCCGGTCTGCTGGCAGGCTGCGGCAACAGCGGCGCTTCCAGCAGCACCGCCGCAGGCACCTACACTGCAGGCACCTACAGCGCCACCGCTACCGGCATCAACACCGCCACCCCCGTCACCGTGACCATGACCTTCAGCGCTGATGCCATCACCGATGTGCAGATCGACGTTGCAAACGAGACCAAGGGCTACGGTGCCGACATCGCCGATGAGATGGTCAAGAAGATCCTGGACGCACAGTCCAGCGAGGTGGACGGCCACTCCGGCGCAACCATCACCTCCGACGCCATCCGGAAGGCTGCCGAGAGCTGCATCAATCAGGCCAAGGGCGTGGCCGTTGCTCCCACCGAGGCCAACAAGGCCGAGACCGTTGTCCCCGACAGCCTGAGCGTGGAGGAAGTGGAGTCCTCTGTGTGCGAGCTGGGCGACATCACCCCCGACGAGACCAAGGACTTTGACGTGGTCGTCGTGGGTGCCGGTGCTGCCGGTGTGCCCGCCGCAGGCTGGGCTGCCGAGCTGGGCGGCCATGTGGCCCTGCTGCAGAAGCAGAGCATCGTGGTCAGCCAGGGCAACTGCGGCTCTGCCATCATCAAGTCCAAGTCCACCGACGCGGGCAAGAAGATGTGGGTGCACATGACCAACGGCCTGTGCGACTGGCGTGCCGATACCAGCCTGCTGAACGCCTACGTCGAGAACTCCGAAGAAGCTCTGATGTGGTATCTGAACCGCGCCGGCCTGACCGACCAGACCGAGTACGGCGACGGCAGCCTCGTGGACAGCAACAAGAACCCCTCCGACCTGCTGCACAACGACGAGAAGGAGATCTTCGCCTACATGTGCACCAGCCAGGATCTGACCGGCGTGTGGAAGGACCGCATGGACACCTACGACTTCGGCGATGAGCACTGCTACTTCTTTGCTCCGTGGATCGGCCCCAAGCCCAAGAACGTGGGCGACGTGCTGGCCACTGTGCTGGAGAACGTGCAGGCCAAGAACTCCAATCTGGAGACCTTCTTCAACACCCCCGCCGTCAAGCTGGTGCATGAGAACGGCAAGGTGACCGGCGTCATCGCAAAGGACGAAAACGGCAAGTACATCCAGTTCAACGCTTCCAAGGGCGTCATTCTGGCCACCGGCGACTACATGAACAACGAGGCCATGGTCAAGCGCTGGTGCCCCGATGTGGACGGCTTCGACAAGAAGCAGTACCAGAAGACCGGCGACGGCCACATCATGGCCATCGATGCAGGTGCAAAGATGGAAAATCTGGGCCACACCAAGATGATGCACGACTTCGACTCCGGCCTGATGTACGAGGAACCGTTCCTGTACGTCAACATGGAGGGCAAGCGCTTCTGCAACGAGGACACCGGCTTTGTCTACATGGGCAACATCACCAAGTATGTGCCCAAGTTCAACGGCAACAACGTGGATGCAAACCATCCGGACGGTTCTCTGGGCTGGTACTGCCAGATCTACGATAACGACTACATGAGCTACGCCAACAGCCCCATCCCCGAGCAGGTGATGACCAAGTACATCCCCGGTGCCGTGGAGAACCCGCAGGGCGTGTTCACCAACCTCATCGATACCTACAAGGCCGACACCATCGAAGAGCTGGCCGGTCTGCTGGGCGTACCTGCAGACGAGCTGCAGAAGACCATCGACCGCTACAACGAGCTGTGCGACAAGGGCGCCGACGTGGACTTCGGTAAGAAGAGCGCTTACATGCACAAGATCGTCACCGCTCCCTTCTGGGGCATCCGCAAGCACATCCGCGTGTCCTCCATCGACAGCGGCGTGAACACCAACGCCAACGGTCAGGCTCTGGATGCTGACGGCAACGTCATCGACGGCCTGTACTGCGTCGGCAACGTGGGCGGCGTGTTCTACGGCGGCGCGGACTATCCGTTCCACCAGACTGGCCTGTCTCTGGGCCGCTGCTACACCTTCGGTATGCTGGCAGCAAAGCACGCCATGGGCAAGTAAGACCTCCTGAAAGCAACACGAACCCCCTCCGGGTCAACCCGGAGGGGGTTCTTTGCATACAAAAAAGGCTCTGCAGCATTTTGCCGCAGAGCCTTCGTTTTTTACAGATGATACCGGGACGGCTTACTGTGCCTGGCTCAGGCAGTCGTCCATAGCGGTGAACACCGCGTCGCTGGTCATGGTAGCACCGGCAACAGCGTCCACACCGCTGGTGGAACCGGCCTTGGTCAGCTGGTCTGCCAGAGTTTCAGCAGCGGTGCCGCCCAGTTCGGGAGTCTCGCCGGAAGCATCGATCTCCACACCGGTCACCCGGCCGCCGGTGACGGTGACGGTGACAGTCACATCACTCAGGCAGCCCTGAGCGCTGGACGTATAGATGCCATCCGTCAGGCTGGCGGCGTTGTCGGCAGCGGGCACAGTGCCGGTGTTCTTGATGTACAGGCCGAGCACAACTGCCATAATGACAGTGACAGCAGCCATGATGATAACATTCCGGGTGAGTTTCTTCATAAAAGATCAAATGCTCCCTTTTGACGTGATATATTTTTACTTTGCGGGTTTGAAACTGTCGCGCAGGGTGACGACGCGGTTGTAAACGCCGGGGTTCTTGGAGTCCGGGGTAAAGAAGCCGGTGCGCACGAACTGGAACTTCTCACCGGGCTTTGCGTCCTTCAGGCTTTCTTCCAGCTTGCAGCCCTTGCACACAACAACGCTTTCCGGGTTCAGGTAGTCCTTGTAATCGCTGCCCTCGGGGATGGCGTTCATGTTGGCCTCGGTGAACAGCTTGTCGTACAGGCGCACCTCGGCATCCACGGCATGGGCGGCACTCACCCAATGGATGGTGCCCTTGACCTTGCGGCCATCGGCGGGATTGCCGTTGCCAGTCTCAAGGTCGGCGGTGCAGTGGATGGCGGCAATGCTGCCGTCGGCATTCTTCTCCACGCCGGTGCACTTGACGATGTAAGCGCCCATCAGACGCACCTCACCGCCAATGGTCAGGCGCTTGAACTTGGGAGGCGGCACCTCGGCAAAGTCCTCATTCTCGATCCACAGCTCTTTGGTAAAGGCCACCTTGCGGGTGGTGGTATCGTTGGCTTCGCGGTTGGGGTTGTTGGCTACATCAAAGTACTCGGTCTTGTCCTCCGGGTAGTTATCCACGACCAGCTTCACGGGGTCCAGCACGGCGATGCGGCGCTGAGCGGTCAGGTCCAGCTCGCTGCGGATACAGGCTTCCAGCTGGCGCATGTCGATCAGGTTGTCGGATTTAGAAATGCCGGCCTCGCGCACAAAGGTGAAGATGGAGGTGGGGGTGTAGCCGCGGCGGCGCAGACCGCACAGGGTGGGCATACGGGGGTCGTCCCAGCCGTCCACGATGCCCATTTCCACCAGCTCACGCAGGTAGCGCTTGCTCATGACGGTATTGGTCATGTTCAGGCGTGCAAACTCGCGCTGCTTGGGGAAGGCAGTGCCGAAAATGTTCTCGATGACCCAGTTGTACAGCGGGCGGTGGTTCTCGAACTCCAGACTGCACATACTGTGGGTAATGCCCTCAATGGCATCCTGAATGGGGTGTGCGAAGTCGTACATCGGGTAGATGCACCACTTGCTGCCCTGACGGTGATGCTCGGCGTACTTGATGCGGTAGATAGCCGGGTCACGCATGTTCATGTTGGGGCTGGCCAGATCGATCTTGGCACGCAGGGTCTTTTCGCCCTCCTGGAACTCACCGGCACGCATCCGGCGGAACAGGTCAAGATTCTCTTCCGGGGTGCGGTCGCGCCACGGAGAGGGACGGGAAGGCTTGCCGGCATCGGCACCGCGGTACTCGCGCATTTCGTCGCGGGTCAGGTCGTCCACGTAGGCCTTGCCCTCCATGATGAGCTTTTCGGCATACTCGTAGCACTTGTCAAAGTAGTCGCTGCCGTAGAAGATGCCGCCATTGGGGTCGGCGCCCAGCCAGTGCAGATCCTCGATGATGCTGTTCACGTACTCCTCACCCTCGCGGGCAGGGTTGGTGTCGTCCAGACGCAGGTTGAACTTACCGCCGTACTGGTTTGCAATGGACCAGTTGATGTAGATGGCCTTGGCACTGCCGATGTGCAGGTAGCCGTTGGGCTCGGGCGGGAAGCGGGTATGGATCTCGCGGATCTTGCCCTCGGCCAGATCCGCGTCGATGATGTCGGTCAGAAAGTTTTTATCTGCCATGTGTTTTCCCCCTGTCAAAGGCACAAAGTGCCTATATATTCCATAATACTATATAATACACTATTTTTACTGCACCTTCAAGATGAAAGCCGGAACTTCTGGGGCAAATGCGCATTTTTGCGTGGAATTTTGCTGTGAATTGCCCGATTTCCACAACTTTTTCCCTATCCCTTGACACCGCCGTGCAAGGAGAGTATATTTTTGCATGGCATACAGCGCATTTTGCCGTGCTTAAAATAGGAGGAACCCCATGAACAGTTTAAAAGAAGCGTTCAGCATGAAAAATATGCTGAAGAATTTAAATTTCTTCGGTGAGCTGAATCTCGGCCTGATCCTGACGGCAGTCGGCATCGTTTACTTTAAAAATCCCAATCATTTTGCATTTGGCGGCACCTCGGGCCTGTCCATTCTGCTGGCAGACCTGTTCCCTAAGATCAACGTGGGCGGCTTTATGTGGATCATCAACCTGATCCTGGTAGTGCTGGGCTTTGTCTTTCTGGGCATCAAGACCATGGGCTGGACGATCTATTCTTCCTTTGCGCTGTCCTTTTTTGTGTCGGCGTGCGAGTGGCTCTATCCCGTCAACGTTTCCATGAGCGGCGATGCCATGCTGGATCTGGTGTTCGCCGTGTTCCTGCCGGCTCTGGGCGCGGCGATCGTATTCGACATCGGTGCATCCACCGGCGGTACGGATATTGTGGCCCTGATCCTGGCAAAATATACCTCTATGGAGATCGGCAAGGCCCTGATGGTCAGCGATATCCTCATCGTGCTGGCGGCGGCATGGCGGTTTGGCATGGGCACCGGCCTGTACTGTATCCTGGGCCTGATCGCCAAGAGCTTTGTGGTGGATGGTGCCATCGAGAACATTCGCCTGCGCAAGGTGTGCACCATCGTGACGGCCAACCCGCAGCCCATTCTGGACTTCATCATCAAGGACATGAACCGCTCTGCTACTGTGGAAAAGGCCTACGGTGCCTATACCCACCACGAGCTGAGCGTGCTGGTGACGGTGCTGACCCGCCGTCAGGCCCTGCAGCTGCGCAACTTCCTGCGTGAGAACGACCCCCGGAGCTTTATCACCATCGTCAACTCCAGCGAGATCATCGGCAAGGGTTTCCGCTCCTTTAATTGAATATCAACGGGATTCGGCGGGC
>NZ_QUEN01000002.1:0-122337 GCF_003478175.1 Faecalibacterium sp. OF03-6AC | reverse complement strand
AGAGAGCAGCAGGCTCTCTGCCCGCCGTTTGTTGTGAAAAGGGTACGCTTCATCGGGGAAAAGTAGAAAAATAGAACGAATAATCGAAATGCTTTTAAAAATCCGGGGGATATTTGGCAGTGTTTCCATTGCGGCGGATTCAGGATAATGGTATAATAAAAGTGTATGGCATTCTGGAATGGAATGCTGCTTATAAGAGAATCAAAGGAGAAAAAAAAATGAATTATCCTGATGTATATTCTGAAATCGATGCAAATGAGATGGTATATATCGTCGGCGGTTCGCCGGATTACATGGGTCTGTTCAATTATCTGATCGGCAATTATCTGCGTGACGCGGTGCTGAGCGATGCGCGCTCTGCGGTGTGGAACAGTGCAAAAAAAGGTTCGCTCACTCCGATGGAGGACTGGATGAAGAATTTCTGGAATATGAACATCTTTGCCAAGACCGGTTACCTTTACGGTGTCTTCCGCCTTGGTGAAACGATTATGGGATATCTGAATAAGTGACATTGAAAATGAAACAGACACAAAAACACAAGAGGCTTCTGATCGCAGGGGGCGTGCTTGCAGTGATGGCTCTTTGTGCTGCAGCATGGTTCGGCTTTACTGCGATGGGAAATGCGCAGTTGGAAGCGGACTCCGCACTGGAGAAACCGGGCAGTTCCAGCGAAAGCGTTGAGAAGGTTACGGTCACAGACGATGAATTGAGTCAGCTGATCAAGGGAGATATCACGCTGGACAGCGTTCTGCAGGATGCGGGCGGAATCGCTTTTGAATCGGATGAAGAGAGCAGCTCTGAAAAGACGGAACAAACTGCCGGGTCGGAGCAGGCGGCATCTTCGCAGCATTCGGCTGCTTCCAGCAAAACAATCGATAAGCCTCAAGCAGAAAGCAGCCCCCAGAAAACACAATCGGCTGCGTCTGCGTCTGCGTCTGCGTCTGCGTCAAGCAAGCCCGCACCTGCAGGATACGAAGAAGAACTCAAGGCACTGATCCGGCAGGTGTATGCGGTCAAGGCGCGTGCGGAAAACGGCTTGAACGCCTGCATTGCGGAATCAAAAGCAGAATACAGGGCGCTTCCGAAAAGTCAGAAAACGCAGACGAGGAAACTTATGATCGTTCTTTCCAAGTCGAGCGAGTTGAATGCGTTGCAGGCTTCCTGTGATAAGGAAATGGACAGCATCGTGAGCCAGATGCGCACAATTCTGCAGGAAAACGGACAGAGCACGGCTTTGGCTGATCAGGTGATGGAAACATATAAGGCCGAGAAGAGCGCACGCTATACGGAACTGAAAAACAAATTTTACAGTTGATTCGAAAAAGCCCATGCCCGTACAAAGATGAAACAATGAGACGACCGGAGGATGGAAAATTTTATGGAAAAACAAACCGAGTATGAGCAGGAGATCGATCTGGTTTCACTGTTCTTCGCTGTTCTGCACAAATACCGGCAGATCTTTGCAGCGGCAGTTGCCTGTGCGGTGCTGTTTGGCGCAGTTGGCATGTTCAAACATGTGCGCAGCCAGAAGGCGGCAGAAGCTGCATCTGAAAATGGTGAAGAGATCGTCCGAACGGCAGAAGAGCAGAAGTATGAAGAGGACATGGTCGAATACCGTGCTGCTCAAACAGCGCACGACAAAAATGTTGCGAGCTACAATCATCAGCTGAAGCAGAATGAAGCGGATCAGGCCCGTGCAGAGTTCGATATTAAAAATGCGCAGGAGTACATTGACAAGTCTGTGCTGAACAGTCTGGATCCGTATAATGTCAATGTGGCAAATGCGGTCTTTTATATTACCACCGATTACAAGATCCTGCCGGGCATGGACTACCAGAACCCGGATTACACCGGCGCGGTGCTCAGCGCTTATTCCAGTCTGCTGACGAGCCACGAAACGATCGGAGCGATCGCGGAGCAGTTCGGGATGGAAGAACGCTATATGCGCGAACTGATCACGGTTTCGGTGGACAGCGGAACCCGACTGCTGACCATCAGTACGGAAGGCAAGGATGCCCAGCAGGCAAATGACATCATGGATGCCATGCTGAAGCGTTTTGCCCAGTTATACGATGTCATTGAGAGTACTGTGGGTGAACATGAGACCACGCAGGTTTCTCTCAGCAGCACCACAACCGTGCTGACCAGTCTGAGAGATCAGCAGCAGAACACCCGTGACAATATGATCCAGCTGCAGAACAATCTGACCGACCTCCAGAGCAATCACGAACTGCTGGAGCAGAGTATCCAGACGGCGGACAAAGATTTTGCGGCAACGGAAAAACCGAAAGATCCGAAGGGTGCGGGCACCTCCGCTGTGAAATATGCTGCGATAGGCTTCCTGCTGGGAGCCGTACTGGTGGCCGGCGCTACTGTATGCAGTTTCCTGGTGGAAGGAAAGGTTTGCGCGGCAGATGAACTGCAAAAATACTGCGGCATCGGGGTGCTTGGCACACTGGCAAACGATGCTTCTCAAAAGGCAAAGGGGCTGGATGCAGCCATCAACAAGCTGGAAAAACGGCCGGACGGCAGTATGAACGGCGCGATGGTCGAGTTGATTGCAGCGACGATTCACAGCCGTGTGCCGCAGGCAGAGAATATCCTGATCACGGGCGACATCTCTGCCCAGCAACTGGCTTCCCTGCGGGATGCGCTGCAGGCGTGCAGCGTGCTGAAAGGAACGACCGTTGCATCGGCTGACAGCATTCTGGTCAGTTCGGCAGCTGTGCAGCAGGCTGCACAGGCGGATGTGATCCTTTTGGCGGCAGACTGCGCCTGCTCCAAGTACCGAACAGTCAGCGCGCAAAATGAGAAGATCCGGGAGCTTGGCAAGGAAGTGCTTGGCTGCATCTTGTATGCATGAGGCGGCGGAGCCAGCTATTGACGAACCGCTCCAAAAACGATATACTATATTCCGGCGGTGCAGCAGTGCCGCCGGATGCCGGGGTGTTGCGCAGTTGGTAGCGCGCCTGCTTTGGGAGCAGGAGGCCGCGAGTTCGAGTCTCGCCACTCCGACCATAAGAAAAGCCACGTTGAACCGTTTATAAATGCGGTTTTGTCGTGGCTTTATTTGTTGCCAGTCCCCTGAGATCCGGCTGGAAGATGCCTTATTTGTGCGTTACCGTCTCAAAAACCATCCCTGCGCTAAAGGGCAAATGCGCATCCGGCAGCTTTCCGATTTTGTTCTTTTTTTATTTACAAACAGTACCTTGACACCGAAATATCCTTTTTGTAATCTTAAAGAGTATTCTGAATGTAAGTGAATGCCGTCCCGAATCAATACTGTTTTTTCGGGCAGGACGGCAGGAAGTTTTTCCAGCGAATGTCCTGGGGTGAGCCTCTGCTGCCGCAGGCAGCAGGGCGGGACTGGAGTCCCGGGCTGTTCGCAGAGAAAGCTTCCTGATGGCCTGCCAAGTGAGCGCAAGCTGACGGCAATAGGAAAGGAGCAACTATCAATGGATCATCTGCAGAACGTAATGGGATACTTCGACCAGCAGCAGCCGCTGTGCGCCGAACACGATCGCATCAGCAAGGATCTGTACAAGGAGTTTGGCGTTAAAGCGGGCCTGCGCGACGAAAACGGCAAGGGCGTGCTGGCGGGCCTGACCAATATCTCCGATATCCGCGCCTTCCAGTATGTGGACGGGGTGAAAAAGCCTGCCGACGGTCAGCTGCTCTACCGCGGGTACGACGTGAAAGACCTGATCCGCGGGTCGTCCGGCTGCCGCTTTGCCTTTGAGGAAGCGGGCTATCTGCTACTGTTCGGTGAGCTGCCCACGCAGGAAAAGTTGGAAGAGTTCTGCCGCGTGCTGGGCGAGTGCCGCACCATGCCCACCAACTTTACCCGTGATGTGATCATGAAGGCCCCCAGCCACGATATCATGAACTCCATGGCCCGCAGCGTGCTCACACTGGCATCCTACGACCCCAAGGCCGGTGATCTGGAAATTTCCAATGTGCTGCGCCAGAGCATCCAGCTGGCCGGCATCTTCCCCATGCTGGCCGTGTACAGCTACCATGCCTATAACCACTACGAAAAAGACGGCAGCATGTACATCCACCGGCCGGACCCGGAGCTTTCCACCGCAGAGAACTTTTTGCGGATGCTGCGCCCGGATATGAAGTACACCGAGCTGGAAGCCCGCGTGCTGGATGTGGCATTGCTGCTGCACGCCGAGCACGGCGGCGGCAACAACTCCACCTTTACCACCCGCGTGGTCACTTCGTCTGGCACCGATACCTACTCGGCCATGGCGGCTGCCCTGTGTTCTCTCAAAGGCCCGCGCCACGGCGGTGCCAACCTGATGGTGATGCAGATGATGCAGAATATCCGTGAAAACCTGCACGACACCGAGGACGATGAAGAGCTGGAAGCCTACCTGAAAAAGCTGCTGCACGGCGAAGCATTTGACCGCAAAGGCCTGATTTACGGCATGGGCCATGCGGTTTACTCCCTCAGTGACCCCCGTGAGGTGGTATTCAAGGGCTATGTGGAACAGCTGGCCCACGAGAAGGACCGCGACAAGGACCTTGCCCTTTACAACAAGATCGAGCACATGGCCCCGCAGCTGATCGCGGAGGAGCGCAAAATTTTCAAGGGTGTCAGCCCCAATGTGGACTTCTACAGCGGCTTTGTGTACGATATGCTGGGCATCCCCATGGAGCTGTACACGCCGCTGTTCGCCGTGGCCCGCGTGATGGGCTGGAGCGCCCACCGCATTGAAGAGCTGCTCAGCGCAAACAAGATCATCCGCCCGGCCTACAAGAGCCTTGGCGGCACCCACGAATATGTCCGCCGCAATGAGCGGGAATAACAGGGAGGATGCATGATGAGCGTGGAACTGAAACATCACCCGGAAGAATGGTTCTTCCTGCACAATTTTGATATCGACAAGGTGTTCAGCACCATCCAGCGGGCGGATTACCTGATCTTATATTACATTAAGATGCAGGCCGAACAGCACCCGGATCGTAAGGTTTATCTGGCTGACCTTGCTGCTGTGATGGGCCTGAAGGTGACAGAGCTTTCCAAGGCCGTTGAAAAGCTGCAGGACAAGGGCTTTGTGGCATGGAAGACCGACCGTGAAGCGGGCCGCACCTATGTGGAGCTTTCCAGCAAGGCTGTGGAACTGATGGCGGAGGAGCGCGCGTTCATGCAGCGCTGTTACGCCCGCCTGCGTGCAGAGCTTGGCGACGAAGAACTGCATCGTGCAGTAAGCACCATGCAGAGCGTGACGGCCATCCTGAAGGATGAACGAGAACACAGCGGCGTATAAAAACAGCCCCAACGAAAAAATGAGATAGACTTCCCCGAAAGGGGTTGCCTATCTCATTTTTTGTTGTAAACTGAGGTTCCCGGATCAACCAATAAATTCTACTGAAAAAAGCCAAAGCGGCTATTTTAAATCGTTTACCGGATCAGGTTCACAAATACCGGGCAGAGCACTGCGGTCAGCACACCGGCCACCGCAATGGAAAGGCCGCTCATGGCACCTTCCACCTCGCCCATCTGCAGAGCTTTGCTGGTGCCCACGGCATGGGCCGAAGTTCCGATGCCCACGCCCTTGGCGATGGGGTCGGTGATGTGGAACATCTTGCACACCGTCTCAGCCAGCAGCGCTCCCACGATGCCGGTAACAATGACGATTGCACCGGTCAGGGCAGCAATGCCGCCCAGCTCAGCGGCCACATCCATGCTGATGGCGGTGGTCACGGATTTGGGCAGCAGGGTGGCATACTGCTCACGGGTCAGGTCCAGCGCCAGTGCCAGCGCCAGTGCGCTGCCAAGGCTCACCAGCGTGCCCACCGAGATACCCGCAATGATGGCGGCGGCGTTCTCTTTCAGCAGGTCGATCTTTTCATACAGCGGAATGGCCAGTGCCACGGTGGCGGGCAGCAGCAGATAGTTCACCGGTGCCGCGCTGGCCTTGTAGTCTGCATACGGGATGCTACACACCGACAGAAAAATGATCACAAAGATGCTGCCCAGCAGCAGCGGGTTAAAAATGGCTTTGCCTGTCACCTTATTGATAAGGGTGCCCAGTGCAAACGCGGCCAGCGTAAGCAGAACGCCCCATGCTGCGGAGCCGGACAGAAAATCATTCAGCAGCTGCGTCATTGTCAGCCTCCTTTTTCTTGCGGCCGGTCAGGGCCTGCGTGGTCTTGCCTGCACTCACCATCACCAGCACAGTGACCGGGATAATGGCAACGAGGATGGGCAGCAGCATCTCGCCCATCTCTGCCCACAGTTCCATCACACCGGCGGCAGCGGGCACGAATAACAGCGGGAAGATGCCTGTGAGATAGGTTCCCACCTCTTTCACATCGTCCAGCTTTACCAGCTTGAAGTTCAGCGCTGCCAGCAGCAGCACCAGACCGTAGACGCTGGCCGGGACCGGCAGCGGCAGCACTACATGAAGGATCTCGCCCAAAAAACAAAACGCAAGAATGCGCGCAAACTGAAAAATATATTTCGTAGTAAAGTTCCCCTTTCCTCGATCAAAAGCGTAAATGGTCACATCAAGGGTAAAGTATACCGCACCTGCCCCAATCCATCAACCGTGATTCTGGATAAGAAAATTTGCACATTTTGCCGAGAACTGTGCAAAAAAAGGCGCACCGGTCAAGCCGGTGCGCTTTTTTGCATGTTATCAGAAATACCGTCAGATCACATAATCATTCCCGGCCTGATCAGACCGGGCGAGATCGGCCAGCGTGATATTGCCGAAATAATTGGAGATCAGATCGTTCAGCCCCTTCCACATCTCGTAGGTGCGGCAGTTTGCCATGCGGGAGCAGGGGGTCGCATTGGGGGTCAGGCAGCTCACCGGTGCAAGGCTGCCCTCGGTCAGCATCAGGATCTCGCCCACGGTGTACTGATCCGGGCTGCGGGTGAGCCGGTAGCCGCCGCCCTTGCCGCGCAAGCCCTCCAGAAAGCCGTTCTGCACCAGCACCTTAAGGATGTTTTCCAGATATTTTTCCGAGATCTCCTGCCGGGCAGCGATCTCCTTGAGAGGGACATATTTTTCAGACTGATGCTCGGAAAGGTCGATCATCACGCGCAGTGCATAGCGCCCTTTGGTGGACACGATCATAATAGTGTACTTCCTTTGTTGGTTATAGATTGAGTTTTTAACCTATTATACAACAGGGTAAATAATATTTCAATCCCACTTTTTTCAAAAAATCCATTGACAACCGCACAGAACGGGTCTATAATACCATCAAACCCACAAATGATGTTGGTATAAAGGTTTTAGAATCGGGTCATCCAGCAGGGCACATGTGCCCATAACTGTATCAGGGAGGAAACTACAATGAGCAAGATTTATACTGCCGCAGATCAGCTGATCGGTCATACTCCGTTGCTGGAGCTGACCCACATTGAAAAGGAGCAGGAGCTGCCTGCCCACATCATTGCCAAGTTGGAATACTTCAATCCGGCCGGTTCTGTCAAGGATCGCATCGCCAAAAAGATGATCGATGATGCCGAGGAAAAGGGCCTGCTGAAGGAAGGTTCCGTGATCATTGAGCCTACCTCCGGCAATACTGGCATCGGTCTGGCCGCTGTGGCAGCCGCCAAGGGCTACCGCATCATCATCGTGATGCCCGAGACCATGAGCGTGGAGCGCCGCCAGCTGATGAAGGCTTACGGTGCAGAGCTGGTGCTGAGCGAGGGTGCCAAGGGCATGAAGGGTGCCATTGCCAAGGCCGACGAGCTGGCAAAGGAGATCCCAAATTCCTTCATCCCCGGCCAGTTCGTGAACCCGGCCAACCCTCAGGCCCACATCGAGACCACCGGCCCCGAGATCTGGGAGGACACCGACGGCAAGGTGGATATCTTTGTGGCAGGCGTGGGCACCGGCGGCACCGTGACCGGCGTGGGCCAGTACCTGAAGAGCAAGAACCCGAACGTCAAGGTGGTGGCTGTAGAGCCTGCTTCCTCTCCTGTGCTGAGCAAGGGCACCGCAGGCGCACACAAGATCCAGGGCATCGGCGCGGGCTTTGTGCCGGACGTACTGGACACCAAGGTGTATGACGAAATCATCGCCGTGGAGAACGACGATGCCTTTGCCACCGGCCGTCTGATCGGCCACAAGGAAGGCGTGCTGGTGGGTATCTCCTCCGGTGCTGCTGTTTATGCTGCCCTGCAGCTGGCAAAGCGCCCGGAGAATGCCGGTAAGAACATCGTGGTCCTGCTGCCCGATACCGGCGACCGCTACCTGTCCACCCCGCTGTTTGCAGACTGATCTTTCAAAAAGCTCGCTTCTCCCGTTCTGTGACTTCACAGGGCGGGAGTTTTTTGTTACAATATCCCTATCAAACACTTTGGAGATTTGCCCATGAATTACTATGCTGCCCCCATGGAGGGCCTGACCGACCGGGTGTGGCGGCAGGCACACCAGAAATGGTTCGGCCCTGCTGGCAATGCCGACCGCTACTATGCCCCTTTCATCTCCCCGCCGGAGAACCGGGTGCTCATTAAAAAGAAGATGGCCGAGCTTGCCCCTGCGGCAAACCCCGGCGCACCGGTGATCCCGCAGCTGCTGGCAAAGGACGGCGAACTTGCCGCATGGATGATCGGCGAGCTGCGCGGCCTTGGCTACACCGAGGTGAACCTGAACCTCGGCTGTCCTTCCGGCACCGTCACCGCCAAAGGCAAGGGTTCCGGGATGCTGCGCGACCCAGCCAAGCTGGACGCTTTTCTTGCCGCCGTATTTGCCAATGCGGAAGGGCCGATCTCGGTCAAGACCCGGCTGGGCGTGGAAAAGCCGGAAGAATTTGCTGTCATTCTGGACATCTATAACCGGTATCCCATCTGTGAGCTGACCATCCACCCGCGTGTGATGCGCCAGCTCTACCGCGGGCAGGCCGACCGTGCCGCTTTTGCCGCCGCCCTGCCCGGGTGCCAGATGCCCGTGTGCTACAATGGCGATGTGACCACCGCTGCGGGCCTGCACACGCTGGAAGCGCAGTATCCGCAGCTGTCCGGCATCATGGTGGGGCGCGGCATCATTGCGGACCCGGCGCTCTTCCGTGAAGCACGCGGCGGCGCACAGGCCGCACGGGAAGAGCTGCGCGGATACCTTGACGACCTCTACCACGGATACTCCGAACTGTTCGGCAGCGCCGGGTGCGCGGTGAGCCGCATGAAGGGACACTGGTTCTACCTCATTCACAAGTTTGAGGGGGCCGAAAAGCTGGAAAAGCAGCTGCGCAAAGTGCGGGAACCGTGGGAATATGAGGTCGTCGTAAACCAGATCTTTACGCTGCCGCTGGTGGAAAACGATTGAACCGCTCCCCGCTTATGCTCTGACCATATCCATAATAAATGCTGCTTTCCTCTGCGACCCCACCCGTGAAAATGGGGTTCAGGAAAGTCCGCAGACTTTCCTGAACCCCGAAATTTAAAATAATTTTTCCTCTGAACATGGCCAGAGCAGCGCGGAGGCCATTCCTGATCGTCCCACGCACAAAAAAGCCCGCCGTCTTGCAAGACAGCGGGCCGGAAAAGGACCGTATTACACGTTCAGATAACTGCGCAGCATTGCCTGCAGCAGATCGTCACGATCCACCTTGCGGATCATGGAACGGGCATTCTTATAGGTCGTGATGTAGGTGGGGTCTTCGGACAGGATATAGCCCACCAGCTGATTGACCGGATTATAGCCTTTTTCCTTTAAAGCATCGTACACCTGCTGTACGATCTCATGGATCTCATAGTCCTTTTTGTCGTGGATCGAAAAAATAGCGGTCTCGCCACTCACGGAATACACCCCCTTAGGAAGAACTACATTCATTGTACACGAATTGCGAGGAAACTTCAAGCTAAACAGACCGGATTTGCACAGTTTGCATAAAATTTCCGGTCCTGATTTTGCAGGCTGACGGCCTGCACCGCCGCAAATGCGGCAGAAGGAGGGCCTTTATGCTGTATGGCATCGGCTGCGACCTGTGCGAGATCGCGCATCTGGAAAAAAGCCTTACCGGCGCACACGCTGCAACCTTTATCCGCCGGGTGTACGGCGAGGCCGAACGCGCTGCGCTGAGCCTTGACGAACCGTTGCCCGCCGGGCGCAGCGCCGCCCACCGGCTTGCCAGCGCCGCAGCCAACTTTGCCGCCAAGGAAGCCTTTTTAAAGGCGGCAGGCACCGGCCTGCGGGAGCCGTTCTCCCTGTGTGAGATCGAGGCTGTCCGGCTGGAAAGCGGTGCACCTGCCTATCATTTTTCCGGCCAGACGGCGGAATGGATGCAGGCCCATGGCCTTGCCGCCCGGCTCTCTCTGAGCCACGAGGGCGGCATGGCGCTGGCCTTCTGCACACTGGAAACTCTGTAAGCCTTTGTGCATACAATGGAATATCCCCTGCGCTGCATAACCGGCGCGCAGCCGGCTCATACTGAGAGCAGACGAAGATGCGCCGGACGCATCACATAAGCGGGGCGCATCCTCCAAATGCAGGGAGGGAGATTCCATGGAGGTACACAGAGGAGAAGTTTTTTACGCAGATCTTTCGCCGGTGGTGGGGTCGGAGCAGGGCGGCGTGCGCCCGGTACTGATCGTGCAGAACGAGATCGGCAACCGGCACAGCCCTACCGTGATCGCTGCGGCCATTACATCCCGGCTGGACAAAGCCCGCCTGCCCACCCACATCAATATCCGGGCAGCGGATACCGGCCTTGCCAAGGACAGCGTGGTGCTGCTGGAGCAGATCCGCACGCTGGATAAGCACCGCCTGCGGGAGCGGGCCGGGCAGATCACGCCGGAAGATCAGAAACGTGTGGATCAGGCTTTGGATGTAAGCCTGGGGCTTACTTCATATTAAGGGGCTGTTGCAAAACAGCTCTCTGAAAAGATCATGCACAAAACCCGGAACCTTTTTTCGGCCAAAACGGCTCAAAAAGGCTCCGGGTTTCTGATTTTACGCTGTTTCTTTGTGCAAGCTGCGATCGTTTTTTCATTTTCCAGCTTAATTTTTTTGAAAAGGCGCGCGAAGGCTGGTTATTCCCGCCAGAAAATGCTATACTTTTCTGTAGAATGGTTGTGCTGTCGTGTGCAGCATATGCAGGTTTTATGATGATATCGGAGGGCTGATTATATGATCATCCAGAGCAAAAAAGTATGGATCGCCGACCAGTTTATTTCTGCCGCAGTCGAGCTGGAGCAGGGCAAGATCACCGGCATCTTCCCCTATGGTGAAAAGCAGGCCGATGTGGACTATGGCTCCAAACGCATCGTGCCCGGTTTTATGGATATCCACTGCCATGGTGCCTACGAGTTCGACACCAACGACGCAAAGCCGGAGGGCCTGCGCTACTGGGCAAAGCATATCGTCTCTGAGGGTGTGACCAGCTTTCTGGCCACTACCGTCACCCAGAGCGTGGAGGTGTTGACCAACGCCGTGGCCAATGTGGCCGACGTGATGGAGGGCAGCTACGAAGGTGCCGAGATCCTTGGCATCCACTTTGAAGGCCCCTACCTCGATATGAAGTACAAGGGCGCACAGCCTCCGGAGTACATCGCAAAGCCCAGCGTGGAGCAGTTCAAGCACTACCAGCAGGCAGCACGCGGCCACATCCGCTATGTGACCCTTGCGCCGGAACACGACGAAGGGTTTGCACTGACCCATTACCTGACCGAGCACGGCGTGGTGGTCAGCATCGGCCATAGTGCCGCCACCTATGAGCAGGCCGTGATGGCCTATGCCAACGGTGCCCGCTCCATGACCCACGTGTACAACGGCATGTCCCCCTTCGCCCACCGCGCCAACGGTCTGGTGGGCGCAGCCTACCGCATCCGCACCATGTACGGCGAGATCATCTGCGACGGCTGCCACTCCACCCCTGCTGCCCTGAACAACTACTTCATGAGCAAAGGCCCGGATTACGCCATCATGATCTCGGATGCACTGATGGCCAAGGGCACCCCCATTGGCAGCGAGTACATCTTTGGCGGCAACCATATCACCATCTACCCGGACGGCAGCGCCCATCTGGACAACGGCACGCTGGCCGGTTCCACTTTGAACATCAACAAGGGCCTGCGCATTCTGGTGGAGGAGGCCATGGTGCCCTTCAACTATGCACTGAACGCCTGCACCATCAACCCGGCACGCTGCCTGCATCTGGACGACCGCAAGGGTTCCATCCAGATCGGCAAGGATGCCGACCTTGTGGTGCTGGACGACAACTACGATGTGCTGCAGACCTACTGCATGGGCAAGGCCCAGCTGTAATTTCTGGCTGACGCGAACAAAGGATGTGGTAAACCCGTTATGATCCAGATCGCCTTCTGCGACGATGACCAGACAGTTCTGGACCAGCTCTCTGCCCTGCTGGAAAAATATCGCGCCCAGCGCTGTGTCCAGATCCAGTGCACAGCCTTTCACAGCCCGCTGGATCTGCTGGCCGAGATCGAAAAGGGCACCCGGTACGATATCCTGTTTCTGGATGTCATCATGCCGGCCGAAAACGGCATTACCGCCGCCAAGGAGATCCGGCAGTACGATAATGTCGTCAAGATCATCTTTCTCACTTCTTCCGCCGAGTTTGCAGTGGAATCCTATGTGGTGGGTGCCTATTTCTACCAGATCAAGCCCATCTGGGAGGACAGCTTTTTCCGTCTGACGGATTCGGTGATCGCCGAGTGCCGCCGCGCCGACCAGCGCAGCCTGATCCTGCGCTGCAAGACCGGCATCTCCCGCATCGATCTGGACCAGCTGCTCTACTGTGAAGTGCTGGGCCGTACCCTGCTGTTCCATCTGGTGGACGGCACCGTGCTGGAAAGCACCGGCAGCATGGACGAACTGGCCCGCCAGCTGACCCCTCACGAGAGCTTTCTGCGCACGCACCGCTCTTTCCTTGTAAATATGGAGTATATCCAGAACATCTCCACCCGCGCCGTTACCCTGACAAACCTTGCGCAGATCCCCATTCCGCACGGAAAGTCTGCTGAGATCCGGCAGCAGTATCTGGAATATGCCTTCCGCCGAAAGCAGGTGATGATATGAGCACACCCTTTGCAGATGCGCTTTCGCTGTGCAACCTTGCCTCGGTGGGTATTTTCGGCATCGTGCTGTCCGCCGCGTTCTGTGAGCTGGAATGGACCCGCCAGCGCAAGCTCCTGCTTGCGGGATGCACCGTGCTGATGCTGGCGCTGCAGGGCGTTGTGAGCCTGCGGTGGAGCACCAGCTTTGCCCGGTATCTCTACCCGGTCATTACCCACCTGCCGCTGGTCATACTGCTGGTCGCCATGACCCGCAAGGTGCTCTGGTCACTGATCGCCGTGCTGACAGCCTACCTGTGCTGCCAGCTGCGGCGCTGGGCCGCACTGCTGGTCATTGCGCTGTTCCCGACAGGCGGTACCGCGCTGCAGGATGCCACCGAGCTGGTCGTCACCCTGCCGCTGCTGCTGGCACTGGTGCACTGGATCGCGCCTTCAGTGCGCGCGCTGTCGCACTCTTCGCTCAAGCTGCAGCTGCAGTTCGGCGTGATCCCGCTGCTGAGCTATGTCTTTGACTACTTTACCCGCATTTATACCGATCTGCTCTCCAGCGGCAATCAGGCTGCAGTGGAGTTCATGCCCTTTGTGTGTAGTCTGGCCTATCTGGCCTTTGTGCTGCAGACCACGCAGGAGCAGAAGCGGCGCAGCCAGCTGGAGCAGACCCAGAACAGCCTGAACCTGCAGGTAGCGCAGGCTGTGCGCGAGATCGATGCCCTGCGGGAAAGCCAGCGCAAGGCCAGCACCTACCGCCACGATCTGCGCCATCATTTACAGTACATTTCCGCCTGCATCGAAAATGGCCGTGCCGAAGCCGCGCAGGAATACATCCACAGCGTGTGCGCAGAGATCGAAGCCAGCAAGGTGAACGTCTACTGTGAAAATGAGGCCGCAAACCTCATTCTCTCGGCCTTTGCAACCCGCGCGCAGAACAGCGGCATCGACTTCCGGGTGCATGCCGCCATCCCGCTGGTGCTGCCTTTGCCGGACAGCGACCTGTGTGTGCTGCTTTCCAACGCGCTGGAAAATGCCCTGCACGCCGGGCAGCGCCAGCGCGAGGCCGGAAAGCCCGCTGTTGTGGAGACCACCGCCTACCAAAAGGACGGCAGACTGTTTTTACAGATCGCAAACTCCTGCAGCTTCCCGGTGCAGTTCCGTGCCGAGGGCATCCCCACCACCAGCCAGCCCGGCCACGGCCTTGGCGTGCGCAGCATCTGCGCCATTGTGGAGCAGTATGGCGGCATGTACAGCTTTTCGCAGCAGCAGGACCAGTTTGTGCTGCGCATCTCTCTGTAAAAGGTCGATTCAATGCATTTTATGGGCGACTCGTGCCAATTGCACCAGTCGGCACTGCTTTTGCGCTATAGTAAGCTCAGACGGTTCTACTGCCGTCTAAGCTTATTTTTTTCAGGGAGGGTCTTCTATGGCATTTCTGCTCATCCCGGTCATTTTGCTGGCCGTGGTCTGGCTCAGCTACATCCGCCGCCGTCTCAGCGAGCTGAACGAGAATGTCAACACTGCCATGAACCAGATCGGCCTGCAGCTTTCTTCCCGCTTCCGTGCTTTGGAAGCCCTGCTGGAACTGGCCCGCACCCACGGCCTTTCGGCCCAGCTGGTGCTGCTGCCGCCCTCCATCAATGCCCTGTCCACACCGGCGCAGGTGCTGGAACAGGAGCAGCATCTTGCACAGGCCATGTCCTACATCACCATTGCGGCCGAGAACCACCCTTCCCTGAAAGCAGACCCCGCCTACCAGCGCTGCATGGAAGCGGCCAACTGCTACAGTCGGATGGTCTATACCAGCAGCCTGATCTACAACGATTCCGTCACCCGGCTCAACTGTGCACTGGAGCAAAAGCGCTTTGGCCTGCTGGCCGGTCTGCTGGGCATTGCCCCGCGGGAATACCTGCAGTTTGCACCGGATGCACCGGTGGCCTGTCCTGTCCAGCACTCGCAGCCTTTTCGGCGGGAACCCGCATAAAACTTCTTCTTCATCGTAAAAGCCCGGCACCTCGGTCCGCCTGAAGGCGGAATAAAATCACAGGGCGCATTCGTTCCGTCCTTAATACGCAAAATGCCCCTCGGCTTCCGCAGCAGGAAACCGAGGGGTATTTGTTATGCTTTATTTGTGTTATTTGTGTCGGTTCAAGCCCTTACGCGATCACTTGCGGGGATTCTTGATGGCAGCCCTGGGCGGGTGATAAAATTGCAGAGCGTTCGCACGTACTTACATCTGGTACAATGCCACCATCAGCGGCATCGTGACGATACACAGCAGTGTCGTTACCACATTGATCGCGCTGGCGTAGTCTGCATCTTTGCCGTACACCTGCGCCATCTGGGTCAGTGTGGACGCGGACGGCGTGCAGATGGCAAGCAGTGTAACCAGCAATATTGTTCTGCCCTCCGGCACTAGTGCTGCAAGGCCGCTGTATTTCAACAGTACGATTCCTATCAGCGGGATGCCCACCAGACGCAGCAGCGTGATCCACCATAGTCTGTGATAGCTTAGCAGTTTTTTCAGGTCCATTTCTGCGATCAGCATACCGAGTATCAGCATCCCCATTGGACCAACCATACTGCTGATTGAATCCACCGCATCCTGCACAGGTGCAGGCAACTGGATCCGCAGCAGGAACAGCAGCACCCCAGCAAAAATGGCGATCATGTTGATATTGGTCAGAATCTTTTTCAGGTCGATTCCTTTTTCTCCGCAGAGCTTCATTTTAGCATGGCTCCACAGCAGAAAAAGCTGCACCGAAAGAAATGCGCTGGTGTAAATGACCCATTCCTTGCCCAGAATGGCCGTCACAATGGGAATAATAAGGTTCCCTGCGTTGGAATAGATCAGCGAGGTCTCCTCTACACCATCCAGTTTCAGCACCTTGCCCAGAAAGCCAACCACCACGATCAGCACCAGATGCAGCAGCGCTGACGCAGCCAGTGCCAGCAGCAGACCGTTCAGAATCTCGGGCTGATACTCCACCTGAAACGACGAGATGATCACACATGGCATGACCAGATACAGTGAGATCATGGAGAGCACCTTGCTGTCCTGACTACGGACGATGCCGCAGCGCACCAGCACAATGCCCAGAGCCATGACCAAAAACAGCGAAAGGATCTTTTTTGCCAGAATCAAGCTTATCATATCGATATTCCTTTGCGGCAGCTGTTGTACGTGCTGCACTCTCACACAAAAAAATCAAGTGCAGTATTTTTCTTGTTGTTTTGAAAAATACTGCACCGATCTTTTTTATTTGATTAGTCCTCGGCGGGAAGTTCCAGATCCTGTCCGTTGGAAGCGATCACCTTTTTGTAATACTCGAAGGAATCTTTCTTCCGACGCTGCAGGGTTCCGTTGCCCTGATTATCCTTATCCACATAGATAAAGCCATACCGTTTTTCCATCTCGCCAGTGCCGGCACTCACGATATCGATGGGTCCCCACCAAGTGTAGCCGAAGATATCACAGCCGTCAGCCACAGCCTGCTGCAAAGCTTCGATGTGCTTTTTGAGGTACTCCATGCGGGCAGTATCGCGGATGCGGCCATCCGGGTCAATGGTGTCTGCCGTTCCAAGGCCGTTTTCAGCAATGAACATGGGCTTCTGGTAGCGGTCATACAGTTCGTTGCAGACGAATCGAAGACCCACCGGGTCGATAGGCCAGCCCCACTTGGATTTTTCCAGATAGGGATTGTCCGCACCTACGTGACCGCCCGTATTGGAGCGGATCTTCATGCCGGCAATGTGGGTAGAGGTCATGTAGTAACTGAAAGCCAGATAGTCGTTGGTGTTCTGTGCAATCAGCTCAGAATCGCCCGGCTCCATCTGCACCTGTACGCCCAGCTCTTCCCACTTGCGATCGATGTAAGAGGGGTAACGGCCGCGCAGCATCACATCCGAGAAGAACAGCGAACGCTGACGAAGCTGATAGGTTTCCATCACATCCTCCGGGCGGCAGGTGTTGGGATATGCCGTGCTCAAAGACAGCATGCAGCCGATCTTTGCACCCGGTATCATCTCATGGCAGGATTTGACAGCCAGTGCATTGGCCACAAACATATTGTGTGCAGCCTGATACTGCCGCTGCGGTGCATTGGCATCATCTGCCACCACCATGCCGGCTGCCAGATAAGGCAGCTTGAGGGTGTTGTTGATTTCATTGAAAGTCATCCAGTACTTGACCTGATCCTTGTAGCGCTCAAACAGCACCTTGCAGTAGCGCTCAAAAAAGCCGACCAGCTTGCGGTTGTCCCAGCCGCCGTACTTTTTGACCAGCGCCAGCGGAGTCTCAAAGTGAGAGATCGTGATCACCGGTTCAATGCCCCAGCGGTGCAATTCCCGGAACATATCCTCGTAGTAGGTCAGACCCTTCTCGTTTGGCTCGGCATCGTCGCCGTTCGGGAAAATGCGACTCCATGCAATGGAGGTGCGCAGGCATTTCATGCCCATCTCGCCAAACATGGCAATATCTTCTTTGTAGTGATGATAGAAATCGATCGCTTCATGAGAGGGATAGACGTGCCCCTCATGCAGTTCCAGCGCCGGATCCAGCTTGATGAAACGATCTTTGCCGGTCTCCAGCAGGTCGCAGATCTCTAAGCCCTTTCCATCTTCCAGATAAGCGCCCTCGCACTGGTTTGCCGCCAGTGCGCCGCCCCATAAGAAGTTTTTTGCAAAGGTTTTCACAGCAGTTCTCCTTTTATCAGTTCTGAGCGGCCTGCTCTACTTCTGCCTGCTTATTGGCAACGATCATGAAGGGGATATACACCAGCGTTGCCAGTGCCAGACCAATAATCTGCACCACAACACCCTGCCAGCCGTGGCCAATCAGTGCACTCAGCAGCACGGGCGTACCAAAGGCAACGTCAACGGTGTTGCAGGGCATAAAGCCAATCGTGCTTGCAAACAGTGCAGTACCGGAGCACAGCATCACAGAGAGGATGGAGGGAATCAGCATGGTGGTGTTCAAAACCAGAGGCAGGCCAAAGACCATGGGCTCGCTGATGCCGAACAGTGCGGGGCCAATGGCAACTTTGGCAACAGCGCGATAATCTTCACGCTTAGACACCAGGAAGATGGCCAGACAGACGGGCAGAGAAACCGGCAGAGCCACAAATGCGACCCAGAAGCCGTAGGTGATGGGAGAGGACGGAGTCTGACCAGCAGCAACAGCGGCAACGTTTGCAGCCAGAGCAGCAGCTAAGAACGGGTCACGCACAGGCTTGATGATCAGGTCACCATGGATACCCAGGAACCAGAATGCACGGCAGACCAGAATGATGATGAACAGACCGGCAGGACTCTGGAATGCATTCTCCAGAGGATGCTGGATGGTGGTGTAGATCCAGTCGGTCAGGTACTGGCCGCTGATTTGACGGAATGCGTAACCGCCAACGGAAACACCCAACAGGGTGAGCACGATGGGGATCAGAGCGTTGAAAGAAGTAGTGATAGCAGCGGGAACAGATGCCGGCATCTTGATCTTGAGCTTATCGAAGGTCATCAGGAAGGCGAACAGCTGGCTTGCCAGAATGGCGATCAGCATACCCACGAACAGACCCTGAGAACCCAATGCTGCACCGGGCAGGCCACTGGCGGTGCCAGTCTTGTCGTCCACCACTACAGAGACGATCTGCGGGCAGATGGTCAGATAGGAAGCCAGCGCCATAATAGCGGAGATGTGCTCCGGCACATTGTTCTTCTTGCCCAGCTTGAGACCGATCAGGAACACGATGGGCAGGGTCATGCAAGACAGCGTTGCAAAGTTTGCAGCGGCAAAGATAGGCTTCAGTGCTTCCAGTGCGGGAACCCACTTGGCAAGGCCGGTAGTGGTGCTGCACAGGATGGTGTTGAACAGGTTCATGAACGAGCCAACGATAACGAACGGCATGTAGATGGTGAACGAATCCTTGATTGCACCAAGGAACTTGTTTTCGTCCACTTTTTCGGCCACCAGGCTCATGCCATCAACGAACTTGTCGCTAAATTTACTCATGTTTTTTCTCCTCCAAAAGGGATTTTCCAAACAACTCAGCCGTTGTTCACCAGATCCTCGGCCTGCTTCAGAATGGCAGCACCGTTGCAGCGGCCATAGGCCAGTGCATCAATGACCGCCACCGGTGCACTGTCACCCACAGTTGCCTTGACCTTGCGCTGCAGATGGCGCACCTGCGGGCCCAGCAGCAGCACATCAAAGTTGCCAACGTTCTCCGCAATCTTGTTCTGATCCACAGCCCAGATCTCATAGTCCTTGCCCTGCTCCTTTGCAGCGTCCTTCATCTTCTGGACGACGACGCTCGTGGACATTCCCAAACAGCAAGCCAGCATGATTTTCATAACGATTCTTCCTTTCTTGTGTTCCGTGTTTATTTATGATTCTGCTTATAGAGTTCAATGAACTCTTCTGCAAAATCGATGGACATGATTGCCATGGTCAGGTGATCCTCTGCGTGGATCAGCACGATGTTCAGTTCCACGCTCTTGCCCTGAGCTTCGCTCTGCAGCATATCGTTCTGTACATCGTGCGCCTTGGCCATCTGCTCTCTTGCTTCGGCCAGATTTTTTTCGGCCTGTTCAAAATTGCCGTTGCGGGCCTCCTCGATTGCCATCAGTGCCAGCGATTTTGCATCACCAGCGCAGGCGATAATTTCAAATGCAACTTCGTACTTCTCGTCATCAACCATTTTCTTGTTCCTCCAGTCCTTGTTCTTTTTGTCTCAGCAGCCCCAACAGGACCTCGAACCGGCGCTCTGCGATCAATTTGCAGATGCAGGCTTCATCGACCATAAGCTGCGCAACAACCTGATAGAATTTTTGCAGTTTTGCGGTGGCATCGTCCGCGATGGACACCAGAAATACCACCTGTACCTTTGCTTCGCCCCACTGCACGGGCTTGTCCAGAATGGCAAGGCAGACGAAGGTATCTTTGCTGACTGCCTTCCACGGATGCGGCATTGCCACCAGCCCACCAAACGAAGTGGCGGCCAGCGATTCCCGCTTTTTCACGAGCTGTAAAAAATCATCCGGCAGCTTTTTTTTGCCGCACACGAACCGGCACATCTGTTCCAGTACCTGCTCCCGTGTTTCGCAGTTGAGATGTGGCAGAAATAGCTCCGGGCTGAAATATTCTTCCACAGTCCCCTTTTTGCCCTGCATCAAGAGCTTTTTCATCTGGGTCAGTTCTTTTTCGGTGGGGAAGAACTGGATCTGTCGGATGGGCACCGGGACATAAATGGGAATAGGCACCGTGGAAAACACATAGTCGATCTTACTGAAGTTCACGCTCCGCAGCCCGATCACGTCACAGGTCTGTACCCGGCCCAAATTCTTGCCGAATTTCTGCTGGTAGCGGTAAGCCAGCAGCTGGGCGCTGCCTTTGCCGCTGGCGCAGACGATCAGGATGTTTTTAGGTGCCCACTCTTTGGCCTTCTGCCGTTCCAGTGCCAGCGCAAAGCTGACGGCGATATAACCGATCTCGTCCTCCTTGATGGGGTTCGGGCTGATGTCTTGCAACACGCTGCACGCCTGTGTGGCCATCTCGTAGGCCAGCGGATACTCCCGCTTGATATCCTGCAGGATCGGGTTCTTCATCCGCATCCCACTCTTGATCCGCGCCAGCAAGGGCACCATGTGCATGCACAGGCCCATGCGCAGTTCCAGATTGTCCCGGAAGTCGATGCGGAACGCCTCGTAGATTTGCTCGATCATATCCGATACGATGCGGTTGACCTCCTGCGGAATCACCAAATTTTCATCCGAGGTCATTGCGTTTGCCCGGTACATCTGTTTGCCGTTCAGATGCATAGCAATGTAGCAGACCTCCGGCAGTGGAAAAGCCACGCCCGTCATGTTTTCGATCTGCACGGCGATGTGGCTGGCCACTTCTAGGATCCGCTCCGGAAGGTCCGCCTGCATACCATCCGAGCTTTCTATCGCGTGCCCTGTGCGGATGCGCTCCACTGCGACCTCAAGGTGGACCGCCAGATTATCCAGCGCCATCGTGGACATGGCGAATTTTTCTTTTTCCAGCACCCGGCTGACCAGCTCCTGTATCTGCTGCCCGACCGGGCGGCTCTCGTCCCGCTGCGCCGCAATGCAGATCCTACGGTTCGTCTCACGGCCTACCACGCAGATGCCGTAGCCCGGTTTGCGGCGGATGCTCAGCCCGTATTCCGCCAGCTGCCGCTCCACTTCGCGCAGATCGTTGGAGATTGACCGCCGCGACACAAAAAACTGCTCGCTTAGATCATCCAGCTTGGAATAGCCATCCTTTTCCAGCAGATACTGTCTCAGCCGCTGTATCCGCTCCTGCGCGTCCTGCGGGATGCCGGTCTGTTCTCCCTGCTGTGGTTTGCTGCCCGACACATACATCTGTGCATCCGTGATCTCAATGCCGAACCCCCTGCCGGGTTTGGCTGTGATGCAAAAGCCATTTTCCTGCATTTCCTTTGCGTAGGTCTTAATCAGGCTCCGCACTGTTTTGCCGCTGAGTTTCAGTTGTGCGGCCAGTTCATCCGCCGTCATAGGGCCACTTTGGTCCAGTATTTCAGCGATCGTCCAGATCCGCTCGTCCATCTTTTCACCTCCCCGGCCTGTTGATTAGCACATTTATTTTCTTATCGCTGTTAAAATTATAGCATTTTTGCTCAATTCGTTCCACGTCCAGAATTTCCACATCCACTCCGGAAATTGTTGCATGTATATTTTACCGTTTGGATATTCTGCCAGTCAACACAAAAACCGCCCCGGCTTCCGTTGCGGAAACCGGGGCGGTTCGTTTGCTTTATGGGTTTTTATTCGCGCTTTTCAAGCGCCCACACCATCACTTGCGGGGATTTTTGATGGCAGCCTGAGCGGCAGCCAGACGTGCGATAGGCACACGGAAGGGAGAGCAGCTGACATAGTCCAGACCGACATTGTGGCAGAACTCCACGCTCGTGGGGTCGCCGCCGTGCTCGCCGCAGATGCCCAGACCCAGATCAGGACGGGTCTCGCGGCCGTCGTGGGCAGCCATCTTGACCAGCTTGCCAACGCCGATCTGATCCAGATGCTGGAACGGATCGCTCTCGTAGATCTTGTTCTCGTAGTATGCGCCCAGGAACTTGGCGGCATCATCACGGCTGAAGCCGAAGGTCATCTGGGTCAGGTCGTTGGTGCCGAAGCTGAAGAACTCGGCTTCCTTGGCGATCTCGCCGGCAGTCAGGGCTGCACGGGGGATCTCGATCATGGTACCGACCTGATACTTCATCTCAACGCCTGCAGCAGCGATCAGTTCGTCTGCGACCTTGACCACAACGTCCTTGACGAACTTCAGCTCCTTGACCTCGCCGACCAGCGGGATCATGATGTGCGGGGTGATCACATGGCCGGTCTCAGCAGAGACGTTCAGAGCAGCCTTGATCACAGCGCGGGTCTGCATCGCAGCGATCTCAGGGTAGGTAACAGCCAGACGGCAGCCACGGTGACCCATCATGGGGTTGAACTCGTGCAGAGAAGTAACCACGTTCTTCAGGTCATCGAAGGTCATGCCCATATCGGCAGCCAGCTCCTTGATGTCCTCGTCCTTGGTGGGCAGGAACTCGTGCAGAGGCGGATCCAGATAACGAATGGTCATCGGGCGCTCACCCATGATGCGGTACATGGCCTCGAAGTCACCCTGCTGGAACGGCTCGACCTTGGCCAGAGCAGCTTCGCGCTCTTCCACGGTACGTGCGCAGATCATCTCACGCACAGCCTTGATGCGATCCTCTGCGAAGAACATGTGCTCGGTACGGCACAGGCCGATGCCCTCAGCACCCAGATCCACTGCCTGCTGTGCGTCGCGCGGGTTATCAGCGTTGGTCATGACCAGCAGCTGACGAGCAGCGTCTGCCCAGCCCATGAAGCGGTTGAAGTTCTTATTGCCGGTAGCGGCCACGGTAGCGACCTGCTCGCCGTAGATGTTGCCGGTGGAACCATCGATGGAGATCCAGTCGCCCTCGGCGAACTTGTGGCCATTGATCTCGAAGGTCTTTGCTTCCTCGTCGATCTTGACGTCGTTGTCATTGCCGCAGCCGGAGACACAGCAGGTGCCCATACCACGGGCAACAACGGCTGCGTGGCTGGTCATGCCGCCGCGGACGGTCAGGATGCCCTGAGAGACCTGCATGCCCACGATATCCTCGGGGCTGGTCTCCAGACGGACCAGAACGACCTTCTTCATCTTGCCGGACTTGACCATCTCCTCTGCCTCTTCAGCAGTAAAGACGATCTGGCCGCAGGCAGAACCGGGAGAAGCTGCCAGACCCTTGCCGACGACCTCGGCGGCCTTCAGGGCAGCGGCATCGAACTGGGGATGCAGCAGGGTATCCAGCTGCTTGGGCTCCACGCGCAGGACAGCTTCCTGCTCGGTGATCATGCCCTCGTCCACCAGATCACATGCGATCTGCAGAGCAGCCTGAGCGGTACGCTTGCCGTTACGGGTCTGCAGCATGTACAGGTGGCCGTCCTCGATGGTGAACTCCATATCCTGCATATCGCGGAAGTAGTTCTCCAGACGGGTTGCGATCTCAACGAACTGATCGTACACCTCAGGCATCTGATCCTTCAGGTGGCTGATGGGAGAAGGAGTGCGCACGCCGGCCACAACGTCCTCGCCCTGTGCATTGATCAGGTACTCGCCCATCAGCTTCTTAGCGCCGGTGGCGGGGTCACGGGTGAATGCAACGCCGGTGCCGGAGCGGTCGCCGGAGTTGCCGAATGCCATCTGCTGAACGTTGACTGCGGTACCCCACTCGTAGGGGATCTCGTTCATCTTACGATAGACATTTGCGCGGGGGTTGTCCCAGCTGCGGAAGACGGCCTTGACAGCCTCGATCAGCTGATTACGGGGATCCTGCGGGAAGGGACGGCCTTCGTTCTCCTCATAGATCTTCTTGAAGGTGCCGACCAGTTCCTTCAGGTCGTCAGCAGTCAGATCCACGTCGTTCTTGACGCCCTTGGCTTCCTTCATCTTGTCGATCTCGACCTCGAACAGGCTCTTCGGGACCATCATAACGACGTCCGCGAACATCTGCACAAAGCGACGGTAGCAGTCGTATGCAAAACGGGCGTTGCCGGTCTTCTTTGCCAGACCTTCAACAGCCTCGTCGTTCAGGCCCAGGTTCAGGATGGTGTCCATCATGCCGGGCATGGACTGACGTGCGCCGGAACGGACGGAGACCAGCAGGGGGTTCTGGTTATCGCCGAACTTCTTGCCGGTGATCTGCTCCAGACCCTTCAGATGCTCAAAGATATCAGCAGTGATCTCGTCATTGATCTGACGGCCGTCTGCATAATACTGGGTGCAGGCGTCGGTGGTGATGGTGAAACCCTGCGGCACCGGCATACCGGCTGCGGTCATTTCTGCCAGACCGGCGCCCTTGCCGCCCAGAGTGTTCTTCATGGTGACTTTGTCGCCGCCGAAAGCATCATTGCCTTCGCTGAAGTAGTACAGATACTTTTTGCTCATGCGTTGTTTACCTCCCATTTTTGACTGCGGAGCATCCGCGCCGCAGCCTCATCGCTTGCCTTGTCTCATTTGATCGATGAACATTGTTTTGTGAATGCTAAATTATTATACCAGAAAATCCATCCGTTTCCACCGTGCAAAACACCGAATTTGTTTGATATTTTTTATGCAAATCACTTGAATTTTGCCGAGTTTTCCGGTAATATAAAATGGGAAAAAGTTCGAGAGGTTTTTCGTTTTCTGACGCGGATTATCCGTCTGTTGGATACAACTTTCCATCCCTGTAATTTCAGCTTTTTCTTTTTTGTCGGCACAAAGCTTCTGTTGTATCCATCTTTGGATATGGATGCATCATTTTTCCGGGTCAGGCCTTATCATCCGCCCGCCGAGAGCCGCCGTGCCGGAAGGGAGATCTATCGTATGGAAAATTCTGTTTCTTCTGCCGCGCTGAATGCAGCGCGTGAGCAGCTGGATGCCGCCGAAGCCGCCCGCGAGGTCATTCTGCTGCAGCACATCGCAAACGGCGTGATCATCGACAGCCGCACCGTGCAGATCGCACCGGACGTGGTCATCGCCCCGGGTGCCGTCATTCTGGCCGGTACTATCCTGCGCGGCAGGACGGTCATCGGTGCAGGCTGCATCATCGGCCCCAACACCCTCATCGAGGACAGCATCGTAGACGAGGGCAGCACCGTCAACGCCAGTCAGGTGTACAGCAGCCACATCGGCCCCCACAACAACATCGGCCCCTTCACCCATGTGCGGGTGAACACCGTCACCGACTACGGCGTGCATCTGGGTGCCTATGTAGAGACCAAGAACTCCAACTTTGCCCGTGGCAACACGGTGAGCCACCTGACCTACATCGGCGACAGCGATGTGGGCAAGTACTGCAACTTCGGCTGCGGCACCGTCACCTGCAACTACGACGGCAAGGATAAGTTCCGCACCCAGATTGGCGATTACTGCTTTATCGGCTGCAACACGAACCTTGTTGCCCCCGTGAAGGTGGGCGACGGTGCCTACACCGCCGCCGGCAGCACCATCACCAAGGACGTGCCCGCACAGGCACTGGGCATTGCCCGTGACCGCCAGACCAATCTGGAGGGCTGGGCAGAGCCCAAGATGGAAGCCTACATTGCCAAAAAAAAGAAGCTGGAAGACGAGCAGAGCAAGTAAGCTGTCCGTTTTTCGCGTACAGACCGCTGCACAGGATGGCCCTGCGCGGCGGTTTTTGTTTGCAGGTGCATCTTTTTCGCTTATAATGTATATCTTTTTGCACGCGCGTATGTTATACTTAGGACTTGCATCGGACAATTTATCACAAAAAGGAAAATATAACACTCATGAATACAAATGACATCTGGCTGATCGCCGGTCTTGGCAACCCGGAAACAAAATACGACGGCACCCGCCACAATGCGGGCTATGCCGCGCTGGACTATCTGGCCGACAAGTGGGGCATTTCGGTCAGCAAAACCAAATTTGAAGGCCTGTGGGGTCAGGGCGAAGTGGACGGCCACAAGGTGGTGCTGCTCAAGCCCCTGACCTACATGAACCTTTCGGGCGACTCCATCGCCCCCACGGCGGGCTTTTTCAAGATCCCTGCCGACCACGTCATCGTTCTGTGCGACGATATCACCCAGAACCCCGGCAAGCTGCGCATCCGGCCCTCCGGCTCCGCAGGCGGACATAACGGCCTGAAGAGCATCATCGCCCGCTTGGGCGGGGAGAACTTCCCCCGCATCCGCATCGGCGTGGGTGCCAAGCCCCACCCGGACTACGACCTTGCCGCGTGGGTGCTGGGCAAGTTCCCGGCAGAGGATGCCAAGGCTCTGAGCGGCCGCTACCCTGATCTGGAAGCCGCCGCAAAGCTCATCATGGACGGCAAGCTGGGGCTGGCACAGAGCAAGTATAACGGGTAAGGACCTCATTTAAACTGCCCTCCGCTTGCGCTCTGGGCATTTTCAGCGGAATTTTATTTTTATTGTTCGTGTTTGTCGCGGCCTGCGGGCCGCTCCAAACACATTTTCACCGAGTGGAGCAGCACTGGCGAACTGCATTTGTGTTCTTTGATGCATCTTGAGGTCACGACTCCTCTCGTGAAAAAGCAGCAGAGAAAAGCCCGCAGGCTTTTCTCTGCTGCAAATAAAAATAATCATTCCTCTGCCATTGCCAAAGCGAATGCGGCGGCAATTTCAAATGGTCATCCCAACAGGAAAGGAGGTTTTTCCATGTACGAAGCCTTACTCAAGGCCACACCGGAATATCAGAAGATCGCGGCCGGCTTTGCAAAGCCTGGTCCTGCCGCGCTGTTCGGTCTGCCGCCCGCAGGCCGTGCCCTGCTGTACGCCGCGCTGCAAAAAGACCTTGGCCGGGTGCTGTGCATCGTGACCCCCGGCGAGGCCGAGGCCACCCACTTTGCGGACGACCTCAAGGCGTTGGGCCTTTCTGCCGCCGTGTTCCCGCCCCGGGACTTTATGCTGCGCCCAGTGGAGGGCGCGGGCCGCGAGTACGAGTACCGCCGCCTTTCGGTGCTGGGTTCCCTCGCAGGCGGGCGGCTGAACGCGGTCTGCGTGCCCGCCGAAGCGCTGTTGCAGTACACCGTGCCCCGGGATGAATTTTTGAAAAACACCCTCACCCTCAAACCCGGCATGGTGTACAACCGCGAGGGTCTTGTGGCCCGGCTGTTCGCCGCCGGGTATGTGCGGCGCAGTCAGGTAGACGGTCCGGGACAGTTCAGTGTGCGCGGCGATATCGTGGATATCTATGCGCCGGATATGCGCCAGCCTGCCCGCGTGGAGTACTGGGACGACGAGATCGATTCCATTTCCTCCTTCGACCTGCTCACCCAGCGGCGGGACAGCGCACTGGAAAAGATCTATCTTTCCCCTGCCCGCGAGGTGCTGTTCGGCGATACCGCCGAGACTGCCGAGGCCCTGCGTGCCGCCATCAAAAAGGCACGCGGCCGGCACCGCACCGCACTGGAAAAGGCCACGGAAGCCGACCTTGCTCAGCTGGACTCCGGACTGATGCCGGAAGCCATGGATAAATACTACGGCCTGCGCTATCCGAGCCCGGCCACCCTGCTGGATCATCTGGACACACCGCTGTTCATTCTGGACGAGGTGGGCGGCATCCGGGATGCCCAGAAGGCCACCGAGTTCCGTCGCAGCGAAGAGCTGACCGGCCTGTTGGAAGAGGGTGTGCTCTGCCCCGGGCTGGATGTACTCTACCAGACCATGGACGACCTTGCCGCTGCCGCCCAGAAGCAGAGCACCCTGCTGTGCGAGAACTTCCTGCGCGGCATGAACGAATTCAAGCTGAAAGACCTCATCAACGCCGAGGCCTTTGCCGCCCCCAACTGGAACGGCGACCTTGCCTCCCTGCGAGAAGACCTTGACCCGCTCATTGCGCAGGGCTATGCCGTCACCCTGTTTTCCGGAACGCCCAAGGGTGCCGCTGCCCTCACCCGCGACCTTGCCGACAAGGGCTACTCCGTGAGCATGAGCCGGGATGTGCGGCCTACAAAAGGCATCGTACAGGTACTGCCGGGCCATCTGACCGCTGGGTGCACCTTTCCGTTTGCCCATGCGGCAGTGCTGTCCAGCCGCAGGCACGGTCTGGAGGAAGAGACCGCCGCCGAGACCAAAAAGCGCAAAAAGAACAAGAACGCCCTTTCCAGCCTTTCGGACATCAAGCCCGGGGACTATGTGGTGCACCAGAGCCACGGCATCGGCATGTATGCGGGCATCCAGCGGCTGGAAGTGCAGGGTGCCACGAAAGATTACCTCAAGGTACAGTATTCCGGCTCGGACGTGCTGTATGTTCCGGTGACCCAGCTGGACCTGCTGAGCCGCTACACCGCCCCCGGCGACGAGGAAAAGGTAAAGCTGGCAAAGCTGGGCGGTGCCGAGTGGCAGCGCACCCGCGCCAAGGTAAAAAAAGCCACCGAGGAGATGGCGCAGGAACTGATCGAGCTCTACGCCCGCCGCCGTCAGGCCACGGGCTACGCCTTCCCGCCGGACGGCGACTGGCAGCGGGACTTTGAGACCCGCTTTGACTACGACGAGACCGACGACCAGCTGAACGCCACTGCCGAGATCAAGCAGGACATGGAAAAGGGCTGGCCCATGGACCGCCTGCTGTGCGGCGACGTAGGCGTGGGCAAGACCGAAGTGGCCCTGCGCGCCGCCTTCAAGTGCGTGATGGGCGGCAAGCAGTGCGCCATCCTTGCCCCCACCACCCTGCTGGCGTGGCAGCACTACAACACCATCCTCTCCCGCATGGAAGCTTTTCCCGTGAAGGTGGAGATGATGTCCCGCTTCCGCACCGCAAAACAGCAGAAGGAGACCCTCCGGGGCCTGCAGTCGGGCAGTGTGGACATCGTGGTGGGCACCCACCGGCTGCTGTCCAAGGACGTGAAGTTCCATGACCTCGGCCTTGTCATCATCGATGAAGAGCAGCGCTTCGGTGTGAAGCACAAGGAAAAGCTCAAGGAGAACTTCATCGGGGTGGACATGCTCACCCTTTCGGCTACCCCCATCCCCCGCACGCTGAACATGGCCATGAGCGGAATCCGGGACCTTTCCACCATCGAGCAGCCGCCCATCGAGCGGCAGCCCGTGGAGACCTTTGTGCTGGAATACAACGACGTGATCCTTGCCGAAGCCATGAAGAAGGAGCTTGCCCGGGGCGGGCAGGTGTACTACCTGCACAACCGGGTGGACAACATCGAAGCCTGCGCCGCCCATGTGAGCAAGCTGGTGCCCGGCGCACGCATCGGCATTGCCCACGGCAAGATGACCGAGGAAGAGCTGAACCCCGTGTGGCAGCATCTGCTGAACGGCGAGATCGATATTCTGGTGTGCACCACCCTCATCGAGACCGGCATCGACGTGCGCAACTGCAACACCCTCATCATCGAGGATGCCGACCGCATGGGCCTTGCCCAGCTGTACCAGATAAGAGGCCGGGTGGGCCGCTCCGGCCGCAAGGCCTATGCCTACTTCACCTTCCGGCGGGACAAGACCCTGACCGATATCGCCCAGAAGCGGCTCTCCGCTATCCGGGAGTTCACGGCCTTCGGCTCCGGCTTCCGCATCGCCATGCGGGACCTGCAAATCCGCGGTGCGGGCAGTCTTCTGGGCCACAGTCAGCACGGCCACATGGAGGCCGTGGGCTACGACCTCTATGTGAAGATGCTGGGGCAGGCCATCGCCCGGGCCAAGGGCGAACCTGTCCGGCGGGACAAGAGTGAATGCCTTGTGGACCTGCGGGTGGATGCCTTCATCCCGGAGAAATATATCGCAGACGGCCCGGGCCGCATTGAAGCTTACAAGCGCATTGCCGCCATCCAGACGGCAGAGGATGCCGCCGATGTGCTGGACGAGCTCATCGACCGCTACGGAGACCCGCCGCCCTCGGTGAGCGATCTGGTCAACGTGTCGCTGGTACGCGTGCAGGCCAGCACTGTGGGCGTGACCGAAGTGACCCAGAAAAAGGACACCCTCACCCTGCAGCTGGAAAGTCTGGAGCTGCCCATGATCCGGGGCCTGCTGGTGGCCTTCAATGGCCGCGTCACCGCCGGTGCAGGCAACCGGCCCTATCTCTTGGTCACGCTTCAGCCCGACGAAAAGCCGCTGGAGCTGCTGCAAAGCATCCTCAAGGCGATGGCAGAGATCCTTGCCTCCGCCGAGCAAAAATAAACATCATAGGAGCATTGCCATGAAAAAGAAACTTCTCGCGCTGATCTGCGCACTTGCACTGGTGTTCAGCCTTGTGGGCTGCACCATTTCCGCCCCGGACACCGTGGGCAGCATCGGTGATTTTGAGATCACCTCCGGCATGTATCTGCTGGCACAGTACGGTGCTTACCAGCAGGCCGCCCAGCTTGCCGGCACCGATCAGGACACCACCGACGTAAAAGCCTTCCTGAAAGAGACCATCACCACCGACTCTGACAGCGGCGGCGAGACCGCAGTTGTGAGCGACTATGTGGCCCAGAAAACGCAGGAAACATTGGAAACGCTGGCTGCTGTGGATGCCCGCTTCAAGGCACTGGGCGGTGAGCTGACCGACGAGCAGATCGCCACTGCCGACCGTTATGCCCAGCAGATGGTGGACCAGTACGGCGACACCTACACCGCCAACGGCATCGGCCTGGAGACCGTCAAGGCATATGAACGTCTGCAGGTGGAGCACACCGCCCTGCTGGATATGGTCTACGGCCCGGACGGCGAGGCCCCGGTGGAGGACGACGAGCTGACCAGCCATCTGGACGACAGCATGTATGAGATCTGCTACATCAGCATCCCGCTGTACAATACCAGCACCTACGCCTTTGCGGACGATGACCAGAAGGCCGAGATGCTCAAGCTGGCACAGGCCGCTGCCGACAGCGTCAACGCCGCAGGCGGCGAGACGGTCTCGGATCAGGTGAGTGTCCTGCATGAGGCCGCACAGAATGCCCTGCCGGACATCTACGCTGTGCTGGACAGCGAAACTTCCGACGACAGCGCCAGCGTCCAGACCGAGCTGCTGACCGAGAGCGATGTTGCTTCGGCCTTTACGCAGGATGGCGCAGCCGATGCTCTGCGCAGCCTTTCCTACGGCGAAGCCGCTGCCGTGCAGATCAACAGCTACACCCTGCTCCTGATGGTGCGTGTAGACCCGCTGAGCGTTTCCTCGCTGGACGACCTGCGCAGCCAGATCCTGAGCGATATGAAGGGCGGCGAGCTGGACGACGCACTGGCCGCAGGCGGTGCAGAGCTGGCACACGATCTGGACAGCTCTGCCATGAACAAGCTGCCCGCCAAAAAGATCGTGAACAACAGCGCCAACAACTGAGAGCTGCTGTAACATAAAACTCCCTCAGTCATCGCTGCGTGATGACTGAGGGAGTTTTTTCTTTCATCGCGTCACTTTTGCGAACTCTGCGGCAAGGGCAGCATTCACCGAGCGGACGGCATTGGCATCCGGCTTGATCTCGGCCCGGTCATAGGTGAACAGACCGTTCACCTCATCTTCCACATCCGTCAGCTGGGTGTACACCAGCGCCGAAAGTCCTTTTTTCAGCTGCGGCAGCACTGTGCCCAACTGCAGCTTTTTGCAGCGGGCGGTCAGATCTGCGCGGCTCTTGGCTGTGCCGTAGCCGTAGGTTTTGCCCGGTGCTTCGTGCCCCGGCATGGGCCATGCAATACCGCCGTATTCACTCAGGGCCACGGTACGGCTTCCGGGCTTTACATGCAGCGGATAGAAATAGTTGTGGATGGAGCACACATCTCCGCCGCCCTGATCATACCAACCGCTGGCCTCGTCCACAAGGCGGGTATCGTCCAGCGCGCGGATGGCCTGCACGGCCCCGGCCGCATCAAACTGGCCCCAGCCTTCGTTGAAGGGCACCCAGCAGCCGATGCACGGATGGCAGCGCAGGGCTTCCACGGTGGCTTGCAGCTCTTCGCGGTATGTTTCCCGGCTGGATGCTTTTCCGCGGCTCAGCAGGCCCCAGAGCGGCTCTGCGTCGGGCAGGCGGCGCACAAGGGGCTGCAGCACATTGGTCAGGTAGGTGACGAACCACAGATTGTATCTGCCGCCGCCGTTCACCATGTCCTGCCAGACCACAAGGCCCAGCCTGTCGCAGTGGTAGTACCAGCGCTGCGGCTCGATCTTGGCGTGCTTGCGCAGCAGGTTGAATCCCAGCGCTTTCACCTCGCTCAGCTCCCGCTCCACCGCCGCATCGGAAGGCGGGGTATACAGGCCCTGAGGCCAGTAGCCCTGATCCAGCAGGCCGTTGAGCAGGATGGGCTTTCCGTTCAGGCAGAAGCGCAGCACGCCCCGCGCATCCGGCTCACAGCTCCACTTGCGCAGGGCAAAGTAGCTGTGCACGGTGTCGAACTGCTCCTCTTCTCCCTGCGTGGTGCCCACGGTCAGGTCATACAAAAACGGGGTATCCGGGCTCCACGGAAAGAAATGTTCCTCCGGGATGTTCAGCGTCACCTCGCCGTCCCGGTCCGCTTCGTCGCTGCCCCAGTCCTCGGCAATGGTCACGCCCCCGGCCCGCACCACAGCCCACAGGTTCACTGCACCTCCGGGCATGGAGGTATGGGCTTTCACGGTCACGGTGCGGGCATCGTAGTCCGGCGTGACCGTGAGCGACTGGATGTAGTTTTCCGGTACACGCTCCATCCAGACCGTCTGCCAGATGCCGCTCTGGGCCGGATAGAACATGCCGCCGGGCTTCAGGGTCTGCTTGCCCCGGGCCTGCGTGCCGCTGTCCGTGGGGTCCTGCACGGCCACCCATAGGCTGTTGCGGCCCGTATCGTTGAGCTGGGCGGTGACATCCAGTGTGAAGGGCCAGTAGCCGCCCCGATGGCCGCCCACCAGATGGCCGTTCACCTGCACCGCACAGGCATCGTCCACCGCGCCGAAGTGCAGCAGCACCCGTCCCCCTTCTCCCGGAGGGGGAGCAAAGGTGCAGTGGTAGTGCAGCCACTGGCCGGGCTGCAGGGTGCGGCCCACGCCGGAGGCCTTTGCTTCCGGCGAGTAGGGCACCAGAATGCTGCCGTCCCACGCAGCAGGGTATTCAGCTGTCTGGGTAATGGCGTACTTCCACAGGCCGTTCAGGTTCTCATAGCTGTCCCGGCGCATGGCCGGGCGAGGGTATTCCGGGAGTGGATGCATGGTTTCACCGCCTTTGATTTGTTGGTTTCATTCTAGCACAGGGCGGGTGGCTTGTATAGACTGAGCAGCAACGATTTGGAATTGCCGCCGCGTTCGCTTTGGCAATCATAGCGGAAAAATTATTTTTATATCTGCAGATCAGAAAAGCCTGCGGGCTTTTCTGATCTGCTTTTTCACGGGAAGGGTCGCGGCAGCAAACGGCATATTGCTGCTGTCAGCCTGCGGCTGCCGCGCAGCAGATAGCGCAAAAGCGCTTTTTACGCAACAAAGGCCGCTGCACCAAATGGCGCAGCAGCCTTTGTTTTTGCAATGATAAAACAGAAAACCAGAAGTCAGAGCTTACTCTTCGTCCTCATCCTCGTCATCTTCGTCATCATCGTCCTCTTTCGGCTTATAGAAGATGCCGCTCAGGAAGATGCTGATGAAGTACAGCAGCACCATGGGGCCGGCCACCATGCACTGAGACACGATATCCGGCGGGGTGACAACGGCTGCGATGAAGAAGATGATCACGATGGCAACGCCGCGCACCTGCTTGAGCAGCTGCGGGTTGATAATGCCCATCTTGGACAGGATGATGGTGATCAGAGGCATCTCAAACACGCAGCCAAAAATGATGAACATGGTCAAGCAGAGGTTGACGTAGCTTTCGATACTGGTAGTAGTCTGGATGTACTCTGCACCCTCGATGCCGGTGCTGAGGAAACGCAGCATGAACGGCATCATGAGCTTGTAGGCGAACAGCACGCCTACGCAGAACAGGATCAGGCCCAGCAGCATGACCATTTTGAAGAAGAAGCTCTCGCTCTTTTTCAGGCCGGGCTTTGCAAATGCATAAATGTGGTAGAACGCCACCGGCACAGTGACCACCACGCCTGCCAGAATGGAGACGCGGAAATACTGCATCAGCTTTTCCTGCGGGGCAATGGAAACAAACTCGTAATAGTCGCGGCCCATGGCAGTGAGCAGATCGATCAGACGGTCGGCGTATGCCAGCGAGACCACAACACCCACCACGAACACCACCGCGCAGATGATCAGCCTGTTCCGCAGTTCTTTCAGATGGCCGGTCAGCGTCATGCTGCCGTCCTCTGCCATGACTTCGGCTTTTTTCTTTTTGCGCTTAACGTTCGTAGCCACAATTACTCCTCGTCTTCGTCCTTCTTGGAAACCTTCTTCTCGGTCTTCTCCTCGGAATCATCGGAGCCTTCCTCGTCCTCCATGCCCTTCTTGAAGCCGTTGATGGTCTTGCCGAACATCTTGCCCAGCTTCGGCAGGTTCTTGGGTCCAAAGATCAGCAGAGCGACGACCAGGATGATCAGCAGTTCGTTAGTACCAATACGCATAATAAAAATCTCCTTTTTACTTTGCCGCGCCGCGTGGCGGGCTTATTGCATGTATCAGGCAACCGCGGGCGCGGGTGCATCCAGTAAGTAATCAGTCCTTCGGCAGAACATCATTCTGACGAGGGTCTTCCTCCACCGGCTCGGCCGCAGGAGCAGCCTCGGCAGCTTCCTGTGCGGGAGCCGCTTCTGCAGCAGGCTCGGCCTTTTCCTCTGCGGGTGCAGCGGGTTCTTCGGCCTTCTCGGCAGGTGCAGCGGTCTCCTCAGCGGGAGTGCTCTCCTCTGCCTTGGCGGCGGCAGGTGCAGCGTCCTCTTCCAGCTCTTCCACCGGCTCCTCGGTCAGCTCGGTCACTTCCTCGGCGGCTTCTGCCTTGGCAGCTTCCTCCTTGCTGGTCTTGCCGATACCGGTAAAGCTCTTGGTCACATCCTTGACGCTGTTGTCGATATCCTTCTTGATATCGGTCAGCGGGGCAACAGCTTCCTTCAGGGGAGCCTGGATCTCATTCAGCGGCTCCACAACGTTCTTCTGGATCTCCTCAGAAGCAGCGCCGGTGTACTTTTTCAATTCACGCAGCATCTTGCCGATCTTCTTTGCGTAGACAGGCAGCTGATCCGGGCCGATGAACACGAACGCCACGATCACGATGACGACAAGTTCCCAAAAACCAATTTTCATACTAACTCGTTTCCTTTCCTGTGCGGCGGGACGTTTTCCGGGGCCGACGCACCTGCATTGCATTGCGTGCCGCGAACCGTTCTTTGCCCTGTTCTTCGTCCGCTTCCGTGGGAGTTCGGCGCTCTTTGCGCCTGTGTTGCCCTACTTATACCGAAAAGTGGTGAACTCATTCTGAACAATATATGAATTTTTCATGAACGAGTGCATATTCAGGGTATTTTTGTAAACAAATAATATTTTACACTTGCTTTATTACGTTTTGGATAGGATACAACAACGCAGTCTTTTGCAAAAAAAGAGGACACCGCACAAAACGGTGTCCCCTGAAGCGTCCTTTGCGGGGATCAGTGGCCGCAGCTCTCGCAGTGGTCGCAGTCCTCTTCGAGCTTACCCACGATGGGTTCCGGATCGATGCCCTGACGGCGGTAGTAGTCGGACAGAGCAGCCTTGACGGCCTGCTCGGCCAGAACAGAGCAGTGCACCTTGATGGGAGGCAGACCTTCCAGAGCTTCCACAACGGCCTTGTTGGTCAGCTTGAGCGCCTCGTCGATGGTCTTGCCCTTGATGAGGTCGGTGGCCATGCTGCTGGTGGCGATGGCGGCACCGCAGCCGAAGGTGAGGAATTTGACATCCACGACCACGTTGTTCTCGATCTTCAGGTACATGCGCATGATATCGCCGCACTTGGGGTTGCCCACTTCGCCCACGCCGTTTGCGTCGGGGATCTCACCCACATTGTGCGGATTTGCAAAATGCTCCATGACCTTTGCGCTATACATGCTTGCCATAATTACTGCTCTCCCTTCAGGCTGAACTGGCGGGCCGTGTTCTGGCCCTGCAGCCACATACAACTCATAGCACGGCGGCGGGGGATCACTTCCTCCAGCACGTCGCACAGATATTTTGCTTCTTCCATGGTGTTCTGCGGGCCAAAGGTGAACCGCATGGAGCCGTGGCCGATCTCCTCAGGCACGCCGATGCTCAGCAGGACGTGGCTGGGGTCCAGACTGTCGGAGTTGCAGGCAGAGCCGGTGGAGGCGCAGATGCCGTGCATATCCAGATCCAGCAGGATGGTCTCGCCTTCCAGACCCGGGAAGCTGATGTTCACATTGTTGGGCAGACGAGGGCTGCGGCCGCCGTTCAGGCGGGCTTCCGGGATGTTCTTGAGGACGCGGTCGATGACATAATCGCGCAGCTCGCTCTCGTGGGCCATGCGCTCATCCAGATGCGCCGTGGCGATCTCCAGTGCCTTGCCCATGGCAGCAATGCCGGCCACATTCTCGGTGCCTGCACGGTGGCGGGCCTCCTGACTGCCGCCATCGATCAGGTTCTGGGGCCATACGCCCTTGCGGCAGTACAGGGCACCCATGCCCTTGGGGCCGTTGAACTTGTGGGCGCTCATGGACAGCATATCCACGCCCAGCTCCTTCACATCCACGGGGATGGCACCCACAGCCTGCACCGCGTCGGTGTGCATCCACACACCGTGCTTGTGAGCGACCTCGGCGATCTCCTTGATGGGCTGGATGGTGCCGATCTCGTTGTTGGCCATCATGATGCTGACCAGCGCGGTATCGGGACGGATGGCAGCTTCCACGTCCTCGGGACGGATGTAGCCCTCGGCGGTGGGCTTGATATAGGTCACTTCAAAGCCCATGCGCTCCAGTGCAGCCATACTGTGCATGATGGCATGATGCTCAAAAGCGCTGGTGATGAGGTGCTTTTTGTTCTGGCGTGCCTTGGTGAAGGCGGTGCCCTTTACGGCCCAGTTGTCAGCCTCGGAGCCGCAGCTGGTAAAGAAGAGCTCAGCCGGACTTGCATTGATGGCCTTTGCCACCTGCGCACGGCCGGTGTCCACGAATTCCTTGGCCTCATAGCCCACACTGTAATGGCTGCTGGGGTTGCCGCAGGCACCGCTCAGGGCTTTGACCATCATTTCCAGTGCCTCGGGAGCACAGGGAGTGGTGGCAGCATTATCCAGATAAACCACTTTTTCCATGTTTTCCATAGGAATGATCCTTTCTTATTGAACGCGTCTGCGGGAGCCTTGAATGCCCTGTGCAGATGCGGAATCCTTTCAACGGATAAGTTATACCATATCATTCCCTAGTATGTCAATATGAATACTGGATTTTCGTGATTCAGTCACCTTTTTTGCCCTTTCCGGTCAGTTTTCCCAGTACCACCTTCCACTTGGGGTAGCCCCAGCGCTTATCCTCGGCAAAATCGTCCGCCAGCTTCCACGGAAAATTGCTGCCGTCAAAGTAAAGATTGCCTGCCTCGTCCACGCGGTCCAGCTTTTTGGGCAGATACGCCTCGTCGTAGTAGCTCTTGCGGCGGTCGGGCAGCACCCAGTGCAGGGTGCCGTCCTCGTCCATGCCGGATGCCCATACGCCGAACACGAAGGTTGCGGCTTCGCCGTAGCAGTGCTGCTCAAAGCGGATGGCACCATCGTAATAGAACTTGATGACCTCCAGCGTGCCGGATTCCTTTTTGCCGTCGCGGCCCAAGGTGGGGCGGTAGTCCTGCTGGTAGCGGCAGCCGCAGTGGCTGCCGGCAAAATCTTTTGCGTGGAACGACATGGAGTTATCCTTCTTTCTTTTTAAAAATGCCCTTCAAAGTCGCCCTCGATCTCATAGGGCCAGCTCAGAATGCCGCCCAGATCGTACAGGCGGGTGTAGCCAAGGCTTTCCAGCTTGCGCACGGCATCGGCACTGCGGCGGCCGGTGCGGCAGTAGATCAGCCATACAGCGTTCTTATCCGGCAGCACCTCAGCCGCACGGCTCAGCACCTGACCCAGCGGCAGCAGCTTTGCGCCGGGGATGTGGCCCACGGCAAACTCGTCCGGCTCCCGGACATCTACAGCAGCCGCCTCGTGTGCATCCAGCAGACGGATGGCATCGGCAGCCGTGATCTTCTCACTCATACTCTCACTCCTTATAGTATCCTCTTATCCATCCTATGATAACAGACCTTTTTTGTTTGCACAAGAGGATACCTTTGCAAAATCCGAGCAACGTGCTATACTATAGGAAGCAATAAGGAGAGGATCGCCATGAAATTTTCGACCAAAAGCCGTTATGCCCTGCGCCTGATGGCCGAGCTGGCACGTTATGCGCCGGGCACCACCGTGAGCCTGAAGGAGATCAGTGAGCGGCAGAACCTGAGCCTGAAATATTTGGAGCAGATCGTGACCCCGCTGGCCCGTGTGGGCCTTGTAAAAAGCGAGCGCGGCAGTCAGGGCGGCTACCGCCTGACCAAAGCCCCTGCCGACTACACCGCCGGCGAGATCCTGCGCGCCATTGAGGGCAGCGTGGCACCCATTCCCTGCCTTGGCAGCGAGACCAACGAGTGCCCCATGTGGGAGCAGTGCTTCACCCTGCCCTTCTGGACCGGCCTTGACGAGGTCATCAACCAGTATATCGACAGTGTAACGCTGGAACAGCTTTCCAGCCAGCTGCCCGCATCCGATAAAAAAGAAGGCTGTTGCAGCTGCGGCACGAAAAATGCCTGAATCTTGAAAGAAATGCTTGACATTCGCCTTTGCATCGGCTATAATAACAAAGCATTCAGCGAATGCCCATAGGGGTATAGCTCAGCTGGTAGAGCAGCGGTCTCCAAAACCGCGTGCCGTGAGTTCGAAACTTACTACCCCTGCCATAAACGCACAGGTTCTTCGGAGCCTGTGCGTTTTGTTTTTGTACTCAAAGCAATCCGCACTCCGTCAGCCTGCTTTTGCAGTCATACAACAAAAAAACACCCCGAAGTCCTAAGGCTTCGAGGTGTCTGCTGTGGAGCTGCTATCCAGATTCGAACTGGAGACCTCATCCTTACCAAGGATGCGCTCTACCAACTGAGCTATAGCAGCAAATGGCGACCCGGATCGGGCTCGAACCGACGACCCCCAGCGTGACAGGCTGGTGCTCTAACCAACTGAGCTACCGGGCCATAATCGCTCAAGTTTCGCGCGGCGCTTACCGCCGGAACGTGCTTTATTATATCGAAAAAGCGTCCGCTTGTCAAGCATGAATTTACGAAAAACGAAAAAAAGCCTGAAAGAGCCGTTCAAAGCCCGCTCTGCCCTGTTCCGAACCCGCACAGCAGAAACGATCTACAAAAGAAAAACGCCCCGAAATCTTTCGACTTCAGGGCATCTGAGCTGGAGCTGCTATCCAGATTCGAACTGGAGACCTCATCCTTACCAAGGATGCGCTCTACCAACTGAGCTATAGCAGCGCAATCACAGCTCAGTTATAATACCACAGTTTCCATCGTTTGGCAAGAGGTTTTTGCAAAAAATCCGGATTTTTGCAAAAAAGTCGTTTTTTACGCAAAAACTCCCCCAGTCTGCTTACGCAGACAGCCCCCTCGGAGATGGGGCCTTTGGCAGTACGGACAACTTTCCGGTTTTGCCAAGGGCTCCCTCTCTGAGGGAGCTGGCATCGCGCAGCGATGACTGAGGGAGTCTTACTTTATCACTCGATCAGGCCGTTCAGCAGGGACAGGCACTTGCGGCTGTGCAGCTTGCGGATCGCCTTTGCCTCGATCTGGCGCACACGCTCACGGGTAACGCCAAAGTCACGGCCAACCTCTTCCAGCGTACGGGGACGGCCATCGTCCAGACCAAAGCGCAGGCGGATGACCTTCTCTTCACGAGGGGTCAGGCTCTTGAGAGCCAGATTGATCTGCTGTGCCACCATGGCGCGGTCTGCGGCCTTGCCGGGGGCTTCGGCGTTTTCGTCTGCGACGAAATCGCCCAGAGAGGAATCCTCTTCCTCACCCACGGGGCTTTCCAGACTTGCCGGCTCCTGTGCCATGCGCTGGATCTCGCGCACACGCTCCACGCTCATATCCATGGCCTTTGCCAGCTCTTCCGGGGTCGGCTCGTGGCCGTTCTGGTACACCAGCTGGTTGGTGGCCTGACGCATCCGGTTGATGGTCTCCACCATGTGCACCGGAATGCGGATGGTACGGGCCTGATCCGCAATGGCACGGGTGATGGCCTGACGGATCCACCAGGTTGCATAGGTGGAGAAGCGGAAGCCGCGGTCACAGTCGAACTTCTCGGCAGCCTTGATCAGGCCGATGTTGCCCTCCTGGATCAGATCCAGGAATGCCAGATTGTGGCCCACATGCTTTTTGGCAATGGACACCACCAGACGCAGGTTCGCTTCGCTCAGGCTGCGGCGGGCGTTCAGGCCATCGCGGCGGGTCTTGAGCAGCTCAGCGCGCTTTTCGTCGCTCAGGGGGCCGTTCTCCACAGCCTCCATAGCTTCCTCTTCGGCAGCCTTTTCCTCGGCATCCTCGCTGGGCTTCTCGTTGCCCTCCTCGTCCAGATCTTCGGTATAGCTGCGGCTGTTCTCATCCTCTTCAAACGAGAAGCGGGCGCTGTTCTTTTTGATGTACTCCGGCCCGCCGTACTTCTGGCGGTCGGCCTGCAGGATGTGCGCCGCCTCGGCACCGGCATGGATGCGGCGGCTCAGCTCCACCTCCTGCTCCGCGCTCAGCAGCGGGATCTGGCCGATCTGCTTGAGGTAGTTCTTAACGGGGTCGTCCAGCAGTTCGTCCATGGCAGCCTTCAGGTCTGCAGGGTTCTCCTCGCTCTGCTCTTCCTCGTCCTCGCTGATGCTCATATCATCGTTGTTGTTCTCGGCATTCTCGACCTCGGCCATGATGCTGTCCACATCCAGCGTAGGCTCTGCATCCTCTTCCTGAACCTTGATGCCGCGTTCTTCCAGAAGGGTGTAGAGCGTTTCCTCATCCATTCTGCACTGTGCAGCCAGCGCCTTGGCCTCCTTGGCCGAAATGGTGCCTTCGCCTTTCGTCAACAGTTCCTTTAAAGTCATGCCCATTTTGCTCTCTCCTTCTTGCTCCGGGGATGCTCCCGCCGGGGGAAATCCTGTAATAAAGTGTTCCTGCGCATCAGATCACAAGTCCTCCGTTCACGCCGAACACCTGACCGGTGATGTAGCCCGCACCCTCGCCGGCAAGGAACACCAGCAGCTGCGCCACTTCGTCTGCGCTGCCAAGACGGCCCACAGGGGTCTCTTCGGCCAGCGCTTCCTTATCCTCGGCGGTGAATGCTGCCATCATATCGGTATCAATGACCCCGGGCGCAACACAGTTCACTGTGATGCCGCTTGGGCCTTCTTCTTTGGCCAAAGCCTTGGTCAGGCCGATCAGGCCTGCCTTTGCTGCAGAGTAATGCACCTCGCAGCTGCCGCCGGTCTGGCCCCACATGCTGCTCACGGTCAGGATGCGTCCGGCCTTGCGGCGGATCATACCCGGCAGCGCCAGCTGACACAGGTGGAACGCACCGGTCAGGTTCACGTCCAGCATATGCTGCCACTCTTCCGGGGTGATGTCGGTGAACAGCTTCTGCTGGGCGATGCCCGCATTGCTCACCAGCACATCCACACGGCCCAGTGCCTGTTCTGCGGTGCGGAACGCAAGCTCGCAGCTGGCGCGGGACGCCACATCGCACTGCACAGCGGTGATGCCGGGCAGCTGTTTTTCCAGCTCTGCAGCGGCTTTGGCATTGCTGTGGTACAGCACCGCCACGCGGTAGCCCGCCGCATAGAACGCCCGGGCCGCAGCGGCACCAATGCCGCGGTCGCCGCCGGAGATCAGCACACAGCGGCCATTGGCTGCTGCCTGCACGGTAGGTGCAGGTGTTTTCTCCGGCTCTTCCTGCACAGGCTCCGGCATTTCCGGCTGCGGCGCAGGCTGGGGCTTTTCCAGCACCATCACCCGGGTGGGTTCGTCCACCACGGGTGCTGCCGCCTTTGGCTTTGGCGGTACGGGCGGCTCCTGTGCAGCCTGTTCCGGCTGCGGCTCCTCACCCGACAGATTGAACGTCAGTTCAAATTCATCTTCGTACAAGAGTATAGTCCTCCTGTCGTGATCTCTGCACTGCAAAGGTATGCCGTGCAGGAGATGTCTGTGCGGCCCATCGCCGTCCGTTCAGCGTCCATTTCTTATCCGGTCAAAGTCCGGTGCTCGGCGCGGCAGACAGCTGCATAAGATGGGTTTCGACAAAACACCATTAAATAATATAGCACAATTTGCCGAAAAAAGAAAGTGGAAGCCGCCTACTTTTTACGCAGCTTCCACTTTTTTACGGTTTCTTCATATTCCATGCCGGTCATACAGGCGGTTTCCACTTCGGCCGGGCCGCAAGCCGTGCCCGCAGATCCTTGAAAAACGCCTGCAGCAGCTCCTGTGCTTCCTCTGCGCGCAGCCCCTGCTCCACCACCGGGTGGTGGTTGAAGGGCATTGCAAACAGGTCGGTCACACTGCCGCAGCAGCCCGCCTTGGTGTCTGCCGCGCCGTATACCACCCGCCGGATGCGGCTGTTGATGATGGCCCCGGCGCACATGGGGCACGGCTCCAGCGTGACGAACAGCTCGCACTCCCACAGCCGCCAGCCGCCCAGCTTTTTGCAGGCGGCATCAATGGCCAGCAGCTCTGCATGATGCAGGGCGTTTTTTTCGGTCTCGCGGGTGTTGTGGGCGGCAGCTACCACTTCGCCGTTGCGGGCCACCACGGCCCCCACCGGCACCTCGCCCAGTGCAGCCGCCTTGCGGGCTTCTTCCAGCGCAAGGCCCATCAGTTCAGAATCGGTCATAGGTTCCCCTTTATCCTGCTGCAAAAACCAGCAGATTATTCAATGTATGCAAAAGCATCCCCGGCCATACCCTGCCGGTGCGTTCACGAAGTGCGCCCAGCACAAGGCCGCAGCCAAGCGCCCACGCCATGCCCGCCGGGGTGCCGTGCTGCACTGCAAACAGTACCGCCTGCAGCGCCGCGGCCTGCCATCTGCCCAAGGGCTGCGCCAGCTGCTGGATGGCACCGCGGAACACCAGTTCCTCCACGACAGGTGCAGCGATGCAGTGGTGCACAAAACTCAGCGCCCGCACATCCCACGCCGGGGCAGGCAGAAATGCCAGCACTTTGCCTGCCAGCAGGTAGGCCAGTGCGCAGCCGAACGCAGCCAGCAGCGCCCTTGTTTTTGCCTTTTGCTCCATGGCCTGCCCTCCCTGCCGTGCGGTTCTCAGCGCCTATCTTATCATAAGCAGCGGCTTTTACGCAAGTATTTTGCGCTGGGACGAAGCAATTTTCGCTCAGGCAATTGACTTTTCCCTGTGGATTCTGGTATAATGTTTCCCGACGTTTTATCGCAAAGCGTCGGGAAACATGACTTGAATTTGTTTTTACCGGAAATCCGGAGGTATTTTATGATCCGTATTCTCACCGATTCTGCGTCCGACATCCTGCCCGCCGAAGCCGAGCAGCTGGGCGTGACCGTGATCCCTCTAAACGTGACGCTGGAGGATGGCAGCATCCTGCGGGATGGCATCGACATGACTCCCACCGAGTACTATGCCCATCTGGCCAGCTGCCGCAAGCTGCCCACCACCAGCCAGCCCAGCCCGGAGCTGTTCGAGAAGTTCTATCTGGAAGCCGCTGCCGCCGGAGACGAAGTGCTGGGCATCTTCCTGTCCCACGAGCTGTCCGGCACATGGCAGTGCGCAAAGCTGGCCGCAGACCTCGCCAATGTAGACAACGTGCTGTTTGTGGACAGTGCCACCGTGTGTCTGGGCGAATCGCTGCTGGTGCGTCTGGCCGTGCAGCTGCGTGACGCAGGCAAGACGCTGGTGCAGATCGCCACCGATCTGGAGCACGCCAAGGAGCATCTGCATCTGGTTGCCGCCATCGACGATCTGAAGTATCTGCGCAAGGGCGGCCGTCTGCCTGCCGCTGTGGCCGTCGCGGGCGGGATGCTGGGCATCAAGCCCCTCATCACCATCAAGGACGGTAAGGTAGCCATGGCCGGTAAGGCCCGCGGCCTGCCCGGTGCCTATGTGGCCCTGTTCAAGAAGATCGAAGAGCTGGGCGGCATCAGCCCGGACTTTGCCGCTGTTGCCGGTTATTCTTCCAGCCTGCGGGAAGTGCAGCCCATCGAGAACTACTTCCGTGAAAATCTGCACATGGGCGAACCGCTGGTACGCCAGATCGGCTGCGTCATCGGCACCCACGCAGGCCCCGGTGCATTTGGTCTGGCATTCTTTGACAAAGGGCTGGTGCTGGAATAAGCGACCACCGAAAAAAGATCATCCGAGCAAAGTCGGGCAGCCTGCGGGCTGCCCGGCTTGTTTTTTGCAGCGGAAAACGGGCGCAAACTCCCTCAGTCAAAACCTGACGGTTTTGCCAGCTCCCTCGGAGAGGGAGTCTCTGGCGCGCCCGGCGCTCACAGCACTGCGTCCGAGATGAGCTTGCCCAGCAGCAGCACCAGCACCACCAGCATCATGGGACGGATGAAGCGTGCACCCTTTTTCAGGGCGAAATGGGACCCCAGCAGGTTGCCCAGAATGTTGCTGACGGCGCAGGGGATGCCGATGTGGAACACCACCAGACCGTTCATCAGATAGGTGAACAGGCTGGCGCAGTTGCTGGCAAGATTCAGCACCTTGCCGTTGCCGCCCGCCGTACGCAGGTCAAAGCCCATCAGGGTGGTAAAGGCAATGATGGCAAAGGTGCCGGTGCCCGGCCCCACGATGCCGTCGTACAGGCCGATGCCCAAGCCGATGCCCAGCGCCAGCAGGATCTTTTTCAGGTTCAGGGTTCCGTCGTCCCGGTTCTTGTCCGGCAGGTCGCGCTGCCACAAAATGACCACCGCCGCCACTGGCAGGATGAGGAACATCATGGTGCGCAGCAGCTCATCGCTGAGCAGCAGCACGATATGCGCCCCCAGTGCACTGCCCGCAAAGCTGCCAATGGCTGCAAGGATGCCCACCTTCAGGTTCATTGCACCGTTTTTGAAAAAGTTGGCGGTGGCAAAAGTGGTACCGCAGGCGGCGCTGAATTTGTTGGTAGCATAGGTGTAGTGGGGCGGCAGCCCGGCAAACAGATAGGCCGGCAGGCTGATAAGACCGCCGCCTCCGGCTGCCGAATCCACAAAGCCTGCAAAGCCCGTCATCAGAACGAGAAACGCCATCATCCATGGCGAGAGCGTGATACCCATTGTTATAATTCCTTTTGTTTTTCCAAATTATTCCCATTTATGGCGCGGATACGTGCCTCAGGACAGGGACAGCCGGCCCTCACAGGCCAGCACCTGATCCAGGATCATGCGGGAGACGCGGGCACCATACACCATGGCGGGGTGTTCATTGTACTCGATGATATCGTGAAAGTCCTTGTTCATCAGCACGATGACATACTCGCCGTAGGGGGTGTGGACGATGCCGCCGTCGTTGCGGCAGGCGTTCATGCTGCCGCTCTTGCTGGCTACCCAGATCAGCTCCAGCGCGCCGGTCTCCTCGCAGTCCAGATAGTACTGGGGAAAATCGTGGGTCAGCATGGTGTTGTAGTGCTGCTGGCGCAGGATGGCAAGCATCTCTGCGCTGGCTTCCCGGCTGACAAGCTCCCCTTTTGCAATGCGGGCGAACAGCGCCGCGTAGTCGCGCGGCGTGGTGGTGCCAAGCCGGCGGTAGCGGTCAAAGTGCAGCGGATTGTGCAGCACAGTATGCGCAAAGCCCAACTCCCGGATGCAGGCGTTGATGGTATCCAGTCCCAGATAGTCGATAATCATATTGGTGGCGATGTTGTCCGAGCAAATGATCATCATGGTAGCGGTGTCCTTCACCTTGAGCTTTGCGCCCACGCCCAGCGCGCGCAGCATACCGCTGCCGTCCACGAACTGGCTCTGCTCATAGGTGATCTCTTCGGCAAGGTCTGCTTTGCCGCGCTGCGCCTGCAAATACAATGCAGCGAGAATGAACGCCTTGATGGTGGATGCCGTCTCAAATTCTTCGTCCGCGCCCACCTCCACGGTATGGCCCTGCAGGTCGTCCACGAACACGCTCATTTTGCCCTGATAGCAGTACAGCTCCGCAGCAATGCGCTTTTCCAGCGTCATGTTTTTATCCATGTCGGCATATTCTCCGTTGTTATTACAAATTTTCCTCAAAAAAGCGCATGGCGTTGCGGAAATAGACCCCCTCCACCTCGTCCTCAGTAAAGCCCTCTTTGCGCAGGGCATCCGCCAGCAGCGGCAGGAACGCAGCATTTTCCAGCTGGTGAGGGCCATCGATGCCATCAAAATCGCTGCCAAGGGCAATCATCTGTGCACCGCCTACCTGCTTATAGTGGGCTGCATGCTTCGCAATGAGCGCCGCCGTGCTGCGGCAGTTTTCCGGGTGGGTGGGGTCGGCATCCAGAAAGGGCGCATAGTAGTTCAGGCCCGCAATGCCGCCGCGCTCCGAAAGGGCGCGGATCATCTCATCGGTCAGGTTGCGGGTGTGGGGTGCCAGTGCGCGGCAGTTGGAGTGGCTGGCCGCAAAAGGCCGGGTGCCGTGCCGTGCGATATCCCAGAAGCCCTTGTCCGAAAGGTGGCTCACATCCACGATCATGTGCAGCCGTTCCATCTCGGCCAGAAATTCAAAGCCCTTCCCGGTCAGGCCCTTTTCGGTCTGGGGCACCAGCACCCCGCTGGGGTTCCGCTGCGGGCTTGCCAGCTCGTTTTCGTGGTTCCATGTCAGGGTCATCATGCGCACGCCCAGCTCATACATCCGGCGCAGCACCCCCGCGCTGCCCTTGCAGCAGGCGCCTTCCTCGATGGTGAGCATCCCGCTGATCTTTCCCGCCGCAGCATTCCGGCGGATGTCCGCCGCCGTGTACACCGGAGCAATTTTTTCCGGGTATGCCGCCATGATGCGCTTGAACTGGTCGATTTCTTCCAGCGCTGTCACCAGCGGGTCCGCTCCGGGCGTCTTATCACCCAGATTGACGAATGCTGCAAAGCACTGCAGCAGATAGTCGCCTTTCTGTAATTTTTCAAGGTCGATATGCAGATCGTTCTGCGCAAAGCTCTTGGGCCGGCCCGCATGTTCGGCTTTGCGCAGCTCGCTGAGGGTATCGCAGTGCAGATCCCAGACTTTCATGATGTTTTCTCCTCTTTATTCCTCTTGCAGCAGCTGCAGCAATTCCTCTGGTTTCATGGACAGGATCGCTCCATCTGCCGAGCCGGTGACCGTCTCGGCAAGTTCCTGCTTTGCCTGCTGCAGCTCCACGATCTTTTCTTCAATGGTGTCCTGCGCAATGAGCTTGTACACCTGCACCGGGTTGCGCTGGCCGATGCGGTAGGCGCGGTCGGTGGCCTGATTCTGCGCAGCCACGTTCCACCACGGGTCGTAGTGGATGACGATATCTGCCGCCGTCAGGTTCAGGCCGGTGCCGCCCGCCCGCAGCGAGATGAGGAACACGTCCGCTTCGCCGCTGTTGAACCGGCGCACAAGCTCCGCACGCACCGGCTTTGGGGTGGAGCCCTGCAGGGTAAAGTGGCTCACGCCCGCTTCGTCCAGCCGTTTTGCCAGCAGTTCCAGCATGGAGGTGAACTGGCTGAACAGCAGGATGCGGTGTCCGCCCTCCACAGCAGCCGTCACCAGCTCCATGCAGGCATCCAGCTTGGCACTGCCGCCGTCCCAGTTGTCTGCCACAAGGCGCGGGTCGCAGCAGATCTCCCGCAGGCGCATGAGCACCGCGAACACCGCCATTTTATCCTCCGGCTTTGCAGCGCGCAGCTTTTCCCGCGCGTCCACCACAGCGGCAAGGTAGAGCTTGCGCTGCTGCTCGTCCAGCTCGATGCGGTGGAGATTCTCGGTCTTGGGGGGCAGCTCTTTGAGCACCTCGGACTTCATGCGCCGCAGGATGAACGGCCCGGTGAGCTGGTTCAAACGGCGCAGTGCGTCTTTGTCGTCCTCCTGCACGATAGGCTTTTCAAACCGGGCGCAGAAGGTCTTGTAGGGCGGCAGATACCCCGGCATCAGGAAGGAGAAGATGCTCCACAATTCGCCCAAGCGGTTCTCCACCGGGGTGCCGGTAAGGGCAAACCGCACTTTGCTGTTCACCCCGCACACCGCCTTGTACTTTTGGGTCGTGTGGTTCTTGATGGCCTGCGCTTCGTCCAGAATGCAGGCGTAGAATTGCTGCCCGCTGTAAAGCTCCTCGTCCCGGCGCATCAGGTCATAGCTGGTCACCACAAGGTCGGCTTCCGCCCACTGCTTTGCCAGCTCTGCCCGGTGAGCAGCGTCACCGTCCACAGCCACGCAGGAAAGCTGCGGCGTGAACTTCTGGCATTCCTCCTGCCAGTTGAGCACCAGCGATGCCGGGCAGACGATGAGGCTGGGCAGGCGCTGGCCGCTTTCCTTCATGGCCAGCAGGTAGCTGAGCACCTGCACGGTCTTGCCAAGGCCCATATCGTCGGCCAGAATGCCGCCCATGCCGTAGCCGTCCAGCGTGCGCAGCCAGCGGTAGCCATCCCGCTGGTACTTGCGCAGCACATTGTGCAGGCTTTCCGGCTGAGTATACTCGCTGTCCTTCACGGCGTGAAAGCTGCGGCTGATGCGGCGGAACGCATCGTCGCGGTTGAAACGCAGGCCGTTCTGGCCCGAGAGCGCCCAGTCGAGACTGGGTGCACGGTAGAGCGGCAGCTCGGCGTGGCCGCTCTTGAGCTTGGCCCCGGAAAGTTCCAGTGTATCGTTCAGTTCGTCCAGCCCTTCCAGACTGTCGTCCAGCCGCAGCAGACGGCCGTCCCGCAGGCGGTGGTAGCGCTTTTTCTGGTGCAGGGAGCGCAGCAGGTCTTTCAGCTCTGCCACCGGGAACTCGCCGGTATCCACTTCCAGATCCAGCACACTGCCGTGCACCGAAACGCCCACCGTGATGCGAGGCGGCGCGGCCTGCAGTCTGCGGAAGGCATCCGTCAGGTATACTTCACCCTCGGCCAGCAGGGCCGGCACGCCCTCCTCCAACATGCGGTAGATCTCGTCCTCGTCAGCGGTGCCGTACACTTCCTCTCTGCCGCCCACACCGGGCTGCAGATAAGAGGCCAGCAGCCGCTTTGCCCGGCTCTCGGCGCGCACATCCCGCAAAAGCCCTGCCGGAGACGGCACGAACGGCGTGACCTTATCCTCTCCGTACAAAAACTCCGCGTGTGCTTCGATGCGGAAGCTGTCCGGTGCGTCCAGATAAAACTGCACCACCGGTTCCAGCGGGATCTGGTTCAGCAGCAGACGTTCCGGGTCCACGATGTTCAGCTTGCTGCCCAGCTCCGGCAGCACATAGCTGCAAAAGGCCGTGGCATCTGCGCTGGTAAAGAACAGGCTTTTGCCGCCCAGCGCCTGCAATGCGGGCAGGATGCGGGTGCACCCGGGCCGCTGCAGCCGCCAGAGCGTATCCTCGCTGAACAGGTAATCATAGTCAAGACCCTGCACAGCGGAAAGTGCGGGTTCGCCTTCCACCTGCACACCGCCGCGGCGGCGCTCCACGGTCATGGTAATGACGGGCAGACCTTCCCGCAGCTCGTACCCGCCCAAAAAACCGGTATGCTCGTACAGCTGCACAAGGTCATCAAAGATCTCGCCGGTCAGGATCATGCCTCCCGCCGGGCCTTGTTCGGCCCCGCCGTACACCCGCACGGCGGCTTTGTCCATGCTCTGCCTTGCGTTCACCTGACGGCGCAGCAACTGCAAAAGCGCACGGGACTCTTCATCAAAGGCATCCCACCGGTGCACAAAAGCCAGTGCCTTGCCGTAGCTGACGCTTTTGCCCATCTCGACGGCTTCCATCAGGTTCGGGATGCTTTTCACCACATACTGCCGCCCGCCGTCCGAGATGCGCAGCCGCAGCCATGGCTGTGCGCCGGGCACGAGGGTCAGCTCCGGTTCCAGATGGGCAAAGCCGGTGCGCTGGGCGGTCTCGTCCACGCCAAGGTTTTCAAGGGCTGCTTCCTTGTAGGTATCCAGCAGCCTGCGGGCCTCGTAATCCGACACCGGCGTTTCGCCGTGCCACTTTTTGCCAAACAGCATTTCCAGCCCGGAGGCATAGCTGTCCCGCCGGGCCAGTTCCGGGGCAAGGCCCGCCGCGCCGCGCACAACACCGGGAATCGCATCCGGCTTTGCCGCCGGTGCAGGGGCATTCTTTTCGGCATCGTCCAGCAACAATGCGCCGATATGCTTGCAGTAGGTACCCTCGCCGTTCTGGTTATACGGGCAGCTGCAGGACGCACTGACAAAGCTGCCGTTCTCCCGCAGCCATGCCTGCGTATAGTAATAGCTGCCGCCGCTGCCCTGTACCATGGCCGAAATATGCCGCACGCCATCGGCGTTCACGGTGCAGGTGCTCTGCTGGATGCGCTTGCGGTATTTCTTGGCCCGCTCAAAAATGTTATCGCCCAAAAGCGTGCGGATCTCGTCTGCATCCATGGCTGTTTCCTCCCGGTTTGGCTGTAAAACCTTCTTATCTTATAAGAATACCGCACCCGCACCCCGGATGCAAGAGGGATCTGCCGCCCAATTTCCATACAAAAAAATCCCGCTCCTTTTCAGGAACGGGATCATTTTACGATCTTGGAATGCTGTGGGGATCACTTGACAGTCTTGCCAAGCTCAGCATCCGTCTCAATAGCGCGCTCACGGATCTTTTCCAGCGTCTGCTCACTGAGGATATGCTCTGCCTTGCAGGCATCTTCGGCGGCAGTCTTTTCGTCCACACCCAGCTGCATAAAGAAGTGGGTCAGCAGACGGTGACGGCTATAGATGCGCTCTGCGATCTCGCGGCCCGGTGCCAGCAGGGTCAGGTTGCCCTCGCCGTCCACCGCGATATAGCCGTTCTCGCGCAGCTTCTTCATGGCAATGCTGACGCTGGCTTTGGTAAAGCCCAGCTCATTGACAACGTCGATGGAGCGCACTTTGCCCATACGCTGACTCAGCATCAGGATCGTTTCAAGATAATCTTCTGCGGATTGGTGGATCTGCATGGTATGTTTGCCTCCTGTCTGTGCCGGGATGCAAAGCACCACGGTTTCATATAGTACAAGATATCACACTTTTTGCCGATGTGCAAGCAATTCGCGGAAGTTTGTTAAAACAAACCAAATTTATCCTGCGCAAATCTGCTGTTTTGCCGGTTTTTAGTCGGCCGCGTTTTGTGCAAAGGCGATCAATTATTTTGCTTCTAGATATGCCGCCGGGCCGGACTGGTACAGGTCGCCGCCGTGGGCATCCAGGATCACCGTCAGCGGCATATCCTTCACTGTCAGGCGGCGCACGGCTTCACAGCCAAGGTCCGGCCATGCGATCACTTCCAGCGTCTGCACGCTTTTTGCCATCAGCGCACCGGCCCCGCCAAGCGCTGCCAGATACACAGCCCCGTTGCGCACCACAGCCGCCTTTACGGCATCGTCCCGCTTGCCCTTGCCGATCATGATCTTATTGCCAAGGTCCAACAGGCGCGGGCTCATGGCATCCATGCGGCCACTGGTGGTGGGTCCCGCCGAGCCGATCACCTGGCCCGGGCGTTCCGGCGTGGGGCCAACGTAGTAGATGGCGCTGCCGGTCAGATCAAAGGGCAGCGGTTCGCCTTTTTCCAGCGCTTCGGTCATCCGCCTGTGGGCCTGATCGCGGGCAGTATACACCACACCGGAAAGCAGCACGGTGTCGCCCGCCTTGAGCGGGGCAAGGTCCTCGGCCGTGCAGGGAGTCGTCAGTCTGTATTCCATCTTTGCCCCTCCTTACAGTTCCGCGCTTGCACGGCGGGTCACATGGCAGGAAACATTCACCGCCGCAGGCAGGCCCGCCACATGGGTAGGCATCTGCTCAATGGCAAGGCCCAGACAGGTGGTCCTGCCGCCAAAGCCCTGCGGGCCGATGCCCAGCTCGTTGATGGCGGCAAGCAGCTCCTGCTCCAGCTGTGCGTAATAGGGGTCGGGGTTCGGCACATCCAGCGGACGCAGCAGGGCCTTCTTTGCCAGATACGCCACCTTGTCAAAGCTGCCGCCCACGCCGATGCCCAGCACGATGGGCGGGCAGGGGTTGGAGCCTGCCAGCTTCACCGTGTCCAGCACGAACTTTTTGAAGCCCTCCACGCCGTCGGCGGGCTTGAGCATTTTGATCTGGCTCATGTTCTCGCTGCCAAAGCCCTTGGGTGCCACCGTGATGCGGCAGCCCTCGCCGTCCACCAGATGCACTGTGATGGCCGCCGGGGTGTTGTCGCCGGTATTGCCTCGGCGCAAAGGGTCTGCCACGATGCTCTTGCGCAGGTAGCCGTCGGTGTAACCCCGGCGCACGCCCTCATGGATGGCAGCTTCAAAGCTGCCGTCAATGTGCACATCGGTGCCAAGCTCCACAAACACGCAGGCCATGCCGGTATCCTGACAGATGGGCAGGTTTTCTTCTTTTGCGGCGGAAAGGTTCGACCACAAAAGGTCGAGAGTGCTCTTTGCCAGCGGCCACGGCTCTTCCTGCCGGGCCTTGTCCAGCGCCGCCTGCACGTCCTGCGGCAGGCGGGTGTTGGCTTCGATGCACAGCCGTGCAACGGTATCTGTGATCTCCTGTGCGGAAATGGTTCTCATAACCCTGTCCTCCGCTTACAGACGGGCCACGCCGGTCTCGCGGGCAGCCTTTGCCACGGCGTTTGCCACTGCCTCGGCCACGCGGGGATCGAACGCGCCGGGGATGATGTTCTCCTCGCTGCGGTCGGCATCGGTGATGAGGTCGGCGATGGCGTAGGCGGCGGCCAGCTTCATCTCATTGTTGATGTCACGGGCGCGGACGCTCAGTGCGCCCTTGAACAGGCCGGGGAAGCACAGCACGTTGTTCACCTGATTGGGGAAGTCGCTGCGGCCGGTGGCCATCACCCGCACGCCGCCGGCCTTGGCCTCGTCCGGCATGATCTCCGGGGTGGGGTTGGCCATGGCAAAAACGATGGCATCCTTGTTCATGGTCCTGCACAGCTCAGTGGTCAGGATGCCGGGCTTGGAAACGCCGATGAACACATCGGCACCTTCCAGTGCTTCCTTCAGGCCGCCCTTGACCTGACGGGGATTGGTCACCTCACCCAGCCAGTTCTTGTGGGCTTCGGCGCTGTTGCAGCCCTTGTACAGGGTGCCGAACTGGTCCACTGCAATGATGTCCTTTGCACCGGCGGTCATGAGCATCTTGATGATGGCAGTACCGGCAGCACCGGGGCCGTTCAGCACGATGTGCACATCTTCCATCTTCTTGCCCACCACACGCAAGGCGTTGATGAGGGCAGCGGTAACGACGATAGCGGTGCCGTGCTGGTCATCGTGAAACACAGGGATGTCCAGCTCACGCTCCAGCGTTTCTTCGATCTCAAAGCACTCGGGGCTCTTGATGTCCTCCAGATTGATGCCGCCAAAGGTGGGCGCAATGGCCTTGCAGGCAGCAATGACGCTGGCTGCGTCGTGGGCATCGATGCAGATGGGGAAGGCATCCACGCCGCCGAACTCCTTGAACAGCACCGCCTTGCCCTCCATGACCGGCAGACCGGCTTCCGGGCCGATATCGCCCAAGCCCAGCACGGCGGTGCCGTTGGAAACGACAGCCACCATGTTGCCCTTGAAGGTGTACTTATACACGTCGTCGGGGTTTTCCTTGATCTTGCGGCAGGGTTCGGCCACACCGGGAGTGTAGGCGGTGGACAGGTCATCGCGGGTGGAGACCTCCACCTTGCTTACGATGCCCACCTTGCCCTTGTGGGTCTCGTGCATTTCCAGAGCAGCTTTATTGTAATCCATTTGAATTTCCTCCAATATCTTACCGTCCTCGCCCTCTCCATTGCACAGCGATGACAGAAGGAGGAACTCCTCCAGTCTCGCATACGCTCGGCAGCCCCCTCAGGGAGGGGCCTTATGTTTCCGGGAAGGCTCACTTATTTTTATTGTAACAGAACCGCCCGCCCATTTCCACCGGTTTTGGTCACTTTTGCGTCTGCAGACGGGCAAAAGTGATACAAACCCGCCGCAGGATTTGTGGAAATTTTGCAAAGAACTTTCCTTTTGCCGTCAGAACGTATATAATAAATGGGTATCTGTTCTGCCTGTACCGGTCTTTTGCTGTGCATCAGGCCGATTTTTATGGAGGTATTTCTTTTGAAAAACAACACCAAAAAACTCCTGTGCATCCTGCTGGCCATCGCCGCAGTGGTGTGCGTCATTTTTGCCTGTTTCATGCTGACAAAGCACAAGCAGACCGACAGCGCTTCTTCGGCTGCCGCATCCGTCTCGCAGTTTGGCTCTGTTGCCGACTTCGACTACGAGGCCTTTGATTACAGCGATGGTCTGGACGAAAACGGCTATTGGAGCGGCATCAAAGCGCTGGACTATGTGACCCTGCCGGAGGACTTCGGCTCCATCGCCCTGAAGGAGAACGACCTGACCCCCACCGAAGATGAACTGCAGCAGCAGGTGGACAACCTGCTGAACCAGTACACCTCTTCCCAGCCCGTTACCGGCCGTGCCGCCCAGAGCGGAGATGTTGCCAACATCGATTACACCGGCACCGTGGACGGCGTGGCCTTTACCGGCGGCACTGCCACCGGCTACGACCTGACCCTTGGCAGCGGTTCCTTCATCGATGGCTTTGAGGACCAGATCATCGGGCACAATGTGGGCGATACCTTTGATGTGACCGTCACCTTCCCGGACGGCTACGGCGATTCCACCGATGCCGAGGGCAACACGATCACCCTCAGCGGCAAGGAAGCCGTGTTCAGCGTGACCCTGAACTCCATTTCCGAAAGCGTGACCCCCGAGCTGACCGACGAGTGGGTGGACTCCAACTTTGGCACCAGCGATGATCTGCACACCGCCGACCAGTTGCGCAGCTACTTTAACGATGCGCTGTATGCCACCAACTATGAGAACGCCATCGTGGACTACCTGATGGCCAATTCCACCTTCAAGGAGCTGCCCAGCGAGATCACCAGCTATTACATCCGCATGTTCCTGAACTACTACAACCAGTACGCCACCGCCTACGGCATGGATCTGAATGCTTTTGCCCAGACGCAGGGCTACACCGATGCCGATGCCATGCTGGCCGCATCCGACGCTTACTTTGAGCATCTGGCAAAGCAGGACCTGATCTTTCAGGCCGTGGCCGAGACCAAGAGCCTTGCTCCCACGCAGGAAGAACTGGACGATGCCGAGAGCACCTATGCCGACACCTACGGTGAGAACCGTGCGCACCTGAACGCCCTGCAGTCCTGTGTGCTGGACTGGCTGGAAGAGAATTCCACCGTAGCGTAAAAACACAAGAACCATTTAGAATGCCCTCCGCTTTGCTCTGGGCATATTCAGAGGATAATTTATCTTTAATTTGCAGCTCCGAAAAGCCTGCGGGCTTTTCGGAGCTGCTTTTTCACAGGAAGGGCCGGAGCTTTCAGATGCTGTTTTTCTTTGCGGCCCCTTCTGTGAAAAATGCAATACCGGACAGACCGCAGTCTGTCCGGTATTGCTCTAATAAAAAATAGTATTTCCGCTATTTATGCCCAGAGCGAAGCGGAGGGCATTTCAGATCGTCAGGCTTTTTCTTTCTTCCCGCCGTTCAGCTTCCAGAGCAGCCAAGCATAGAAGTAATTCATCAGCAGGATGGCGATGCACCACAGCACCGATGCCTGCACGCTCTGGTCATACACCTTCATAAAGGGATACGGCCCATCCACCACGCGCTGGATGTTCAGCCACAAAATGATGCCGCCATACAGCACCGTGGGCAGCAGCGCCCACTTGACCGTGCTGCGGGGCAGGCGCGGTGAGCGCTCCAGCAGCACAAAGGAGAAGATGGCCGCCAGCGGGTTGAGCAGGTGATGGTACAGCATGGAGCTGGTGCACAGCATGATGTACCAGCCGTTTCCGTCCTCATACATGGGGCCCAGCACGAACACCACCGTGAGAAAGGTCATGGTCAGGCAGCAGGTGGCGATATACTTGAGGGTGTGCAGCCAGCGCGGCAGTTCCCTGCCGGTAAAGATGCACACCAGCTGGCCCACCGCCACCATGGCGCAGATGCAGGCCGAAAGGATGTTGGAATCCTCGGTGTAAAAAATGAACATCTGCTCTTTGCCCCAATCCCAGCTCATGGGCAGGGCAATGGGCTCCGCCCAGACGATGAACAGGTTCAGCACGATGGAGAGCAGGCGGCGCGCCGTATCAGCAAATTTTTTCATGGAAAGCCTTTCCGTCTTGTAATATTTCCTCGAAAATTTGAAAAAGGGCAGGTCTCCCTGCCCTTTTTCAAAAAACGCTTTATTTTGCGGTGTTGATGAAGCTGCGGTTGTCCCACAGGTATTTGATGCCGGAAATGGCCGTCACGGCAGCCACCAGCCAGCACAGCACCACCGAGGCTCCCACAACCATGACCGTGGCATCCCAGGACACATTCGCCGCAATCGCCATGCCAAAGAAGTAGAAGATGATGCTCAGCATCTGCAGCACGGTCTTCACCTTGCCCCACATGTTGGCGGCGATCACCTTGCCGTCCTTTGCGCCGGCAGCCACCATGCGCAGGCCGGACACAGCAAATTCGCGGGCCAGAATGATGCACAGCACCACCGGGCTGCACACGCCGTCCCGCATCATGTAGATGAAGGCCACGGTGGTCAGCAGCTTGTCGGCCAGCGGGTCGGCAAACTTGCCGAAATCGGTCACCATGTTCCACTTGCGGGCCAGATGGCCGTCCAGAAAATCAGTAAAGCTGGCGGCAGCAAAGACGATGCCTGCGATCAGGTAATACGTCGGCTGGAAGGAGCCATCCGCGATGCCGCTCAGACCGGTCAGGGACGCAAAGATCATGAACACGGGCACCAGCAGGATGCGGGTCAGGGTAAGTTTATTGGGCAGATTCATACAGATTCCTCCAATTTGTTATTTTGCAACAGTGCCATACAGATCGTAAAGGTCGCTGTCGTCCACCAGAACATCGTAGAACTGGCCGGGGTACAGCGGCTCCTCGCTGGAAACGCACACATTGCCGTCCACCTCAGGAGCATCGCCAGTGGTGCGGCACAGGTACAGACCGCTCTCCTCGTCGATGCCGTCGCAAAGTACATGCACGGTCTGGCCCACCTTTTCGGCCTGCTTCTGGGCCATGATGCCGGTCTGGATCTGCATCACCAGTTCGGCGCGCTTGTCCTTGACTTCCTGCTCGATCTGGCCGTCCATCTTGGCAGCAACGGTGTTCTCCTCGGCAGAATAGGCAAAGCAGCCCAGACGATCAAACTTTACTTCCTTGACAAAATTGCACAGATCCTCGAACTGCTCCTCGGTCTCGCCGGGGAAGCCTGCGATCAGAGTGGTGCGCAGGGTGATGCCGGGGATCTCGCGGCGCAGCTTGCCGATCACCTCCAGCAGCTCGGCGCGGTTGGAGCGGCGGTTCATATTCTTGAGGATGGTGTCATTGCAGTGCTGGATGGGCAGATCGAGATAGGGCACCACCTTCTCATTGCGCTTCATGGCGGCAATGAACTCATCCGTGATGCGCTCCGGGTAAGCGTACATAATGCGGATCCACTCGAGGCCCGGCACCTTGTTCAGCTTATCCAGCAGCTCGCAGATGCTGCCAGGCTTGCCCCAGTCCTCGCCGTAAGCGGTGGGGTCCTGTGCGACCACGATCAGCTCTTTCACGCCCTCACCGGCCAGCCAGCGGGCTTCGGCCACGCAGTCGGCCATATCGCGGCTGTGCAGCGGGCCGCGGATGCCGGGGATGGCGCAGTAGTGGCAGCGGTTGTTGCAGCCTTCAGCGATCTTTAAGTACGCATAGTGGGCAGGCGTGCCGATGACACGCTTGCCGCCCAGCGGAAAGTCCTTTTTGGCACCGTAGCTTTCCAGATGGTCCTCACCATGGAACAGGCGGTCCACGATGGTGTCGATGGCCTTGTTGGAGGCACAGCCCACCACCGCGTCCACCTCGGGGATCTCTTCCTCGATCTGGCTGCGGTAGCGCTCGGCAAGACAGCCGGTGACGATGACCTTCAGCTCCGGGTTCTGCTGCTTGTAGGAGCAGGCTTCCAGAATGTTTTCAATGGCTTCGGTCTTGGCGCTCTCGATGAAGCCGCAGGTGTTCACAAGGATCACATCTGCTTCGGCCAGATCGGCCACGGTCTCGTGGCCGGCAGACAGCAGGATGTGCACCATCACATCCAGATCGACCTGATTCTTGGGGCAGCCAAGGGAAATACACGCAATTTTCATAGGGGATGATACTCTCTTTCTCTTTTGAGGGGTGCTTTTTATTCTTCTTCCGCTCTTTTTATCGCTTCTTTTATGACCGAATACGCAAAGCCGCGGCGCTGCAGGGCGGCCACCACAAGGTCGCGGCGGCCATCGGCCAGCTTTTTCATGTAGCGGCTGTGCACCAGAGCGGCGGCAGCTTCCAGCTCCGGGCTTTCGCCGTCTGTGTCCGGGGCATAGACGCTTTCCAGCGCCTGCTCGATCTGCGCGCCGGAAAGTCCCTTCTGCCGCAGGTTCTGGGCCGCCGCACGGCGGCTCTTGCGGGCGGCAAGCAGGCTGTGTGCCCGGGCTTCGGCATAGCGGTCATCGTTTACGTAATCCAGCTCCACCATCTCAGCCACAGCAGCCGCTGCAGCCTGCTCGGTAAAGCCATAGCACAGCCGTTCATACAGCTGTGCCGAGGACATCTCGCGCGAGGCCAGCGCATCCAGTGCGCGGGCGCGGGCCTTGGCCGGGTCGGCGCACTTTTCTTCTTCCTGCTTCGGGCGGCGGCGTTTATAAAAGGACATTTAGTCCTCCACCATGATATCCAGTTCGCTCTCGCTGCTGCGGGCAGGAGCCTTGACCACCGGCTCCTTGGCATCTGCAGCCTTGGCGGGTTCCTCGGCCTTGGCCGCAGCGCCCTTGCCTGCCGGGCGGCGGGATGCGTACAGCTTATCGGCATTGGCGCGGATCTGGCCCTCGATGTCGTTTGCGATCTCGGGATTGTCCTTCAGGAACTGCTTTGCGTTGTCACGGCCCTGACCCAGACGGACATCGCCATAGTTGAACCATGCGCCGCTCTTCTGCACGATGCCCAGCTTCACACCCACATCAATGAGTTCGCTCATCTTGGAAATGCCCTCGCCGAACATGATATCGAACTCTGCCTCACGGAACGGAGGTGCCACCTTGTTCTTGACGATCTTGGCGCGGGTGTGGTTGCCGATGAACTGGCCGGAGGAGTCCTTCAGGCCCTCCACGCGGCGGATGTCGATGCGCACCGAGGCGTAATATTTCAGGGCGCGGCCGCCGGTGGTGACCTCCGGGTTGCCGTACATCACGCCCACTTTTTCACGCAGCTGGTTGATGAAGACGCAGACCGTGTTGGTCTTGCCGATGACCGAAGTCAGCTTGCGCATGGCCTGACTCATCAGGCGGGCCTGCAGGCCCACATGGCTGTCGCCCATTTCGCCCTCGATCTCAGCCCTCGGCACCATGGCGGCAACCGAGTCCACCACGATGGCATCGATGGCACCGGAGCGCACCAGTGCTTCGCAGATCTCCATGGCCTGCTCGCCGGTGTCCGGCTGGCTGACCAGCAGATTGTTGATATCCACGCCCAGCGCTTCGGCATAGGTGGGGTCCAGTGCGTGCTCCACGTCAATGAAGGCCACTTCGCCGCCCTGCTTCTGGGCTTCGGCCAGGATGTGCAGAGCCAGCGTGGTCTTACCACTGGATTCCGGGCCGTACACCTCAATGATGCGGCCGCGGGGCACACCGCCCACGCCCAGAGCCAGATCCAGACCCAGACTGCCGGTGGAAATGGCATCCACCTGCATGGAGGCGTTATCCCCCAGCTTCATCACGGCACCCTTGCCGAACTGCTTTTCGATCTGGGCCAGCGCAGTGGCCAGCGCATCCTTTTTGGCCTCCGGCTCGGTCTTTTTGGTCGCCGGGGCAACGGTGTTGTTGTTCTGATTTTTTGCCATAGCGTGCTGCTCCTTTTCTTCCTGCTGCCCGCCGTGCGCGGGCTGTCCGTATACTTTCCAGTATAGTATACCACAAAATCAAAATATTACAACGAGAAGTTGTTTCTGTTTTCACTTTTATTTTTCGGGTCTGTGGGCGATCATGCACCGGTCATTGCCGCCAAAATCCTTGCGGCACTCAATGTCTGCCCAGCCGTTTGCAGCCAGCAGTGCCGCCACAGCCTGCCGCTGCTGCCAGCCGATCTCCAGCACCAGTGCGCCGCCGGGCCGCAGTGCATTCTGGTAATGCTCTGCAAGGGCACGGTAGAACACAAGGCCGTCCTTTCCTGCTTCCAGCGCCATGGCCGGTTCCTGCGCCACCTCGGGCTGCAGATGCCGCATCTCCTCGGCGGTGAGGTAGGGCGGGTTGGATACGATCAGATCAAGCTGCCCTTCCGGCAGGCCCTGCCAGTAGGTGAACAGGTCGCCTTCCACCGGCTGCACCGCATAGGCTGGCTTTGCCTTTGCGCGCAGAGCGTTCAGCGCCGGCCCCCAGTCAAAGGCCGGGACATCTGCCTGCTCAAACGCGGTAGGCTCCAGCAAGTCCTCCGTCTGCCCGCCCTGCCCTTTCAGGGCGCAGCGGCAGTTCTTTTCCAGATAAACAAAGGCTTCCGGGCTTTTTTCCACGCAGGTCACCTGCGCCGCCGGGCAGAAGCGCTTGACGCCCAGCCCCAGACAGCCGGTCCCCGCGCAGAGATCCAGCACCCGGGGCGCGGCAATGCCCGTCAGGGAATTGGCAGCCGCTTCCGCTACCACCTCAGTGTCTGCCCGGGGGCAAAGCACACCGGGGCCAACGGCAAGGTCAAAATCCAGAAAGCTCCAGATCCCGCACAGGTATTGCAGCGGTTCCCGCTGCTCACGGCGCGTGCAGAGGGCTTCCAGCTTTTCCGCTTCCTCCGTGGTCAGCACCCGGTCGGAAAGGCGGGCATCCCGCCCGGCTGCCACGCGGAACAGCTCCCGTGCATCGTAATCGGCATCCGGACACCCTGCAGCGGAAAGCCGGGCTTCCACGGCCCGCACCGCTTCGCGCGGGGGCAAACCAGCAATTACCATCTTCCATCCTCCGGGTCCTCGGGCAGCACAGGGGTCACAGCGGCAATGGCCACCTCGATCATGCTGTCGTCCGGTTCAAACACGGTCAGGTGCTGCACCCAGATACCGGGCTGGCGGATGATGCGGGTGGCGATGTTGTCCGACCGGCCGCACCACTTGAGCAGCTCATAGCTGATGCCCATGACCAGCGGCAGAAGCAGCAGCTTGAACAGCACCCGCAGACCGATGCTGCCCCACGGCAGCACGCTGTAGAGGAACACGCTGACGATGACCACCAGAATGAGGAAACTGGTGCCGCAGCGCGGATGGAACCGAGTGTACTTGCGCACATTCTCCACGGTCAGCTCATCACCGGCCTCATAGCAGGCAATGGTCTTGTGCTCGGCACCGTGGTACTCAAACACGCGGTGGATCTCCTTCATCTTGGAGATGGCCACCATATAGGTGAGGAAGATGCCAACTTTCAGCACCGCTTCCAGCACCACCTTGGCCCAGCGACCCAATGTCACAAAGTGGTTCACGCCGCCCACGATGAGGGTGGGCAGCACGGTGAACAGCAAAATCGCCAGCAGGCCGCCCAGTACGGCAGCACAGGCCAGCAGTGCGTCCTCTGCCTTTTTGCCCAAGTGGTCGCCCACCCATTTTTCAAAGGCAGTCTCTTCCTCTTCGGGGTCGTAGTCGTCACCCATGCTCACCTGAGCCGAGTACATCATGTAGCGGTAGCCCACGATCAGGCTTTCGATCATGGAGATGGCACCGCGCACCAGCGGGATCTTTGTCCAGATGCCGTGGTTCTTCACAGGGTCGATCTTGGTCTCAATGGTGCCGTCCGGCTTGCGCACGGCGCAGCAGATGAGCTTCGGGCCGCGCATCATGATGCCTTCCATCAGCGCCTGCCCGCCGACGCTGGTCTTGAAACGTTCCTTTTTGGGTTGATTCATTGGGTTCTCCTATCGGATCATATTTTTCCCGGTTATTTTACCACAGAATTGTGACAAAATCTTCACGCCTTATGGTACAGCGGCAAGCCCAGTGTGACCACTGTGCCGCGGCCCAGCGTGCTCTTGATGTCCATGGTGCCGTCCAGTGCAGTCATGATGGAATCCACCAGCGCAAGGCCGATGCCGCTGCCCCGCACCGAATTACTGCCCTTGTAGAACTTGGTCTTGACATTCTCAAGGTCTTCCGGCGGGATGCCGCGGCCCTGATCGATGATCTCCGCAAAAGCCTTGTATTCGCCCGCCCACAGTTTGACCGTGATGCGCCCGCCGGGGGCCGAGTACTTGATGGCGTTGTCCATGATATTGATGAACACCTGCCGCAGACGGTCCGGGTCGGCATAGACCGGGATCATCTCCTCCGGCTCGGTGTAGCTGAGCACAAGGCCCTCGCGCTGGATGCGTGCTTCACAGAACAGCACCGCATCGGTCAGCTCTGCCACAAGGTCCAGCGGGCGGCAGTCCATACGGATGCGGCCGTTCTGCAGACGGCTGAAATCCAGCAGCTCTTCCACCATGTTGTACAGGCGGCCCGTCTCATTGTTGATGATCTCAAGGCCCTTGCGGTAGTTCTCATCTGCCGGGTCGTCCAGTGTGCGCAGGGTCTCCACCCAGCCCCGGATGGAGGTGAGCGGCGTGCGCAGCTCGTGAGAGACGGAACTGATGAACTCGTTCTTCATCTTCTCGGTCTCTTCCAGCCCTTCGGCCATCTGGTTGATGGTGCCGCGCAGGCGGTCCACCTCGTCGTGCTCGTTGCCAGTGACCGGCAGGCGCACATCCAGCTCACCCCGGGCGATGCTGGCTGCGGTGCGCTCTACCTGCCCCAGCGGCACCACGATGCTGCGGATGAAGTACAGGCCGGACATCACGGTGAAAGCAAGGATCACCGCCGCGATCACAACACTTACCGCGATGGCGTTCTTGATCTGCGCTCCCACAAGGGTCAGGCTGGTGACAAGACGCATCGCCGCCACATCCTCGGCGGCATAGGGCACCAGATAACAGGCCGCCATCACCAGCTCGCCGGACTGGGTGCGGTAGACCGCCACACCAAGGCCGTCAGAAGCCTCCTGCGCCTGCTCAAAGTCGGTGCCGGTCACAATGCCGTCCGCATTTGTGCCGCTGGAGGACGCAATGACCCCGCCATAGCTGTCCAGCAGCATGAACTCGTATTTGTCCTTATCGGCAAACTGCTCCACCATGCGGCGCAGGGCCACGCTGCGGGTAGCCGCCGTGCTCTGCACCGTATCGCCGGTGTACATTTTCAGCTGGCCGGACACCGAAGAGAACCGCCGGTACATGGTCTGCTGCACGCTGTTATAATAGCTGCGTGTGTAGTTGTACAGGAACATGGTTTCGGCCAGCAGCACCAGCAGCACGGTGATGAGCAGATTGCCCCGCAGCCACCGGCGGGTGATCCCGCTTCTCATTCTTCCCATCTGTAGCCGTAGCCCCACACAGTAAGGATATGGGTGGGATGGCTGGGTTCATCCTCCACCTTCATGCGCAGACGGCGGATGTTCACATCCACGATCTTCACGTCACCAAAATAGTTCTCGCCCCAGACACCCTTCAAGATCTTCTCGCGCACCAGCGCAATGCCGGGGTTGCGGAAGAACAGCTCCATGATCTGGAATTCCACCTGCGTCAGCTCGATGGGCTGGCCTGCCTTGAGCAGCACGCGGCGGTTCTCGTCCAGCACAAATTCGCCGCTGGTGAGCATCCCCAGCGGGTTTTCCTTTTCTTTTTCGTCCCCGCCTGCAGTACGGCCGACGCGGCGGCACAGCGCTTTCACACGGGCCAGCAGTTCGCTTACGCTGAAAGGCTTGGTCATATAGTCATCGGCACCAATAGAAAGGCCGCGGATCTTGTCCTGCTCCTGTCCCTTGGCGCTGAGGATGATAATGCCGATCTTCTGATCGGTGCGGCGGATGGTCTCGCACAGGGAGAAGCCGTTCATGCCCGGCAGCATCACATCCAGAATGGCCGCATCGCAGCCCGGCTTCTTCTCCAGCAGCGGCAGAGCCGCCTCGGCGCTTTCGGCCTCCACAGCCTCCATGCCCGCAAGGCGCAGGTTCAGCGCGATCATCTCGCGGATGTTGGCTTCATCTTCAACGACAAGCACTCGTACCATGAACTGTTCCTCCGTTCTTTAGTTGAGCAGATACAGCGCCTTGGACAGGCGGTAATTTTTATCACGGATCTCCACATCCGGGGCAAGCTTCGCCTGCATCTGGCGGGATGCCACGATGCCAAGGCGGGTCCAGCCCTTCAGGCTGGAGGTGGTGCGCACCAGACGCAGGGTCATTACCAGCTGGTCTTCGTCCACCGTGCGCAGCTCCACTGCGCCATCATATTGTTCGCTGTCGGTCAGTTTGAGGTTGCCCTCCCACTCCATGGGCAGCTCGATATAGCAGTTGGTCTCTTCGTCCAGCAGCCCGAAGCTTTTTTCCGGGTGCGGGCTGGTATAGTCCATCCACACGATAAAATCCATGCGGCGGCTCTGGCTCATGTTCAGCAGGCCCGCTTCGTCCGGCTGGGTGGGGATCTCCACGATGCCGTCGCCGTCCAGATCCTGACTGACCAGACTGGGCACATTGCGCAGGGAAGCGGTGTAAAGCTTTTCGGTGCTGATCTGATCGGCAGGCACCATCTGCTGCGTGTCCTCGTCAAAACGCAGCAGCACGCTGGCCAGATTGTTGCCGGAAATGCCGGTCCAGCCATCCAGCACCAGATAATGCCTGCCGTCCGCACCCACACCCGCCGCCACCGAGGCGCAGCCGGCGAACCGATTGGCGGAAAGGCCCATAACAGCCACCTGCTGGAAGCTGCCCTCTTTATCCACGGTCAGCAGTTCGATCTGCACGCCGCCGTCCTCCAGCGTAGACATCAGGATCAGGTCCTGATTGCCGCCGCCAGTGATATCCTCCACCAGATACTGCTGGTACTGCTGCTCCAGGATCGTGGAAAGCACGCCGTCGGTGTAGGAATACACAGCCAGATAATGGTCGCCCTGTGCCGCTGTATAACCCACCACCAGTTGGGTGGCATCGCCGGGCTGCAGCTGGGCCAGCCCCACCGACTCTACCGTGTCTGCAAGGCCCTCTACGTTCTGGCGCACATGCCAGATGTCGGCATCATCCTTCTGCAGGATGGCAATGCACACGTTGGAGCTTTGGGCGGTGGTGTAAAGCACGGCGGCATCCTGCCTGCCGTCACCGTCCAGATCCTGCAGCAGGAAAGGCGAAAGCAGGTCGCCCTGCATGGGATATTTGAGCTGTGCGCTCTCCCCCAGCCAGTCGTTCAGGGCAGTCTGCACATCGCCGTAATCACCGGAAAGCTTGGGCGCACGCAGAAGCTCTTCCACCTGCACCTGTTCACCGGGCATGCTGCAGCCTGCCAGAAGCAGGCACAGCAGCACGCAAGCCAACCACCGGCCAAAATGATTCGGATGTTTCAACCGCTGCGCCTCCTCTGTGTGGAAAACTTGTCCGGCCAAAGGCCGAAAACATGCTATTGTCAGTATACCACGGGCCGGGCGCAATGCCAACACCTGAAAATGAGAAAGCAAAAAAGAGACTACCGTACAAAATACGATAGTCTCTTAAAAAACTGTTATAAACAGTCAGAGCAGATCAGACCAGCTCCAGAACTGCCATCTCAGCTGCGTCGCCGCGGCGAGCGCCGATCTTGATGATGCGGGTGTAGCCGCCGTTGCGGTCAGCGTACTTGGGGCTGATCTCATCAAACAGCTTCTTTGCAACATCTTCCTTGGTGATGTAGGCATAAACCTGACGCTTGGTGTGCAGGTCGCTTGCCTTGCCAAGGCTGATCATCTTCTCGGCCATGGAACGAACGTCCTTAGCGCGAGTGACAGTGGTCTCAATCTTGCCATTCTCTAACAGGTAGGTAACCATAGCGCGCATCATAGCGTTGCGGCTGTCGCTGGTTCTACCGAGCTTTCTGGTACCGGGCATCCCGTTTCACTCCTTAATTATTTTTAGTTATCGTCATCCGTGTTCAGCTTGAAGCCCAAAGAGTCCAGCTTTGCCATGACCTCTTCCAGGCTCTTGCGACCGAGGTTGCGGACCTTCATCATCTCGTCCTCGCTCTTGCTGACCAGATCTTCCACCGTGTTGATGCCTGCGCGCTTCAGGCAGTTGAAGGAACGCACGCTCAGATCCAGCTCTTCAATGGTCATTTCCAGAGCCTTTTCCTTGTCGTCGTTGGTCTTCTCCACCATGATCTCAGCGCCGGCTGCCTCATCGGACAGGTTGACGAACAGGTTCAGGTGCTCGGTCAGCACACGGGCAGCCAGAGAAACGGCTTCCTGCGCATTGATCGTGCCATCGGTCCAAACCTCAATGGTCAGCTTGTCATAATCGATCGCCTGGCCAACACGGGTGCTCTCGACGTTGTAGTTCACCTTGAGCACAGGGGTGTAAATGCTGTCAACGGGAAGAGTGTTGATATCGTTCTTCTCGATGATAGCCTGTTTGTTGCGCTCTGCGGGCACATAGCCGCGGCCCTTATCGAAGGTCAGCTCCATGACGAGCTTGCCGCCCTCGCCCAGGGTTGCGATGTGCCACTCAGGGTTCAGAATTTCGATGTCGTCGCCCTGCTTGATGTTGTCAGCGGTGACCTCACAGGGGCCGACTGCCTCAACACGCACTGTCTTCGGACCATCGGTGTACAGCTTTGCAGCAATACCCTTCAGGTTCAGGACAATTTCGGTAACGTCTTCCTTGACGCCCTCAATGGTGGAGAACTCGTGAACCACGCCATCAATCTTGACGCTGGTCACGGCGACACCGGGCAGAGAGGAAAGAAGCACACGACGCAGGCTATTGCCCAGTGTGATGCCAAAGCCACGCTCCAGCGGTTCTGCCACGAATTTGCCGTAGCGGCCGTCCGGGGACAGGCTTGCCGTTTCGATTTTGGGACGTTCAATCTCCATCATATCTATGCCCTCCTTGTCAAACCGGCGCTGCCGCCGGCCCATTATTAAATTCTTTCAAAGAAAAGAATGCGAAAGTGAGCCGTCCACGGGGAAGGCCCAGCCTTCTTAATGGATTACTTGGAGTACAGCTCGACGATGAGGTGCTCTGCGACTTCGTAGTCGATATCGCTGCGCTCGGGCAGCTTTGCGACAACACCCTTCAGAGAACCGGTCTCACGGTTCAGCCATGCGGGCAGAGCAACAACGGGAGCCTCGGGGCCGGTCAGCTTTGCAAACTTTGCAGAGCTGCGGCTGGACTCGCGCACTTCGATCACGTCGCCAGCCTTCACCTGATAAGAAGGAATGTTGACCTTCTTGCCGTTGACGGTGAAGTGAGCGTGGGACACCAGCTGACGAGCATCGCGGCGGGTCTGAGCAAAGCCCAGACGGAACACGACGTTGTCCAGACGGCACTCCATGATCTGCAGCAGGTTCTCACCAGTCTTGCCGGGGCGGGCCTCAGCACGCAGGTAAGCATTGTGGAACTGCTTTTCCAGAACGCCGTAGATAAACTTGACCTTCTGCTTCTCCTTCAGCTGAGATGCGTACTCAGACTGCTTCTTGCGCATGTTGCCATTGGAGTTGCGGGTGGTATTCTTCTTTGCATAGCCCATGACCGCAGGAGAAATGCCCAGGGCCTTGCAACGCTTTGCGATAGGCTGCGTATTCTTTGCCATAATTCAATTTCCTCCTTCGATCAGACACGACGGCGCTTCGGGGGACGGCAGCCATTGTGGGGGATGGGAGTCACGTCCTTGATCAGGGTGACTTCCAGGCCGGTAGCCTGCAGCGCACGAATAGCGGACTCACGGCCAGCGCCGGGGCCCTTGACGTAGACCTCAACGGTCTTCATGCCATGCTCGATAGCAACCTTGGCTGCGGTCTCAGCAGCAGACTGGGCTGCGAACGGAGTGCTCTTACGGCTGCCGCGGAAGTTCAGGGAGCCGGAGGAGCACCAGGACACTGCATTACCCTGCAGGTCGGTGATGGTGACAACAGTATTGTTGAAGGTAGACTGGATATGAGCCTGACCAGCAGCAATGTTCTTGCGCTCTTTGCGCTTCATGCGGACATTAGCGCCCTTCTTGGCATTATTTGCACTTGCCATTTCTCAAATCCTCCTTACTTCTTCTTGTTAGCGACAGTGCGCTTGGGACCCTTGCAGGTACGTGCATTGGTCTTGGTACGCTGGCCGCGGCAGGGCAGATTCTTGCGATGGCGGGTGCCACGGAAGGACTGGATCTCAACCAGGCGCTTGATGTCCAGAGCAACGTTGCGGCGCAGGTCGCCTTCAACGATGATGTTAGCCTGATCGATGTAGTCACGGATCTTAGCCTCTTCTTCCAGAGTCAGGTCCTTGACGCGGGTATCGGGGTTGATGCCAGTTGCTTCCAGGATCTTGTTAGCAGTGGTCTGGCCGATACCATAAACGTAGGTGAGACCCACCTGAACGCGCTTCTCGCGGGGCAGGTCAACGCCGGCAATACGTGCCATAGTAGTTTCCTCCAAAAATCATCCCATGTCAGTGTCGGGGTCTGCGCCGGGACTCTACGCACTTGACCCCCAGGCGCCCGAATTAGCCCTGGCGCTGCTTATGCTTGGGGTTCTGGCAGATGACCATCACGCGGCCTTTGCGGCGGATGACCTTGCACTTTTCGCAGATGGGTTTCACGGAAGGCTTGACCTTCATGATGTTGAACCTCCTTTTGGTTGATACCCTGGTGCTTATTTGGAGCGCCAGGTGATGCGGCCCTTAGAAAGATCATAGGGCGACATTTCCACGGTAACCTTGTCCCCGGGCAGGATACGGATGAAATTGGTCCGCAGCTTGCCGGAGATGTGCGCTAAGAGGATGTGACCGCTGGGAGTGAGCTTCCCGGTGTTCTTATCCTCGCTCAACATTTCCACCTTAAAGATGGCGTTGGGCATGGCTTCACGCACAATGCCTTCGATCTCGATAACGTCTTCCTTAGACAAGCTATTTGCCTCCTCATTGGATCTGCTCAGTTTGTCGTTGAACCTGAACCGGTGCCTTTGCCTTGGAACCCTGAAAGCGCCGCGGTTTTCACGTGCCTGCGCCCGTTTGACCGCAGCTTGCCGCTTCAGCGTTCTCCAGTTCCAGTGCCGGTCCACAGACGGACAGGCGGCGATGATCGCCACATACTTCATCTTTCGCGGCACAAAATCCGCAAAACGGGCAGAAAATCCCTGTCCGCCGAGGAAGTATCTGGCTTCCACAGCCATTTATAGATTATACACCTTTTGTTGTCAATTTGCAAGAGGTTTTTTCCGTATTTCCGATAAAAAATTCTCGAAATTCAAAAGCTGCCCTTTCTCTCCCCGGTCTTGGTTTTTCTCCACCGCAAAGATGAAACTTTTTCACCAAAAGTTGTCATAATTGCACAAACAGCAGGTCTGTCCCTGCAAAAACGCCGCCTGCGGCGGAGCATTTCTGCTCTTCACAGGCGGCGCTTCTCATATTTCAGGGATTAGCTTACTTCAGGCTGAACTTTTCCGGGTCAAAATCCGGGTCATCCCAGAAGCGGGTCATGATCTCAGTGTGATCCTTCAGGATCGCATTGGAGTGCTCAAAGTGCGCAGCCAGACCACCGTCCTTGGTCTTGACGGTCCAGCCGTCCTTGGACTGGGTGATCTTGCAGTCGTACTGGCAGATCATGGGCTCAATGGCAATGGTCATGCCGGGCACAAGGCGCGGGCCGCGGCCCTGATGACCGTAGTTGGGCACTTCCGGGTCCTCGTGCAGCTCACGGCCGGTGCCGTGGCCCACGAACTCGCGGACGACCGAGAAACCGGCATCCTCGCAGTAGCTCTGCACGGCATAGCCGATGTCGCCGATGCGGTTGCCGGCCACAGCCTGCTCGATGCCCTTATACAGAGCAGCCTTGGTCACGTCCAGCAGACGCTGTGCTTCCAGATCGACCTTACCCACCGCATAGGTGCAGGCATTGTCGCCATTGAAGCCGTCGATCTTTGCGCCGGTGTCGATGCTGACGATATCACCGGGACGAATGACGATGTCATGCGAAGGGATACCATGGATGATGGTATCGTTCAGGCTGATGCAGGCCGTGCCCGGAAAGCCATACAGACCCTTGAAATTGGGGGTTCCGCCGTGCTTCACGATGAAGTCGTAGATCAGCTTATCCAATTCCCATGTGGTCATACCTGCTTCGATATGCTCACCGCCGTACTTCAGGGCAGCTGCGCTCAGGGCATTTGCCTTGCGCATGCCGTCCAGCTCTTTCGCATTTTTGATCTGAATCACGATTATGCCTCCAAAGCTTTCATGACTTCAGCCGTGGTCTCCTCGATGGAGGGGCAGAACTTGATCTCTGCCAGCTTGCCGCGGGTACGGTAGAACTCCACCAGCGGCTCGGTCTGCTCATGATATGCTTTCAGACGATCCAGCACGGTGGCAGGCTGGTCGTCCTTGCGGATGACGGTCTTGCCGCCGCACAGGTCGCACACACCCTCGACCTTGCTCTTCTTGTTGACGATGTGGTAGCTTGCGCCGCACTTCTCGCAGACGCGGCGGCCGCTCATGCGGTCAACGATCACATTGTCCTCGACCTGCAGCTCCAGCACCTTGTCGATGCGGATGCCCATGGTCTCGATGGCCTCGGCCTGAGCGATGGTGCGGGGCACACCGTCCAGAATGAAGCCGTTTGCGCAGTCCGGCTGAGCCAGACGCTCTTTCAGGATGCCGATGATGACCTCATCGGGCACCAGAGCGCCAGCGTCCATAAAGCTCTTTGCCTTCAGGCCCATCTCGGTGCCTTCCTTGACAGCAGCGCGCAGAATGTTGCCGGTGCTGATGGAGGGGATGTTCAGCTTGGCGCAGATGATCTCGGCCTGAGTGCCCTTACCAGCACCAGGTGCGCCCAACAGGATCAAATTCATAGGATCATTCCTTTCCTTTGTTAGAGGATGTAAACTCCAAAAAAGTAAAAAAGCACTGAAAAGTTCGAGCGTACTCTCCTTTCCAGTGCTTTCTCACATCTTAATTATTGTGGATCAACCAAGGAAGCCCTTGTGGTTGCGCATCGTCATGAAGCTGTCGAGGCTGCGGGTGGTATCAAGTGCCACACCAACCACGATCAGCAGGCTGGTACCGCCCAGCTGGATGCTCATGCCGGTCAGGTTGCCCAGAATGATCGGCAGCACAGCCACCGCAGCCAGGAAGATGGCACCGATGAGGGTGATCTTGTTCAGGGTGCGGGTGATGAAATCGCTGGTCGGCTTGCCGGGACGGAAGCCGGGGATCGAGCCGTTGTTGCGGCGCAGATTGTTGGCGATCTCAACAGGGTTGTACTGGATGGCCACATAGAAGTAGTTGAATGCCAGAATCAGCAGCAGGTAGATCACAACGTACAGCCAGGAGGTGTAGTTGAAGGTGTGGAAGAATGCATACCACACCGGGTGTGCCTGCTGGTCGATCTGCAGGAAGCTGCCGATGGTGCCCGGGATGGACACCAGAGCCGAAGCGAAGATGATGGGCATAACGCCGCTCATGTTCAGCTTCAGGGGCAGATAGCTGTTCTGACCGCCCATCTGCTTGCGGCCTACCACGCGCTTTGCGTACTGAATGGTGATGCGGCGCTCTGCGTTGGTCATGACGACCACGAAGACCACAGCCACCAGTGCCAGCACGATCAGCAGCGGCAGGAAGAAGTAGTACTGAGGCTTGCCGGACGCTGCCTGAGTCAGCAGACCCTTGACAGAGGTGTACAGCGAAGACCAGTTGGAGACGATCGAAGCAAAGATGATGAGCGAGACACCGTTGCCGATGCCCTTGTCATCGATCTGCTCACCGCACCATGTGATCAGCTGTGCGCCGGCCACAAAGGTTGCGATGATGACGATGGCGGCAAAGATGCCGGCACCGCCGGAAACATACTTCAGTGCGCCCATATTGCGGATCACGAAGTAGTAGCCGATGCTCATGATCAGAGCGACCACAGCACCTGCGTACCGGTTGATCTGCTGCAGCTTCTGCTGGCCGTCGGCTTCCTTTGCCAGATTTTCCAGCGCGGGAATTGCCACGGTGAGCAGCTGCACAATAATGGAGGCGTTGATATAGGGTGTCACACCTAACGCGAAGAGCGTGCAACGGGCCAGAGCACCACCGCTCATCATGTTCAGATAGGAGAGCATGTCGCCGTTTGCGAACATCTGCGTCAGCGCAGAGCCGGAAACGAACGGAACGGGGATGGCACAGCCCAGACGGTACACCACGAGGATCGCCAGCGTGAACAGGAGACGATTTTTAAGCTCGGGGATCTTCCATGCGTTACGGAATGTCTGGAACACCTTACATCACCTCAGCCTTTCCGCCTGCCTTCTCGATTTTCTCTTTGGCAGAAGCGGAATAGGCTGCGGCCTTCACGGTCAGAGCCTTGGTCAGCTCGCCGTTGCCCAGAACCTTAACGCCGTCCAGGGTCTTCTTGACCAGACCCTTTGCCTTCAGAGCCTCGGTATCGACGACATCGCCGGCATTGAAAGCAGCTTCCAGATCAGCCACGTTGACGATGGCGTACTGGGTAGCAAAGATGTTGTTAAAGCCAACCTTGGGCAGGCGGCGTGCCAGAGGCATCTGGCCGCCCTCGAAACCAGCGTGCTTCACGCCGGAACGGGCCTTCTGGCCCTTGCTGCCGAAGCCGGCAGTCTTGCCATTGCCGGAGCCAATGCCGCGGCCCTTACGGGTCACAGCCTTGTTTGCGCCGGGAATCGCGTGCAATTCATGAAGTTTCATTATGCGTATACCCCCTGCTATTAGGCTTCGGTGACGCTGAGCATAAAGCCGATCTTTGCGATCTTGCCCTGCGTAGCGGCATTGTCAGGCTGAACGGTAACGTCGCCCGGCTTCTTCAGGCCCAGAGCCTCAGCGGTAGCGATCTGCTTAGCGCCGCGGCCAATCAGGCTCTTCTTCAGCTCGATCTTGAGCATCTTATCTGCCATGGTTTGTTACCTCCTTAACCCAGAATTTCTTTCACGGTCTTGCCGCGCTTCTCAGCGACAGACTCAGCGCTGACCAGGCCGCACAGACCTGCGAAGGTAGCAGAAACAACGTTGATGGGGTTGTTGGAACGCATAGACTTCGCACGGATGTCCTTGATGCCAGCAGCCTCAATGACGGCACGCACAGGGCCGCCGGCGATCATACCGGTACCAGGTGCAGCCGGCTTGAGCAGAACGGCGCCTGCGCCGTACTTGCCGACGATCTCGTGGGGGATGGTGGTGCCCTTCAGGGCAACCTTGTGCATGTTCTTCTTAGCAGCAGCTTCGCCCTTGCGGATTGCCTCAGGCACTTCGCCGGACTTGCCGATGCCGTAACCGATGGTGCCCTTGCCGTCGCCCACGACAACCAGAGCGGCAAACTTCATGATGCGGCCGCCCTTGACAGTCTTGGAAACGCGGTTGATGGAGACAACCTTGGTGATCATGCCGTCGTCTTCACGGTTTCTCATAGCCATAATGTGTTTCCTCCTCTCATTACAGCTTCAGGCCGCCCTCACGGGCGCCATCAGCCAGGGCCTTAACACGGCCATGATAAACGTAGCCACCACGGTCGAACACGACCTCGGTGATGCCCTTTTCCAGAGCCTTTGCTGCGATCTTCTTGCCGATCTCAGCAGCGGCCTCGACGTTGCCGCCGTTGCCGTTGAAGTCCTTGTCCATAGTAGAAGCCGACACCAGAGTCACGCCCTGCTCATCATCGATGATCTGAGCGTAAATGTGCTTGGCGGAGCGGAAAACATCCAGGCGAGGACGTGCTGCGGTGCCGCTAATCTTGTTACGAACGCGGCGATGACGACGAAGACGAGCTTCGTTCTTGTCGATCTGCTTAACCATTGTCTTTCACTCCTTACCTTATTTCTTGCCCTTGCCGGCCTTGCCTTCTTTGTGCTTGACAACCTCGCCCTCGTAGCGGATGCCCTTGCCCTTGTAAGGCTCGGGCGGCTTCTTGGCGCGGATCTCGGCAGCATACTGGCCGACCTTCTGCTTGTCAATACCGGTAACGGTGAAGTGGTTGGGATCCTGCCACACGATGGTGCAGTCCTCAGTATCAGGAATGTTCACCTGATGAGAGAAGCCCAGGTTCATGACCAGGTTGGAGCCCTGCTTCTGGCAGCGCAGACCAACGCCCACGATCTCCAGCTTCTTCTCGTAGCCGTTCACAACACCGTTCACCATGTTGGCGATGTTGGTACGGGTCAGGCCGTGCAGGCTGCGGGCCTGGGGTTCGTCATTGGGGCGAGTAACCAGAACTTCATTGCCCTCGACCTTGACGGTCATCAGGGGATGATAGTTGGAATTCAGGCTGCCCTTGGGGCCCTTGACGGCGACGTGATGTGCTGCCTCATCGACAGTGACAGTAACGCCGGCAGGAATGACGATGGGTTTTCTTCCAATTCTCGACATTGTCTTTTACCCCTTTCTTACCACACGTAGGCCAGGACTTCGCCGCCGACGTGTGCAGCACGTGCAGCCTTATCAGTCATGATGCCCTTAGAGGTGGAAATGATTGCGGTGCCCAGGCCCTTCATGACCTTGGGCATATCCTCGCAGTTGGTGTAGATGCGCAGGCCGGGCTTGGACACGCGGCGCAGACCAGCGATAACGGGCTCGCCGTTAGCCTGATACTTCAGGGTGACAACGATGGTGCCCTGAACGGTGTCGTTCTTGACCTGCATGCCCTTGATGTAGCCCTCGTCAACCAGAATCTGGCAGATAGCCTTCTTCATGTTGGAAGCGGGGATCTCCACAGAAGGGTGTTTGGCAGTGCTAGCGTTGCGGATGCGAGTCAGCAGGTCCGCGATAGGATCAGTAATCTGCATTTGCCACTAACCTCCTTAGATTAGCTCTCGTTTGTTTTATAATGATACCGCCCCGAAACATCGTTGCCCCGGGGCGGATATCCGACAAATTATCCGGCCCTCTGGCTTGATTACCAGGAAGCCTTCTTCACGCCCGGGATCTCGCCCTTGTAGGCCAGCTCACGGAAGCACACACGGCACACGCCGTACTTGCGCAGCACGGAGTGGGGACGGCCGCAGATGCGGCAGCGGGTGTATGCACGGGTAGAGAACTTAGCAGGACGAGACTGCTTCAGCTTCATAGACAGTTTAGCCATTGTAGAAATCTCCTCCCTTAGTTGTTCTCTGCGAACGGAGCGCCCAGAGCCTTCAGCAGCTCCTTGCCCTCTTCGTCAGTCTTGGCAGTGGTGACAAAGCAGACATCCATGCCGCGGACTGCATCGACCTTCTCGAAGTCGATCTCGGGGAAGATGATCTGCTCCTTGATGCCGCATGCAAAGTTGCCGCGGCCATCAAAACCGTTGCCGTTGATGCCGCGGAAGTCGCGGACACGGGGCAGTGCGATGTTGAAGAAGCGATCGACGAACTCATACATACGCTCACCGCGCAGGGTGACCTTGCAGCCGATGGGAGTGCCCTGGCGCAGCTTGAAGTTAGCAACGCTCTTCTTGGCACGGCAGACGACTGCCTTCTGGCCAGTGATCTGGCCCAGATCCTTCATGACAGCTTCCAGGATCTTCTCGTTGTCCTTGGCTTCGCCGCAGGCAACGTTGATGACGACCTTGTCCAGCTTGGGGATCTGCATGACGCTCTTGTAACCGAACTTGGAGTTCAGAGCAGGAGCAATTTCATTGACATACTGTTCTTTCAAACGAGCCATTGTTCCTTACTCCTTTCTTACAGCTCAGCGCCGCACTTCTTGCAGACGCGAACCATCTTGCCGTCCTTCTCGACGTGGCCCACACGCACGGCCTTGCCGCACTTGGGGCAAATGGGCATGACCTTGGATGCGTACATAGCACCCTCAGCCTTGACGATGCCGCCCTGCTCGCCCTGACGACGAGGCTTGACGTGCTTGGTAACCATGTTCTGGCCCTCAACGATGACCTTGTTCTCAGAGGGGCTGACCTGCAGGACCTTACCAGTGTGGCCCTTGTCCTTGCCGCTGATGATCATAACGTTGTCGCCGGTTTTAACATGAAGATTATTCATTTTTAAAACCTCCTTACAGCGATTCCGGAGCCAGGCTCAGGATCTTGGTGTAGCCGGCATCACGCAGCTCGCGAGCAACGGGTCCAAAGATACGGGTACCCTTGGGGCTCTTGTCGGCCATGACGATAACGGCGGCGTTCTCATCGAAACGGATGTAGGAGCCGTCGTCGCGGCGCACGCCATGCTTGCTGCGCACGATGACAGCCTTGACGACGTCGCCCTTCTTAACGGAGCCGCCGGGGGCTGCCTTCTTGACAGAGCAGACCACGACGTCACCAATGTTTGCGTATCTCTTGCGGGTGCCGCCCAGCACGCGGAAGCACATCAGCTCCTTGGCACCGGTGTTGTCGGCAACTTTGAGATAAGTTTGCATCTGAACCATATCAGATATCTCCTTTCAAACTGTTCAAAGCAGCGGGCAAATTACTTTGCCTTCTCAACGATACGGACCAGGCGCCAGCGCACATCCTTGGACAGGGGGCGGCACTCCATGATCTCAACACGGTCACCGATGCCGCACTCGTTCTGCTCATCACGAGCCTTGAACTTGGCGGTACGCTTCAGGATCTTCTTGTACAGGGGGTGCTGCACGCTATCCTTAACGGCAACCACGATGGTCTTATCCATCTTGTCGGACACGACGACGCCGACGCGGGTCTTTCTCAGATTACGTTCTTCCATCGTTTAACCTCCTTACTGCTTCTCAGCCAGAACGGTCATCACGCGGGCGATGTCCTTCTTGACTGCTTCGATGCGGCCGGGGTTCTCCAGCTGGTTGATGGCATGCTGGAAGCGCAGGTTAAACAGCTCGGCCTTCAGGTCTGCCAGCTTGCTGGTCAGCTCTGCGGTCTGCATTTCGCGGAGTTCATTAGCCTTCATTGGTGCCATCCTCCTTCACGGAGTCCTCACGGACAACAAATTTGCACTTGATGGGCAGCTTGTGCATAGCCAGACGCAGAGCCTCACGGGCAGTGGTCTCATCGACATCTGCCAGCTCGAACAGAACGCGGCCGGGCTTCACAACAGCGACCCAGTATTCGGGAGAGCCTTTACCGGAACCCATGCGGGTCTCAGCGGGCTTTTCAGTTACGGGCTTATCGGGGAAGATCTTGATCCACACCTTGCCGCCACGCTTGATGTAACGAGTCATGGCAACACGAGCAGCCTCGATCTGGGTGGAAGAGATCCATGCCGGCTCCAGAGCAACAAGGCCGTACTGGCCCTGGCACACCACGTTGCCGCGGGTAGCCTTACCGGTCATGCGGCCGCGCTGGACGCGGCGATACTTAACACGCTTAGGCAGTAACATTACTTGTTGCCTCCTTCCTTCTTCTGAGCGGTCTTAGCGCTCTTCAGGACTTCGCCCTTGTAGACCCACACCTTGACACCGATGCGGCCGTAGGTGGTAGCAGCCTCTGCAAAGCCGTAGTCAATGTCAGCACGCAGGGTCTGCAGGGGGATGGTGCCCTCGTGATAGCTCTCGGTACGAGCGATATCAGCGCCGCCCAGACGGCCGGAGCACATTGCCTTGATGCCCTTTGCGGGAACGGTTGCGCGATCGCGGGGGCTCATGGCATTGCGCATGCACTGCTTCATGGCACGGCGGAAGGTCACGCGGTTCTCCAGCTGACGAGCGATATCCTCAGCGACCAGCTGAGCGTTGGTAGCAGCGCTCTTGACCTCGATGACGTTGACGATGACAGTCTTGCCATACTCTTTGGTCAGCTTGTTCTGCAGAGCAACGCGCTCTTCGCCGCCCTTGCCGATGACCATGCCGGGCTTAGCGCAGTAGATGTTGACAGTTACGCGAGGAGCGGAAGTGGACGGGTCCACAGTACGCTCGATCTCGATCTTGGGCACACCAGCATCCTTCAGCTGAGCCTTCAGCTCAGTGCGGATCTTGTGGTCCTCGACGAGGTTATCGCTGAAATCCTTCTTGGAGGCAAACCAGCGGCTGTCCCAGTCTTTAATAACGCCGACACGAATGCCGTGCGGATTTACTTTCTGGCCCATTGTTTTCCCTCCTTACTCTTTCTCTTTCAGAACAACGGTCATGTGGCTGGTGCGCTTCAGGATGCGGTAGCCGCGGCCCTGTGCACGAGGCATCATGCGCTTCAGCGTCGGGCCGGGGCAGACGTAGCACTCGGCGACGTAGAGGTTGTTCTTGTCCATATTGAAGTTGTTTTCCGCATTAGCGGCTGCAGACTTCACCAGCTTCAGAAGGGGCTCACAAGCTGCCTTCGGGGTGTACTGCAGGATTGCCAGCGCTTCGTCCAGGGGCTTGTTACGGATCAGGTCCATAACGATAGACACCTTACGAGGACTAATGCGGGCATAACGAAGAATTGCCCGAGCTTCCATGTTGTGTTCCTCCCTCTATTACTTAGAATTACCAGTGTGGCCCTTGAAGGTACGGGTGGGAACGAACTCACCCAGCTTGTGGCCAACCATGTCCTCAGTCACATACACAGGCACATGCTTGCGGCCGTCGTGGACGGCAAAGGTGTGACCAACGAATTCGGGGAAGATCGTGGAGGCGCGGCTCCAGGTCTTGATGACCTGCTTCTTGCCGGAAGCGTTCATCGCTTCAACGTGCTTCATAAGAGCAGCCTGGACGAAAGGTCCTTTTTTAATGCTTCTACCCATTGTCTTAAACTCCTCTCTTACTTACCTGCACGCTTCACGATCAGCTTATCGGAGCGCTTATGATGCTTGCGAGTCTTGAGACCCAGAGCGGGCTTGCCCCAGGGAGTCATAGGACCGGAGTGACCAACAGGTGCGCGGCCCTCGCCACCACCGTGGGGATGGTCGCAGGGGTTCATGACGGTACCACGGCTGCCGGGACGAACGCCCATGTGGCGCTTGCGGCCAGCCTTGCCCAGGTTGACGTTCTCGTGGTCGATGTTGGAAACCTGACCGATGACTGCGGTGCAGTTCACGGGCACGTTGCGCATCTCACCAGAGGGCAGACGAACCAGAGCGTAGCCATTCTCCTTAGCCATCAGCTGAGCCATGTTGCCAGCGGAACGAACCAGCTGAGCGCCGCGGCCGGGATACAGCTCGATGTTATGGATGATGGTACCGACGGGGATGTTCTCGAAGGGCAGGCAGTTGCCGGGCTTGATATCGGCAGACTTGCTGCTGACGACCACATCGCCCACCTTCAGGCCATCGGGAGCAATGATGTAGCTCTTGACGCCATCGGTGTACTCGACCAGAGCGATGAATGCGCTGCGGTTCGGATCGTACTCGAGAGTCTTGACGGTAGCGGGCATATCGGTCTTCTGACGCTTGAAGTCGATGACACGATACTTGGTGCGGTTGCCGCCGCCCTGATGACGGACGGTGATGCGACCGGTGTTGTTGCGGCCGCTGTGCTTCTTCATGGGCTCCAGCAGGCTGCGCTCGGGAGCGACCTTGGACAGGACGCTGTAATCCGTGACGGTCATGCCGCGGCGGCCCGGAGTAGTGGGGCCATACTTCTTGATAGCCATAATGCTATTCTCCTTTGTTTATCTTATGAATTATTATCGGGGTCATATCCCCATAGAGGAACCCTCGGCGGGTTCGGCTTAGACCATGCTGTTGAAGAACTCGATCTCCTTGGAGTCCTTGGTCAGGGTCACGATAGCCTTCTTGGATGCAGCGGTGTAACCGGCGTGCATACCCTGGCGGCGGAAACGGCCGCGCACAGAGATGGTGTTGACCTTTGCGACCTTAGCGCCCGGGAACAGGACCTCAACGGCCTGAGCGATCTCGACCTTGGTAGCATCGGTAGCGACCTTGAAGGTGTACTTCTTGTCAGCGATGCCAGCCATGGAGTTCTCGGTAATGACCGGCTTCAGGATGATATCATGTGCGGTTTTCATTAGCCAAGCACCTCCTCGAGCTTCTTAGCTGCGTCGACGCTGATGATCAGCTTGTCGGCGTTCAGCACATCGTAGGTGTTCACGCTGCCTGCGAAGGTGGTCTTCACACCGGCAATGTTGCCAGCGCTCTTGACGAACTTTGCATCGACAGTCTCGTTGACCAGCAGGTTCTTCTTGCCGGCACCAACAGCGTTCAGCATTGCAACCACGGTCTTGGTCTTGTACTCATCGCAAGCGAACTTGTCAACAACGACCATGTTGCCATTGGCAGCCTTGTCGGACAACACGCTCAGCAGAGCCAGACGCTTGACCTTGTTGTTGATGTGGTAGTTGTAGCTGCGGGGCTTGGGGCCCAGAGCGACGCCGCCGTGAGTCCACTGCGGTGCACGGATGGAACCCTGACGAGCGTGGCCGGTGCCCTTCTGACGCCAGGGCTTCTTGCCGCCGCCGGAAACTTCCATGCGGATCTTGGTGTTCTGGGTGCCCTGACGCTGGTTGGCCAGGAAGTTCACCACAGCAATGTGGACAGCCTTCTCGTTCGGGGTGATACCGAACACGGCGTCGGAAAGCTCGATCTCGCTAACATGCTGACCGTTCATATCGACTACGTTAAACTTTGCCATTGTAGCTTTCCTCCTTACGCCTTCACGCTGTTGGCCAGAGTGATGATGGTGCCCTTGGAACCGGGGACCGCACCCTTGACAGCGATCAGATTGTTCTCGGTGTCAACCTTGACAACAGTCAGGTTCTGCACGGTGACGCGCACAAAGCCCATGTGGCCGGGCAGGCGCTTGCCGGGGAACACGCGAGCAGGGGTAGAAGTGGAACCGTTAGAACCTGCATGACGAGCAACAGGACCGGTGCCGTGGCTCTCACGCAGACGGTGCTGACCGTAGCGCTTGATAACGCCCTGGTAGCCCTTGCCCTTGGAAACGCCCACAACGTCCACCTTGTCGCCCTCTGCGAAGACATCAGCCTTCAGCACGTCGCCAACGTTCATTGCGGAAACATCTTCCAGACGGAACTCGCGCAGGGTCTTCTTGGGGGCAACGTTTGCCTTCTTGAAGTGGCCTGCAGCTGCCTTGTTGACCTTCTTGGCGGAAACCTCGCCGAAGCCCAGCTGAACAGCCTGGTAGCCATCGCTCTCGACGGTCTTCTTCTGCACGACGGTGCAGGGACCAGCCTCGATGACGGTGACGGGGACGACCTTGCCGTTCGCGTCGAACAGCTGGGTCATACCGACTTTCTTGCCGATAATGCCTTTAACCATTTTCTTTTCCTCCTGTAAAGGTTATTGGTTGGCAGCGCACGTCACTGCCAACATGACCCCTCGGGAAACGAGGGCATCGAATTTGATCGAGTGTCTTTTACAGCTTGATCTCGATGTCCACGCCAGCGGGGAGCTGGAGGCTCATCAGAGCCTCGACCGTCTTGTTGGACGGCTTCAGAATGTCGATCAGACGCTTATGAGTGCGGCTCTCGAACTGCTCGCGGCTATCCTTGTACTTGTGGGTAGCGCGCAGAACGGTAACGATCTCACGATCGGTGGGCAGGGGGATGGGGCCGGACACGCGTGCACCGGTGTGCTTTGCGGTCTCCACGATCTTCTCTGCTGCGGCATCGATCAGCTGAGCATCATAGCTCTGCAGACGGATTCTGATTTTCTCTTTGACTGCCATTGCTTACGCCTCCTGAAAAAATTGATTTTGCCCTAGGCGAGCCGATAAATTGCTCTACACAGTTCCGGGTGTTCCTCGATTTGGCACTATAAAAACCGGTGAACCGCATGGCAGTTCTCCCGGAAACATATTAGCAAATCAAATCCGAACATTGGTTCCGCCCGTTTCGCAGAGGAGTAACTTCTCTGCCGAGGGAACGTATTCCATCGCTGTCAGTAATTCTTTCGCCCGGTTCTAAGATCGGACATACTCCGCGGAAATAACCCATCGCAGCTATCGCCGGATGACAACCTCCCGCATCTACGCATATCGCTGGCCTGCACGACTTGTATCGCACAAGCCCTTTGCAGCCGAGAGTTATTCTATCACACCTTCGTGCATTTGGCAAGTGTTTTTTAGAAAAAAGAACGAATTTTCTTTTTTATTTTCTCCGTTTTGTCAAAGAGCGCATTTTCTGTGCAAGATGCACAATCCGCAGACTTTTCTGCCGGTGGAAAACTCTGCCGCGCCCGCTGCGCAGTGCTTAGTATGGGCTGTTCTGCCGCTTTTATACATATATAATAAAAAGCAGGGCCGGAGCACTACCGTCCTCGCCCTCTCAGTCAAAGCCTGTCGGCTTTGCCAGCTCTCCCAAAGGGAGAGCCCTTGGCAAAGAGGGAAACTTTTCCGTACTGCCAAGGGCTCCCTCCGTGAGGGAGCTGGCGCGTAAGCGCCTGAAGGAGTTCGTTTTTACTTTTTCTTCAGCTGCTCCTCCAGCCCATCCCGGGGCGTGATGTAGACGGTGGTGTACACCTCGTACAGCACCATGCCGGGTTTGGCACCGCTGGCTTTCCAGATGTTCTTCACCTCAGTGGTGTCCACCGCCACCTTGGCACCGGTGCCCGCCTTGTAGGTGCTGGAATAGATGACTGCCAGCTCGGCGGCCTCCTGCTTGGTGGTGTCCGGGATCTCCTCGCCCCGGCTCATGACCACAACGTGGCTGCCGGGGGCCTTCTGCACATGGAACCACAGGTCTTTGCCCCGGGCGGTGTGGAGGGTGAGCTTGTCGTTCTGGGCGTTGTTGCGGCCCACCAGGATCTCAAAGCCATCGGTGGAAGTGAACCGCAGGAAGTCTGCAGGCTTCTGGCGCTTATCCCGCTGCTTGTAGTATTTCAGGTAGCCCTGACTCTTCAGCTCTGCCCGGATCTCGTTGAGGGCCGCTTCACCGGAAGCGGACTCCACCTCGTAGAGCACCGTTTCCAGATAGGCGATCTCCTTTTCACCCTCTGCCAGCAGGTCCACCAGCATCCGGGCGGCGGTCTGCTTCTTTTTGTAGTTCTTGAAGAAGTTCTGAGCGTTCTGGCTGGGTGTGAACCGCAGGTCCAGCGGGATGGTCACTTCCTTGCCCTCGTCGTACCAGTTGGGCACGGTGATGCTCTTCATGCCCTTCTGGGCCAGATAGAGGTTTGCCGAGAGCAGCTCACCGTACAGACGCAGCTTTTCGCTCTTGCCGCTGGCAGCAAGCTCTTCCTGACGGGCGGCCTGCTTGCGCACGGCGCGCTCGTACATATTGTGCACGGCCTTGTGCAGCTCCTTGCTTTTGGTGCGCAGGCGTTCCGCGCGGTCCTTCTCAGCGTAGTAGCCCTCCAGCATGGCGTTGAAGGAGGGCCATTCCTTTATTATATACTTTTCGCCGTACTGCTGCGGGCGGAAAAAGGTATACTCGATGGGCTTTCCGCTGGGGTCGGTGACGCTGCAGGGCGTACCGCCGGTTGCGTGCTCTTCCTTCAGCTCGTCGATGGCGGCCATAAGCTTGCGCTTCTGTTCCTCGGTCAGCTCATTGGCGGGCAGATGTTCGCCGTCAAAGGCACGCCATGCAGCTTCGCGGCAGACCACCGGGCCAACACCGGCCACGGTCTTGTTGAGGGCATCTGCCACCGGCAGATCTCTCTGGCAGGCTGCTGCCACGATGGACGCACTGCTCACCAGCAGGAAGTCCGGTCTTGCAGGCTTGGGCGGCGTGGTGTAGGGCAGGCCCGGCAGCAGCTGGCGCACATCGCTGTCCTCAAAATCCACGCGCTTGAGTGCGTCAATGATCTTGCCGTTCTGCACCAGAACCAGATTGGAGTAGCGGCCCATCAGCTCGGCACACAGGGTGTTGCGCACAAGGTCGCCCATCTCGTTGGTGCACTGGAAATCAAAGTAGACGATGCGGTCTCCCGGCTCCATGTGCACATCCAGCAGCCTGCCGCCGGTCAGGTGCTTGCGCATCAGCATGCAGAAGGAGGGCGGCGTCTCCGGGTTTTCAAAGCTTTCTTCGGTCAGGCACACCCGGGCAGAACCGCTGCGGGCCGAAAGCAGCAGCGCATAGGTATCGGTGCGGGTGCGCAGGGTGAGCACCAGCTCATCGCGGGTGGGTTCAAATAGTTTTGCGATCTTGGCGTCGGTCAGCGTTGCTTTGAGCTCTGCTGCCGTAAGGGCCAGTGTCGCGGCATCCAGTGCCATAGTGTTTACCTCGTTTATGATTTGGAATGGAAATTCTTTTATTTTAAGCGGCCTCGCCCTCTCCGTCACGGCTAACGCCGTGCCACCTCTCCCAAAGTGAGAGGCTTTGGCAGTCTACGCAAGGTTCATGGTTTTGCCAAGGGCTCTCCCCTTGGGAGAGCTGTCGAGCAGATGCGAGACTGAGAGGGCGAGGCCGTTCACCTTATTGCAGCTTTTCTTATAAATACGTATACGGATCCCGGTTTTCAGTGCTCACCAGCACTTCCAGCTCCGGCAGGGCGGCGCGCAGCTTTGCAGCCACGGCGGCAGTCACCGGAAATTCGGTGGCATAGTGGCCCGCCGCAATGAGCGAAAGGCCCAGCCGCTTGGCATCGATGGCGTGGTGGTGGTTGGCTTCACCGGTCAGCAGGCAGTCCGCGCCCATAGCAATGGCATCTGCAAACAGGCTTCCGCCCGCACCGCTGATGACCGCCAAGCGCTTGACCGGCTTACCCGCATCCACAAACTTCACCTGCACCGCCGGGCCGTTCTTCGGCTGGTTGCAGCGCGCAGCAAGCTCCTGCTGTGCCTTGCGGGCAAGCTCCGGAACCGCGATTTCTTCAATGGCTCCCACACGGCCGCAGCCCTCGGCAAAGGTTTCCATATTCTTCATGTCAAAGATGCCTGCCAGCACTTCGTTCACGCCGCCCTCGGCAGCATCCAGATTGGTGTGCATACAGATGGCAGAAATGCCCGCCTGCACCAGCTGGAACGGCACATCCTGCGGGCCAAGCCTTTTGAGCGGGTCAAAAATGACCGGGTGGTGGGACACGATCATCTCACACTGCTTTGCGGCGGCTTCCTCCACCACCTCAGGGGTGATGTCCAGCGCCGTCAGCACACGGTGCACCGCGCCGCCGCAGTCCACCAGCAGGCCGGGATTGTCCCAGCTTTCGGCCAGTTCCAGCGGCGCGATGGCCTGCATTGCTTCGTATATCTGATTAACTGTTATCATATCTTCACCATCCTCGCCCTCTCCGTCATTGCTTACGCAATGCCACCTCTCCCATGGTGAGAGGCCTTGGCATTCCATGCAACGTTCATCATTTTGCCAAAGGCTCTCCCTTTGGGAGAGCTGGACGCGAAGCGGCCTGAAAGGGCAAGCCAGCTAATAAACTATCGATTTCCTGCGCAAGCGGACTGCCATCCGGCACGCCAAGGCGCATCCGGGGCAGCTTTGCCTTCTGCCAGTCGGCGTAGCCTTTTCCCTCGGGCCACTCTCCCGTACTGCCAAACAGGCACTCGGCAAAGGTGGGCGCATACACCCTGCCGGTGTACTCCGCCGCCATCACCGCGTACCAGCGGCCCGCCGCCTGCACCGGGCGGTCGGCTGCAAAGGAGAAGCCATGCTCCCACAACCAGCGGCGCAGCGCGTCGTGGCGGGTGGCCGGGATCATGATGATCCGCGGCCCTCCCACGGTGAACACCCACGGGGCTTTCTCTAAAATTTCCCAAGTGGTCTGGGCGGAAACGCCCGCCAGCACGATGCTGCCTACTTCGTTCTCCGTAAGCACAGAAAGACCGTCGCCAAGCCGAAGCTCAGCGCGGTCTTTACAGCCTGCATGTTCCAGCGTCTGCTCTGCCTTTGCCAGCGGGCCGGGCCGCAGGTCGGCACCGATCACCTTCGGGTATTTTCCCGAAGCCGCCAGCACCGCCGTCAGCTTGCCGTGGTCGCAGCCGATGTCCGCCACCGGCTCTCCCGGCCGCACAAGCTCTGCGGCGGCAGCCAGACGCGCATCCAGTGTGGGCAGCAATTTATGCCTTCTTTGCGGCCAGATGCTCGTTCAGCTTTTCGATCAGCTCATCGCAGTCCACGCCGTGGACAGCACAGGCCTCCTCGATGCTCTCGCCGCGGGATGCAGGGCAGCCCAGACAGTGCATGCCGATCTCCATGAAGTAGGGAGCGGTGGTCTGGTCCATATCCAGGATATCGCCGATGATGGTCTCGCGGGTCACCTGCTTTGCGTCCTTGTGTTCTTCCTTCTTGAGCATATTGAAAATATCAAACATGATGGTTTTCCTTTCTGTATGGGGGGTCTTTTGCGGTAAAACCTACCGTCTTTCTATACTATACCCCAAACCATGCCTGTTTTGCAAGAGCCTTGCGGAAAATCCGCTTTCCTTAAAGCCCTCCCCGTCACGCCTGATAGTTCTTTTCCAGCGAGAAGCCGCGCCCGCTCACCTCGGTCACATGGCTCACGATCATAAAGCAGGTGGGGTCGATGGCATGGGCCAGCTTTTCCAGCTTCGGCAGCTGGCGGTTGCTCACGATGCTCAGCAGCACCTGCTCCGGCTCGTGGCTGTAGCCTCCCTCGCCATGCAGCACAGTCACGCCGCGGTCCAGCTGGATGAAGATGGCTTCGCGGATATCATCGGCGTGCTGGCTGATGATCTTTACCTCGGTGCGGGTAGTGCCGAAGATGAGCACCTTGTCCAGCACCACCGTATACACGATCACCATCACGATACCGTACAGACACTGCTGCAGCGGGCTGAACGCCGCCTGCAGGCAGAGGATGAGCATATCGAACACCAGCATACTGGCCGACACCGGGATGTGGAAATATTTGTTCAGCACCAGCGGAGGGATGTCCATGCCGCCGGTGGATGCGCCTGCCCGGATGGTGATGCCCAGCGAAACGCCTACGCCGAGGCCTGCAAAAATGGTGTTGAGCACCAGATCATCGGTGAGCACAAAGCCTGTGAACACCCGCTCCCACAGAGCCAGAAACAGGGGGCTGAGCACGGTGCTGGCAATGGTGGTGATGGCAAAGCGCCGCCCCAGCAGCACCCAGCCCACCGTAAGCATGGTCATGTTGATGACGAACAACACACCGGACACCGGCAGTCCCAATGCACGGTTGATGCCCAGTGCGATGCCGGTGGCACCGCCGGTGATCAGGCCTGACGGCACAAGAAACAGCACCACCGTGAGCGCATACAGTGCATTGCCCACGATGATGGACAGCGAATTGAATGCGATCTGCTGCTCATATGAAAGCTTTATCATCTTTTGTCCCTCGTTCTTGAATTTCTTTCTTTTATGATAACGAAAAAATCCGCATTTATCAAGCGTTTCGCCCATAAATGCGGAATAATCCCGGAATAAATTACATTTTGTTGTTTACTGCGCAGAGGTCTCCTGCACCGGTTCCTCGTCCTCCAGCAGACGCAGACCGGCGGTATCCGTCACCGGCAGCGAGAACACGATCGCACCCGCCTTTGGCCCGGCACCGTCCATGATGGCTTTCATGATGCGGTTCTTTTCCGGCGTGCGGGCCACGATGAGCACCAGCTCCTTTTCGTTCACCAGCTCCACGCCAAGGAACTGGGCTGCGCCTTCCATGCCGGTACCCTTGGCGTGGATCACCGTGCCACCGCCGGCACCTGCGGCGCGGGCGGCATCCATAATGGTGCCGGTGTGGCCCTGATTGGCGATCACCAGCAGCAGTTCGTAACGGGTATCCTTCAAGGTGCTCTCCTCCTTCAATGTCAGCGGCTGGTGCTGGGTGAGGAACATCAGCGCCCTTCTGCCGCCGATGCTGCTCAGCGGCACCGTGAATGCAATGCCGGTGCCCGGCACGTCGATGCGCATTTTGCGGCGCAGGTCTGTCCGGACGGCCTTCCATGTATCCTCTGTCACCACCGCCAGCAGCACCGCCTTCTCGGTCTTTTCCAGACCCAGCGTGGCCAGCGTTTCCCGCACGGCGGTGCCGCTGCCCACAGTGCGCAGGCTCACATTCACGCCGTGGCTCTCATACAGCTGCAGAAAGGCATCGGTGGAGCGGCGGTCGGTGATGGTGACCAGCAAAAACAATGTACTCATACCGCACCCTCCTTACAGTTCAATGATATCATCGTCCGGCAGTCCGGCAAAGGCCTCACCCACGGCCGCAGGCTGCAGCCGCCGGGCCTTGCGGGTGCGCAGCTGTGCCACAAGGCCCATCAGCTGCACCGTGATGAGCGGCGTCATGGCGACCATCGCCACCACGCCGAAAGCGTCGGTGACGATGTTGCCTCCCACCGCTACGCATGCGCCCTGTGCCAGCGGCAACAGGAAGGTAGCCGTCATGGGGCCGGAAGCCACACCGCCCGCGTCAAACGCGATGGCTGTGAAGAGCTTTGGCACCACAAAGGAGATGCCGATGGCAAACACATAGCCCGGCACGAGGAACCACAAAATGGAAATACCGGTGAGCACCCGCACCATGGCAAGGCCCACCGAGATGGAAACACCTGCCGAGAGTGCCATGCCCATGGCCTTGGCCGAAATGGCACCGTCGGTCACCTCTTCCACTTGCTTGTTCAGCACATAGACGGCCGGCTCGGCCTTGACGATGAAGTAACCGATGAGCATTCCAATGGGAATGATGATCCAGCGGAAGCTCTGCCCGGCCAGCACCTGACCCAGATAATTACCGGCGGGCATAAAGCCCACATTTGCGCCGGTGAGGAACAGCACAAGGCCCACGTAGGTATACGCAAGACCCACCGCAATGCGGCCCAGCGACCGGCGGTCCATGTGCAGAGCCGCAAATTGAAAAATGCCGAACATCACAATGATGGGCAGCAGCGAGACAGCGATCTCTTCCAGATACGTAGGCAGGCTGACATGGAACAGCTGCCACAGCTCCACCGAGTCGCTCACCTCCGGCAGCACCGGCGGGATATAGGTGCTGTCCGAGGCGCGGAACACGATGCCCAGAATGAGCACTGCCAGAATGGGGCCGATGGAACACATGGCCACCAGACCAAAGCTGTCGTCCGCCGCGTGGCGGTCGCCGCGGATGGACGAAACACCCACGCCCAGCGCCATGATAAAGGGCACAGTCATGGGGCCGGTGGTCACACCACCGGAGTCAAAGGCCACAGCAAGAAATTCCTTGGGCACAAACGCCGCCAGAAGAAAGATCATGCCGTAGAACAGCACCAGCAGCTTTGGCAGCGAGATGCCAATGAGCATACGCAGGAAGGCAAACACCAGAAACAGGCCCACGCCCGCCGCCACCGATAAAATAAGGGTGCGGTTCGGGATGGAGGGCACCTGATTTGCCAGCACCTGCAGGTCCGGCTCCGAAATGGTGATGAGGAAGCCCAGCAGAAAGCCGATGCCCAAGATCACCGGCAGCTTCCGGCTTTTGGTGATCACCGCACCCACGCGCTCGCCCATGGGGGTCATGCTCATCTCCGCGCCCAGTGTGAAGAACATGATGCCCACCACGATCATGGCGGCACCCAGCAAAAAGCACAGCAGGATGCTGGGCGACACCGGCGCAATGGTAAAACAGAGCACCAGCACGATGGCTGCAATGGGCAGCACTGCCTGCAGCGCTTCCAATAATTTTTCCCGCAGTTTCGGGAGGGATGCTTTCAGGATAGCGTCCACCGCCTTTCACCGTTTTATATCCAGTTTGTACAAATCAGGAGTAAGTATATGAATAGTATACAAGGCAAAAGCCGCCCCGTCAACAAACGGAGCGGCAAAGATCGGCAAAGACGCAGAAGCTTTACAGTTTCTTCCAAGTTTGTCTTTATTTCGTCAGATCTCCTGCTTTGCCAGCACGTCCGAAGTGGGGGTCTGGAACACCGGGATATTGGCATAGGGGTCAGCCACTTCTTCTGCAGGCAGGCTCTTCATGTAGGCATCCATGGATTCGGCCACCTTCTTGGCCACAGCCACCGCCTCCACCACGGTGCGTGCGCCCATCACGGCATCGCCGCCGGCAAATACGCCCTCGCGGGTGGTGCTGCCGTCCTCGCTGACGGTGAGCAGACCCTTCTGGTTGGTCTCGATGCCGGTGGTGGTCTTGACGAGGTTGCTCTCCGAGCCCTGACTGACCGACACGATCACGCCGGTGTGGGGGTAGAAAATCTCACTGCCCTCCACCTGAGTGAACCTGCCATCTTCGCCCTTGACGGTATCGCGGCAGATCAGGCCGTTCTCCCGGATCTCCACCGGTGCTTTGCAGAAGCGGAAGCCCACGCCCTCCAGCTTTGCATAGCTCACCTCGTACTCGGAGGCGCTGATGCAGCTCTCGTCGCGGCGGGCATAGCAGGTGACGTGGCGGGCACCGTTGCGGATGGCGGTGCGGGCGCAGTCCATGGCAGAGTTGCCCACGCCGATCACGGCAATATCGCTGCCCAGACGGAACGCCTTGGAGTTTGCCAGATAGTCGATGCCAAAAGCTACATTTCCCAAAGTTTCGCCCTTGATATGCATGGCGTTGGCCTTCCACAGACCGGCACCGATGAACACGCTCTTGTAGCCGTCGCGGAACAGATCATCGATGGTGATGGTCTTGCCGATGGTGGTGTTGGGCCGCACCTTGATGCCCTTCAGCTCCAGATGGCGGTACTGGAAATCGTCCAGCACGCTGTCCGGCAGGCGATAGTTGGGGATACCGTAGCGCATGACGCCGCCAATTTTATCGCGGGCATCAAAGATGGTCACATCGTAGCCCCAGCGTGCCAGCAGCACCGCAATGGTCAGGCCCGCCGGGCCGGAGCCAACGACTGCCGCCTTCATGCCGTTTTTGGGGGCAGGGCCGGCGGTCATTTTGTTGGCGTAGGTCGTGGAAATGTAGTCCTCAATAATGGAGAAGTGCACCGGGTCGTGGCTGGGCATCCGGTTGCGCACGCAGTGGCCCTCGCATTGGTTCTCGTGGTTGCACACCAACGCACAAACGGTGGTCAGCGGGTTATTCTCAAACAGCATCCTGCCAGCTTCGTCCATCTGGTTTGCCTTGAGCAGCCGAATGACCTCCGGGATGTTGGTGTGGATGGGGCAGCCCTGCTGGCACAGCGGCTTTTTGCAGCCCAGACAGCGGTTGGCTTCGTCCAGAACATGAAGTGCCATGAAGTTTCCTCCTTATTGCGTGCGGTTTTCCGATTTCATTCTCATTTGTTGTATCCAACATTGCATTGCTTTAATCATACACCACAAACCGTCCGGGCACAAGTGTTTCTGCATAAATTTTTTTCGATTATTTTTTGTCAATTCGTCAAAAAGATAATTTTTTGACGATATGCTCTGCCCATCGGCCCGGGCACCCGGCGGCACAGTGCGCCAAAATCGCTGGCTCCTGCCTGTGCCGCCGCCATGCGGGCGCAGGCATCGTTTTCTTTTTCCAGCTTTGCCAGCGAGTGGCTCACCGGCAGGGCTGCATGCTTCAGCAGCACAAGTGCTTCCCGCCTTGCCCCCAGCAGGTGCAGATAGGGCGGCAGAGCGGGCACGGTATCTGCCGTATAGCCCAGTGCGGCATCCATGGCAAGGCGGCGCATCCGCGCCCGGGGGTAGCGCACAGTGGTCAGCGCGTCCAGCAGCTGGGGCAGGCCGGTGCAGCTGCGCACGGCGTTTTCCAGCCGGTGGTCAAGCCCCTCGGAAACACCCCGCACTGCGGCAAAAGCTTCCGGCCGGGCACAGGCCGCCCGCAGCAGAGCCAGCTCGCACCGGCCCGCAGCGGCATAGTCGGTATACATTCCGTCAATTTCCGCTTTTTTATACAGCTCCAGTGCTTTTTCCGGCACATAAGGAGTCAGCGCATCCGCGCCCTGCTCTGCCCAGAGGGCACGCAGCGCGCTGGCGCTGGCAAACTGTGCGTGGCCGCTTTCGGCAAGGGCCTGCCCGTGGCCCGCCCCCACGCGGGGCAGCGGCACCGGGGTCATGGGTGCCTCCTGTTCCAGAATGGCCTTGCAGTATTCCACTGCCAGATTGTTGTTGGGCTTATCCAGCAGCGCGGCCAGTGCCGTGCCCGGGCAGAGCGTTTCCACCGCCGCCTGCCGCGCAGCCGCAAAGCTGCGGGCACCGGCTGCAAGCTGGCGTTTCAGCTCGGTGCGGTAGGCTGCGCTGCACAGCACCCGGGCAGCTTCCATCAGCAGGGCTGCGTCCGGCATCTCTGCCCCGAACACCAGCGCATCGCACCCGGCGGCGGCAAGGATGCGCACCCCCGCCCGGGCAAAAGCCTCTGCCCCCGCACAGGCACAGGGCGCAGGCAGCGCAAATATCAGATCTGCCCCGCACTGCAGGGCGGCCTGCACCCGCACCGTTTCCGGCAGCAGCGGCAGTGCGCCGCGCTGGGTCAGCCCGCAGCTCATGGCCACCGCCACATGCTGTGCTCCCAGCGCTTTTGCCTGCGCCAGCTGCCATGCATGGCCGTTGTGAAAGGGGTCGTACTCTGCAATGATACCGGCAAATTTCATAGATGAGCTCCTCTGCAGGGCTGCTGCGCCCTCGGAAAGATTGTTAAATTTATATCGTATATACAGAAAACTGCAGTGGTTTTGCGCATTTGTGGGCAGGATGTACAAAAACCTTGTACACAAGCTTTACCGCTTTGCCCGGGTTGCGGCTTGAAAAGCCGCCCACCCTATTATATAATAAACACAGGAATCTGTAAAATTCTGTCCTCAGGTTTAAAAAGAGGGCAGACCAAAAACATACAGGAGGCAACACAGATGAAAGTTCTGGTTATTAACTGCGGCTCTTCTTCTCTGAAGTATCAGCTGATCGATATGGACGGCGAGAAGGTGCTGTGCAAGGGCCTGTGCGAGCGCATTGGCATGGAAAGCAGCATGATCACCCATGAGGCAAACGGCCACAAGGCCACCACGCCCGCCATCTTCCCCACCCACACCGAGGCATTTGCCGAGGTCGTGAAGAAGATGACCACCGGCGAAGGCAAGTGCATCAACGACGTGAGCGAGATCGATGCCATCGGTCACCGTGTCGTGCACGGCGGCGAGAAGTTCAAGGAGAGCTGCCTGATCACCGACGAGGTCATCGAGACCATCCGCGAGCTGAGCCCTCTGGCTCCCCTGCACAACCCCGCCGGCATTCTGGGCATCGAGGCCGCACGCAAGGTGTTCGGCAACATCCCCATGGTGGCTGTGTTCGATACCGCTTTCCACAGCACCATGCCTCCGAAGGCTTATATGTACGCCATTCCGTATGAGTACTATGAGAAGTACGGCGTGCGCCGCTACGGCTTCCACGGCACCAGCCACAAGTACGTTGCGCACAAGGCTGCCGAGTATCTGGAAGAGCCCATTGAGCGCCTGAAGCTGATCACCTGCCATCTGGGCAACGGTTCCTCCATTGCCGCTGTGGATCAGGGCAAGGTCGTGGACACCTCCATGGGCATGACCCCGCTGGCCGGCCTGATGATGGGCACCCGCTGCGGCGACCTGGACCCCTCTGTGGTCAACTACCTGAAGTACACCCTGAACATCACCGGCCACGAGCTGGACGAGATCCTGAACAAGAAGTCCGGCCTGCTGGGCATCTCCGGTGTTTCCAGCGACAAGCGTGACGTGGAAGAGGCAGCTGCTGCCGGCAACAAGCGCGCACAGCTGGCTTCCGACATGCTGAACTACCAGATCAAGAAGACCGTTGGCGCTTACATCGCTGCAATGGGCGGCGTGGATGCCATCGTCTTCACCGGCGGCATCGGCGAGCACGACGCAATTGCCCGTGCAAAGGTCTGCCACCACATGGATTGGCTGGGCATCCGCATCGATACCGAGAAGAACAAGCACCCCGTGGGCGATGTGTGCGAGATCACTGCCTGGGGCGCAAAGGTGCGCACTCTGGTCATTGCTACCGACGAGGAGCTGATGATCGCCCGCGACACCAAGGAAGTCGTCGAGAAGTAACCGTTTTCCAAAGGGCTTTGCAGGGGCTGCTGCACGGAATGTGCGGCAGCCCCTTTTTCATCTTCCGGCAGTTATTTTACCCAAATCAGCCCTGTCGGATTGTGCTATCTATACAAATAGCAAGGCGAATGGTTGTTTTTTGGTTGACAAATTTCAAAAAGAACGGTACAATAGAAAAGTCCTCAATTGGAGGACGTCCATTCATTCAAGCCCCTGGTAAGCTTACTGATCAGCGCGATGGTCCCAAAACCAAAGGTATGGTTACAATCCTTCCGTGGGCAAGAACTAACTAAAGAGGAGATACTACTATGTTTGAAGACAAGACTCTGGTCTGCAAGGACTGCGGTAAGGAATTTGTTTGGACTGCTGGTGAGCAGGAGTTCTACGCATCTCGCGGCTTCGAGAATCAGCCCCAGCGCTGCAAGCCCTGCCGTGACGCCCGCAAGAACGGCGGCGCACGCAGCAACAGCGGTGAGCGTCAGATGTTCGATGCTGTCTGCGCAGCTTGCGGCAAGGCTTGCAAGGTCCCCTTCCAGCCCCGTGAGGACCGTCCGGTCTACTGCTCTGACTGCTTCGCTCGCATGAAGCAGAACTAAGCGCTGATTTTTATTTAAATCGGTAACAAAAGGCCCGCTGTCGAAAGGCAGCGGGCCTTTTTGTATTCAGAGCTTCTCCTGTCTGCTTACGCAGCCATGGCGGAAGGAGTCTTTCACACCAGCGGCGCAATAAACTTGAGCAGGATGCCCGCCAGATGCAGCAGCTTTTTGCCCTGCCAGATGCTTTCTTTCGTCTGCTCCACCCTGCGGCACCGGGTGAGCGTATCCTGAAAATCCGCTTCCATGTTGGCAATGCAGTCGGTGCCGCGCATCCAGACCGCGTTTTCAAAGTGATGGTACAGGCTGCGGTAGTCCAGATTGATGGTGCCCGCCACAGCTTCCACGCCGTCGGCGATCACGATCTTCGCATGGGTAAAGCCGGGCTGCCACTCGCTGATCTTCACACCCGAAGAAATCAGCGCCTTGTAGTGGGTCTTGGCCAGTGCATAAACGAACCACTTATCCGGCTTGCCGGGCAGGATCAGGTGCACATCCACACCGCGCTCTGCCGCAAAGCGCAGGGCCGTTTCCAGCTCGCCGTCTAAAATCAGATACGGCGTGATGATGTGCACATACTTCCGGGCGCGGTTGAGCATATCCATGTACACCATTTCGCCCACCCGCTCACCGTCCAGCGGGCAGTCTCCGTAGGGCACCACAAAGCCCTTGGCGTTTGCTGCCGCCGGGATGGGATCGGACAGGAACTGCTCAAACTCCGGCTGACGCAGGATGCACCACATCTGCAGGAACAGCGCCGTCATGGAGCGCACACCTTCGCCTTCCAGCATCAGGGCCGAGTCCTTCCAGCGGCCATACTTTTCGATGTGGTTGATGTACTCATCTGCCAGATTCACGCCGCCGGTAAAGCCCACCTGGCCATCAATGACCAGAATTTTGCGGTGGTCGCGGTAGTTGTAGTGAGTGGAAACGAAGGGCGTGACCGGCGAGAACACCTTGCACTGGATGCCCAGCGCTTCCAGCCGGCTGGGGTAATCCCGCGGCAGGGTGGAGAACTCGCAGGTGCCGTCATACATCACCCGCACATCCACCCCCTGCGCCGCCTTGCGGGCCAGCACTTCCAGAATGCGGCCCCACATCAGGCCTTCATCCACGATGAAATATTCCAGAAAGATGTATTTTTTTGCCGTTTCCAGCTGGCGCAGCATTTCATCGAACATAGCTTCGCCGCCGTTGAAGTAGGTGGCCACCGTGTCGGCATAGACCGGAAAGCCGCCTCCCTTGCCCCGCAGATACCGTGCCAGCGGCATCGCTTCGGGTGCCTGCGCCTGCAAAAGCTCCACGGTCTGCTCATTCTGCGGCAGCTGGGCGCGGGTCTGGCCCTCCAGATCCAGCAGGCGGCGCTTCAGGGCATTGTGGCCCACATCACTTTTGGTGTACCAGAACAGCGGCACGCCCAGCACCGGCATCAGCGCTGTGACCACCAGCCATGTAATGCGCACGCTGTTGTCCATGTCCTGATTGAGCAGATAGACCATCATTGCCGCTGTTACCAGCAGGGTGCCGCCAAAATAATGCGGCAGCAGCCCGCCGAACCACTGCAGCAGGCTGAACAGCGCGAACGCCTGTAAAAGCAGCAGAACCAGCACTAGGCCAAAACGGCTGAAAATAGCGTGTACCACGCCCTTCTGTCCCCGTTTGAGCAGGCGGATGCCGCCATCCTCAAACACCCGGACCTTGTCCTTCATATTTTGCTGAAACTGTTTTTTCTGCATGGCATTTTTCCTTTTCTCCCACATTTGCAGCCCCCGGGACTGTAAAAATGTGCCGGTTTGTGTTATGATGTACAGGAACAAGCCCGCCCGGCGCTGTGTCCCGGACAGGCAGCTTTGCACCTATTATAATCCATTCCTGCCCTTTTTTCCACCCAAAACGGCAGGATGATGCAGGAGGGACCCCTATGAATAATCTGATCATTGGCATTGCATGCGGCTCCGGCAGCGGCAAGACCACCCTTGCTCTGCGGCTGAAGGAGCGTTTTGGCGAGGATGAAGTGCGCCTGATCTCCCACGACAGCTATTACAAGCGCCACGACGAGCTGCCCTTTGAGGAGCGCTGCAAGCTGAACTACGACCACCCGGATGCTTTTGACAACGCTTTACTGATCTACCATCTGCAGGAGCTGAAGGCAGGCCGCGCCATCGACTGCCCGGTGTACGACTACTCCAACCACAACCGCAGCGACAAGGTACAGCACATCGAGCCCGCACCGGTGCTGATCGTGGAAGGCATCCTGCCCTTTGTGGAGCCGGAGCTGTGCGCCCTGTTCGACTACAAGATCTTTGTGGATACCGATGCCGACGAGCGCATCCTGCGCCGTCTGGTACGCGACGTGAAGGAGCGCGGACGCAGTCTGGACAGCGTGATCGAGCAGTACCTGACCACCGTCAAGCCTATGCACGAGGCCTTTGTGGAGCCCAGCAAGCGCAATGCGGATATCATCGTGCCCAACGGCGGCGAGAACACCACCGCCATTGAAATGCTGGCTCACCACATCCGCAGCCTGATCGAAAAGGCAAACATGGTGTAAATTTCTACTTCATTTTTTGCACGCAAAAGGAGCCACTGCACAGTTGGTGCAATGGCTCCTTTTTTCTTGTCTCAGTGGATAGAGGTACGCACCAGTGCGCGCTTGAGACGCGCCTGAGCCAGCTCGTAGTCCTTCTGGTCGAGGTTCTTCTTCGCAAGGATCTCCTCCGCGCGCTTCTTGGAAGCCTCAGCGCGGGCCTGATCGATCTCCTCGGCCCACTCCCATGTGGTGGCGACCAGACGCACTTCGCCATCCAGCACGCTCAGCAGCCCGCCCATGCAGGCGGCGCGGCGGCGCTGGCCCTCGGCATCCACGATATGGGCTTCGCCCATGCCCAGCGCGGTGCAGTAATCCCCGTGTTTGGCAAGGATGGCCAGATCGCCGTCAATGGCGCGGCAGACGATGCGCTCGGCCTGCCCGTCAAAGGCGCAGCCGTCCGGCGTGACCACCGTCAGATGAAAGGTCGTCATGGTTTACCCTTTCTTCGCTTTTGCGAACACGTCATCGATGGTGCCCGCGAACAGGAATGCGCTCTCGGGCAGCTCGTCGCACTCGCCGTTCAGGATCATCTTGAAGCCGCGCAGGGTCTCCTTGAGCGGCACATACTGGCCGGGCATACCGGTGAACTGCTCTGCCACGTGGAAGCTCTGGCTCAGGAAGCGCTGCACCTTGCGGGCGCGGCTGACCGTGCGCTTGTCTTCCTCGCTCAGCTCGTCCATGCCCATGATGGCAATGATGTCCTGCAGCTCCTTGTAGCGCTGCAGCACCTTCTGGACGGCGCGGGCGATCTCGTAGTGCTCCTGACCCACGACCTCCGGGCTGAGGATGCGGCTGGTGGAATCCAGCGGGTCCACAGCGGGGTAGATGCCCTGCGAAGCGATATCACGGCTCAGGACCGTGGTGGCATCCAGATGGGTAAAGGTGGTGGCAGGGGCCGGGTCGGTCAGGTCATCGGCGGGCACATAGACGGCCTGCACCGAGGTGATGGAGCCCTTGCGAGTGGAGGTGATGCGCTCCTGCAGAGCACCCATCTCGGTGGCCAGCGTGGGCTGGTAGCCAACGGCGGAGGGCATACGGCCCAGCAGTGCGGACACCTCAGAGCCTGCCTGCGTGAAGCGGAAGATGTTATCGATGAAGAGCAGCACATCCTGATTCTTCACATCGCGGAAATACTCCGCCATGGTCAGGCCGGACAGTGCCACGCGCATACGGGCTCCCGGGGGTTCGTTCATCTGGCCATAGACCAGCGCAGTCTTGTTGATAACGCCGCTCTCGGTCATTTCGCCGTACAGGTCGTTGCCCTCACGGGTGCGCTCGCCAACGCCGGTGAACACCGAGTAGCCGTTGTGCTCGGTGGCGATGTTATAGATCAGCTCCTGGATCAGGACCGTCTTGCCGACACCTGCACCGCCGAACAGACCGATCTTGCCGCCCTTTGCGTAGGGGCAGATCAGGTCCACGACCTTGATGCCGGTCTCGAGGATCTCGGTGGTGGACTGCTGCTCCTCGTAGCTGGGAGCAGGGCGGTGGATGGGCCAGTAGGCCTCCGGGGCCGGGGCGGGCTTGTTATCCACGGGCTCACCCAGCAGGTTGAACACGCGGCCCAGACACTGGTCGCCCACGGGCACTTTGATGGGTTCGCCGGTATCCACGGCTTCGGTGCCGCGCACCAGACCATCGGTACTGTTCATTGCAATGCAGCGCACCACGTTATCGCCGGTGTGCTGTGCCACCTCGACCACCAGCTTTTCGCCGTGGTTGTCGATCTCGATGGCGTTGAGCAGCTCCGGCAGCTGGCCATCCTCAAACTGGATGTCCAGCACCGGGCCGATGACCTGGAGCACCTTGCCGATATGTTTTTCGGACATAGGCTACAACTCCTTTTTGATAGGTTTTAAATCTCCGCGCCGGCCACGATCTCGGTAATCTCCTGCGTGATGGCAGCCTGACGGGCACGGTTATAATACAGGTTCAAATGGTCGATCATCTCACCGGCGTTCTTGGTGGCGGCATCCATGGCAGTGCGGCGGGCTGCCAACTCACTGGCTACGCTCTCGCACACGGCACCGTAGACGATGCCTGCCACATACTCCGGGATGATCGCGCTGAATACTTCCTCGCTGCTGGGCTTGTACAGGATCTGGCTGCGGCGGGCATCCGCCTTCTGCTGCTCGGTGGGTTCGATGGACAGCGGCAGCACCTCCATGGTGGCTGCGGTCTGGGTCATCATGGAATCGAACCGGGTGTAGCAGATCTTTACCGCATCGTACTCGCCCTTGAGATATCCTTCCGTGATCTGGCGGGACAGCTGGAAGCACTCGCCCACCGAGACATCTGCCGCCATCAGCACTTCCTGCGTGAACAGGGGCACCTCGTGATGGACGAAATACTCTGCCGAGCGCTTGCCGATGGGCAGCACCAGCACTTCGCCTTCTTCGGCCCCGGCCTGCTTGAGCACGTTGGAATTGTATCCACCGGCAAGGCCGCGGTCGCCTGCAATGACGATGAGCAGGGTGCGCTTCACTTCGTCACGGCGCAGGTAGGGGTTGCGGGCGCGGGGGTCGGCCGCGGCGATCTTGGTCAAAGTCTCATGCAGCGTTTCAAAGTAGGGGCGGCTGTGCTCCACCCGTTCCTTGGCGCGGCGCATTTTGGAGGAAGCCACCAGTTCCATTGCCTTGGTGATCTGCATGGTGCTCTCTACGCTTTTGATGCGCAGCTTGATGTCCTTCATGGAACCAGCCATTGCGTTACGCCTCCTTCCTTAGTGCGCCTTGACGAAGCTGTCGGTATAGGCTGTGAGCACGCTCTTAAGCTGCTCCTCGGTATCCTTATCCAGATTGCCGGTGGTGCGGATGGTCTCCATGACGGCGGCACCCGCAGCATTGTTGTCCAGATATTCGTACAGGCCCTTCTCATACTCGGCCACGTCCGGCACCTTGACCTTCACAAGGTGATCGTGAATGGTCGCATACAGGATGGCCACCTGCTTTTCCACAGGCACGGGAGCGGAACGGTTCTGCTTGAGCACTTCCACGATGCGCTCACCTTGTGCAAGGCGGGCCTTGGTGTCGGCATCCAGATCGGAACCGAACTGTGCAAAGCTCTGCAGCTCGCGGTACTGGGAGTAGATCAGCTTCAGGGTGCCGGCGACCTTCTTCATGGCCTTGATCTGGGCATTGCCGCCCACGCGGGAAACCGAGATGCCGGGGTTGACTGCCGGCATGACACCGGAGTGGAACAGCTCCGTCTCCAGGAAGATCTGACCATCGGTGATGGAAATGACATTCGTGGGGATGTAGGCGGAAACATCGCCCGCCTGCGTCTCGATGATGGGCAGAGCCGTCAGGCTGCCGCCGCCCAGCTCATTGGAGAGCTTGGCCGCGCGTTCCAGCAGACGGGAGTGCAGATAGAACACGTCGCCGGGGTAAGCCTCACGTCCCGGGGGACGGCGGATCAGCAGCGACAGTGCACGGTAGGCCACGGCGTGCTTGGACAGATCGTCGTAGATGATGAGGACGTGCTTGCCCTGATGCATGAAATATTCGCCCATGGCACAGCCGGAGTAGGGTGCGATATACTGCAGGGGCGAAAGCTCGGATGCCGTTGCGGACACCACGATGGTGTAGCCCATGGCACCGGCTTCGGTCAGGCTCTGCACAAGGTTTGCCACGGTAGAGCGCTTCTGGCCGATGGCAACGTAAATGCAGATGACGTCCTTGCCCTTCTGGTTGATGATGGTATCGGAGGCGATGGTGGTCTTGCCGGTCTGGCGGTCGCCGATGATCAGCTCGCGCTGGCCGCGGCCAATGGGGATCATGGAGTCGATGGCCTTGATGCCGGTCTGCAGCGGCTCCTTGACCGGCTGACGGTCGATGATGCCGGGAGCGCGGCTTTCAATGGCGCGGAACTCGGTGGTCTCGATGGGGCCTGCGCCGTCGATGGGCTGGCCCAGCGCGTTGACCACGCGGCCGATCATTGCTTCGCCCACCGGCACGGACACCACCTTGCCGGTGCGCTTGACAGTGCTGCCTTCCTTGATACCGACGTCGGAGCCCAGCAGAACGATGGAGACGGTGTTCTCCTCCAGATTCTGGGCCATGCCGTATTCGCCGTTATCAAACTGAAGCAGCTCACCTGCCATGCACTTTTCCAGACCACTGGCGCGGGCGATGCCGTCGCCCACCATAATGACCGTGCCGGTCTCGCTCTGCTCGATAGCATTTTCGTAATGCTTGATCTGCGCACGGATGATCTTGGAGATTTCTTCAGGTTTCAGTTGCATCTTTGTTTGTTCACCACTCAATTCTTAAAAATCTTTCGGGTGGAAATTCGATCACAGTGTCACGGAAGCAATATCCCTGCGCAGGGCGGACAGACGGTTCTGCACCGTGCCGTCCAGCTCGGTGCCTTCGATATCCAGCCGGATGCCGCCCAGCACTGCCGGATCGACCTTTGTTTTCAGGTCGATGGTCTTGCCGGTGAGCTTTTCCAGCTTTTCGTGCAGGCTCTTTGCCTGCTGTTCCGTCATTGCCACTGCAGTGGTCGCCGTTGCTTCCAGAATGCCGTGTGCCTGATTGTAGCGCACACGGTAAGCCCGTGCACAGCCGGACAGCTCCCGCAGGGTGCCCTTCTCGCACAGGATCTTCAAAAAGTTCAGCACATAGAGGTGGACCTGATCCCGCAGTGCTTCATCCAGCAGGCCGCAGCGCTCTCTTTTCGGGATGCTGGGGGTGCTGAGCAGATGCAGGTAGTCCGGGTTTGCCTTAAAAAGCGCCACGGCTTCGTCCAGCTCACCCAGAATGCGGGCCTCCAGCCCTTCCTCCGCCGCCAGATCGTACAGGCTTCCGCCGTACATCCTTGCAGTCTCGGTCATGATGCTTCACCCACATTTTTGATAAATTCGTCGATCAGATCCTTGTGGTCCTTCTCGCTGATCTCACGCTCCACCACCTTGGAGGCGATCTCCATGGCGATGCCGCCGATCTCGTCCTTGACCTCGTTCACGGCCTTCTTGCGCTCCTGCGCAATGTCGGCTTCGGCCTTCTGCTTGAGGGCAGCAGCCTGCGCGCGGGCCTCGCCCACGATCTCTTCGCCGCGGGCGGTAGCCGTCTTCTGCGCATTGGCAACGATCTCGTTGGCCTCGGTGCGGGCATTCTGCAGGTTTTGCTCGTACTCTGCCTTCATGGCTTCGGCTTCAGTGCGCAGCTTGGTGGCATCGGCGATCTGGCTGTCTGCCTTCGCCTTGCGCTCTGCGATCACGTTTTTGACCGGATTCAGCAGGAACTTTTTGAAGATGAACAGCTGGATCATCAGGTTGCAGATCTGGGCCAGAAAGGTCCAGCCGTCCAGCGTGATCAACGCCTGGTACAGTTCCATAAGCGTCTCCTTTCGTTATTTTGTAAAAGGTTCCGCTTATGCCAGGAACTTCATGAACATACCGGGTGCCAGGAAGATCAGCAGCAGGCCGGTGACGAAGCCGTAAATACCGGTGGTCTCGGAAAGTGCAACGCCCAGGATCAGGGTGCTGGTAACGTCGCTCTTGCACTCGGGCTGACGGCCCACAGCTTCACAGGCAGCAGCTGCTGCGTTGCCTTCGCCGATACCGGGGCCGATACCTGCGATCAGTGCGCAGCCTGCGCCGATGCCGCAGCCTGCCAGAGCGATACCACGAGCGAGGTACTGAAAGTCAGTCATAAGATTTGTCCTCCAAAAAAGTTTTTTGTTTTGGGAGATGCCGTTGTGAGGGCTTAGTCCTCACCGGCAGCACGTTTGATGAAAATTGCGGTCAGGGTACAGAAGATGAACGCCTGAATACAGCCGCCGAACCAGTCGAAATACAGGCCCGTAAAGGCCGGGATGCCGATCTGGAACAGCTGGATCTGGCTCAAGGCACCCGGCAGCCAGCCGAAAATGACGTGGCTCAGGCTTGCCAGCGCCCAGTACAGCAGTGTGGAGATGACCGTACCGGACAAGATATTGCCAAAGTGACGGAACGCCATACTGACGGGGGTGGAAACCTCCGACAGCACATTGATGGGTGCCATGATGAAGATGGGGTCCAAAAGACCTTTCAGGTAGGAAAGGATGCCGTTGGTCTTGATCTTGTAGTACATGATCAGCACGAACACCACGATGGCCCACGCCGCCTCGGTGTTCAGGTCGGCTGTGGGGCTCCACAGGCCGATGACACTGATGAGGTTGCAGCCGATGCTCAGAGCGAAAATCGCGCCGATGAGCGGGATATACTGATCAAAGTGATGGCCCATGTTGTCGTGCACGAACTGATCCAGCCGTTCTACGATGAACTCAGCTGCGGCCTGCCGCTTTGAGACATTTTCCAGCTTGAGGTTGCTGCCCAGCCAGATGGCAAAACCCGAAAGCAGCGCCATGACGATCCAGGTACTGACCAGGGTCTGGGTGATCTTGAAATCGCCCAGAACGGGAATGTCGGTATGGATGGTATACAGGATCTTTGCGCCGTTCAGTTCCATTTGTTACGTTTCACCCCCTTCGTCACGGGGTTCAGCTTCCGGCTCCGGTGCGGGTTCGGGGTCGTCCTCCACAGAGACATCCACCGAAGGCCCGGCCGGTGCAAGAGGCTTGTACTTGCCGGTTATTTGCAGATAGTAAATTGTAACACGCGGGAAAAGCAGCGGCAGAACACCGGCAAACGGCTGGAACACCGGTGCCCCGATGGCAACGATGATCCACACCGCCTGCAAAAGCATCCGGACATTGTAGGAAGCCTGCAATGTCGCTTTGCGCCGTTTCTCATCCTGCTCGTCGATGACCTTCTGGCATACGAGGCAGATGCCCGCAAAGTTGCCTATGGCCACGGCCGCGCCGATGAGACTGCCCAGAACAACGGTATAGTCAAATTTCACCCAGCCAACCAGGTGCAGAGCTGCAAAGATCACCCACATGACGGCGGTACAGATGGCCGTGCCGCAGGCGATGCGGGTCAGCTCCTTTTTGGATTCCGGCTGCAGTTTCATAAAGGGAAACCTCCTGTTAAGTTTACTGATGCGAGTTGAACCCCACCCGCTTTGGTTTTTCCTTTTTGGTGCGGTCCATGTGTTCCTTTGCAAAATACCAGAAGTTCTGTGCCCCGGCAGCAAGCCCCAACAGGATGGCCGGCAGGAACACCCATTCCGGCCAGCTCCAGTTGTTCACCGCCCACCATGCACCGCCCAGACACATGACCAGCGGCAGCAGCATATTCAGGCCCAGCTGGGTCAGCCAGACAAGATCCTCCAGTGCCTTATACCAGCCCTTCAACCTGCGTTTCCTCCCTGTGTGATGTGCCTTTGCAAAAGCCAGATTCTGGATTCTTTGCCAAGGATTTGCAGTCAGCAAAAAATCTTATAACGATAGTATAATTCAAACCGGTCGTTTTTTCAATCAATTTTCCACTGTTTTCTAGTAAAATTTCATAGTTTGTTCACACCAATGTCGTAACTGTACGCCCTGTATGGAGTTTGTGCGTCTGCGGGCACATCAATACCAAAAGTTTGATGGATCTGTTGTGCAGAATGCAAAAAAGCCGCCCGGCTCTTTGGGAACCGGGCGGCAGCCGTTATGCAGTTTTCAGGACATTACCAGAGGTTTGCCGTCTCGTTGTACAGGCCCTCGTAGCTCTTGGCGGAGACATCCCAGCTGAAATCGCACTCCATGCAGTGGTGCACGAGGTTCTTCCAGTTCTCCTTGTCATAGTAAGCATTCTGTGCGTTGCAGCAGGCCACATACAGCTCATGGGCATTGTAGCCCGCAAAGGTAAAGCCGTTGCCCTCGCCCATGGTGCTGTCGTGGATGGAGTCGCGCAGACCGCCGGTCTCGCGGACGATGGGAGGCGTGCCGTAGCGGCAGGCCACCATCTGTGCCAGACCGCAGGGCTCGCTCTTGGAAGGCATGATGAAGGCATCTGCGCCTGCGTAGATCTCCTGCGACAGGGCCGGCTCGAAGCCGATGTAGGTGCCAACACGGCCCGGATGGCGTGCGCACAGGTCGGAGAAGAAGTTCTCATACTGGCTCTCGCCGCTGCCCAGAATGACCAGCTCGATGCCGCGGTCCACCAGACCATCGGCGATGCTCTGCACCAGATCAAAGCCCTTCATGCCGACCATGCGGCTGACCATGGCAAAGACGGGGCTGCCATCCTTGTTCAGGCCGAACTTATCCTGCAGGGCTTCCTTGCACTTTGCCTTGCCCTCTTCAAAGTTGGTGATGTCGTAGTTGAAGGGGATGTTCTTATCCGTAGCGGGATCGTTGGAATCCACATCGATGCCGTTCAGGATGCCGCACAGCTTGTACTGCTTCTCCCGCAGCAGGGCGTCCAGACCATAGCTGAACCACGGGTCGAGGATCTCCATGGCATAGGTGGGGCTGACAGTGGTGATCTTATCGGCAGTCTCGAAAGCACCCTTCATGAAGTTTGCGCAGCCATCGTACTCCACGATGTGCTGGTCGCGGCGGCCGATGCCGCAGGTGTCCTCCAGAATGTCGGTGCCGTACTTGCCCTGATAAGCGATATTATGGATGGTGAAGATGGTCTTGATGCGGTTGAACTTATCCAGATGGCGATAGTACAGGTTCAGGTACACCGGCACCAGAGCGGTCTGCCAGTCGTTGCAGTTGATGATATCGGGGGTGAAATCGATGTAGAACAGGGTCTCTAAAACGGCGCGGGAGAAGAAGGCGAAACGCTCGCCGTCATCGTAGAAGCCGTACAGGCCGCGGCGCTTGAAGTAATACTCGTTGTCCAGGAAGTAGTAGGTCACGCCGTTCCACTCGGTCTTGAACAGGCCGCAGTACTGGCTGCGCCAACCCACGGGGACGGAATAATTGGTCACGTACTCCAGCGTATCACGGAACTTCAAATCGCCGTACAGGGGCATAATGACGCGGGCATCCACGCCGTCCTTGACCAGAGCCTTGGGCAGGGCACCCGCAACGTCGGCCAGACCGCCGGACTTTGCAAAAGGGGCAGCTTCCGAAGCAGCATACAGGATTCTCATAGGATCGCTCCTTCCATATAGTGGGATATTTTCGTTCTCCCCCACCGCCCTTGCAGGCAGCACGAACCATTTTTACAAAAGAGCAGGCGGGGGCACACAGATGCCCCCGCCCCTCTCAAGAGGGGCTACCGGGGAGGAAGCCGCCCCTATGGATAACTCAGTAAAATCAGACGGTGTGGTTCTTCTGCACGTACACCGGGAAGCTCTCGGTGCCGGACAGCTTCTTGCCGGCGGTGATCTTCACGTTCTTATCGGTAACAACGCAGTCCAGCTCGGCATTGGCTTCCACAACGGTGTCCTGCATGAGCACGCAGTTCTTGACGACGGCACCCTTCTTGACCTTGACGCCGCGGAACAGCACACAGTTCTCCACCGTGCCCTCGATCACGCAGCCGTCGGCCAGAATGGAGTCGGTCACCTTGCAGCCCGGCACATAGCGGGTGGGGTTGTCGTCGCGGATCTTGGTGTAGACCGGGCTCTTCTTGGGGAACAGCTTTTCCAGATTCTCGTCATCGGTCAGCTTGAGGTTCTCGTCGAAGTAGCTCTTCATGTCACAGACATGTGCCACATAGCCGGTGTACTCCAGAGCGTGGATGTTCAGGATGTTGACATTGTGGGCCAGAATATCGCGCTCGAAGTAGATCAGGCCGCGGGAGGTCGCATCCCGGACCAGCTTGAGCAGGGTCTCGCGCTCCAGAACATAGATGTTCAGGTCAAGGTTCTGCACGCCGGGGCGGTAATCGTTGAACAGCAGCTCGGTCACACGGCCGTCGGCATCAACGGTCAGGGTGTAGTTGTCATTCTTGCGGCCCTCGGGGATCTCGGTCTTCTGGTAAGCGATGGTCACATCGGCACCGCTTGCCTGATGAGCAGCCAGCAGAGCGTTGAAGTCGTAGTTCAGGGCAACGTTGGCATCGCTCATGACCACGTACTTTTCCTTCTGGTTCTCCAGGAAGTTCATGATGGAGCCCAGAGCTTCCACACGGCCGGAATAGATGCGCACGCCCTTCTCAGCGAAAGGCGGCACGATGTTCAGGCCGCCGTGACGGCGGGCCATATCCCACTCACGGCCGGTGCCCAGATGATCCATCAGGGAGTGGTAGTTCTTGCGCACCACGATGGAGACATTGGAGATACCGCAGTTTGCCATGCTGGACAGAACAAAGTCCACCATACGGTAGCGGCCCGCGAAGGGGATCGAAGCCATTGCGCGCTCGGTCACCAGCTCGGGGACGGTATTATCATAACTGTTGGGGAAAATAATACCCAACGCATTGGTGTTCTGGCTCAGCATACTTCCATACCCTCCTTGACGGATTCAAAGACTTTGGCACCTTCCTTGACGGTTGCGCCTGCGCCGACGGTCAGGCCGGTGCCCACATGGGCAATGGGGCCATCGCCGCCCACTCGTGCACCTGCACCGACCACAACATCCTCCGCCAGGATGCAGCGCTTGACAACAGCACCAGCCTTGACCACAACGCCATCCATCAGGACTGCGTCCTCAACGGTAGCGCCCTCTTCCACAACAACGCCTGCGCTCAGCACAGAGTGATGCACATTGCCGTAGATCTTGCAGCCCTCGGTGATGAGGGAATCCTGCACCACAGCGCGGGGGCCGATCTTCTGCGGAGGCAGGACCGGGTTGCGGCTGTAGATCTTCCACTTCTCGTCGAAGATATCGATGCCGGAGTTTTCGGGATCCAGCACTTCCATGTTGGCTTCCCACAGGCTGTCGATGGTGCCCACGTCACGCCAGTAACCGGCAAAGCGGTAGGCGTACATCTTGCGGCCGTCGCGCAGCAGGGCGGGGATGATGTTCATACCAAAGTCGTTCTTGGAGTTGGGGTCTGCTTCGTCCTCTTCCAGATACTTCTTCAGCACATCCCAGTTGAAGATGTAGATGCCCATGGAAGCCAGATTGGACTTGGGTACCGGGGGCTTCTCCTGGAACTCGGTGATGCGGTCGTTCTCGTCAGCCACCATCAGGCCGAAGCGGGAGGCTTCCTTCCAGTCCACTTCCATAACAGCCACAGAGAACTCTGCGCCCTTTTCCTTGTGGAAGCGCAGGAAGTCGGCATAGTCCTGCTTGCAGATCTGGTCGCCGGACAGGATGATCACATACTCGGGATCGTAGCTGTCGATGAAGCCGATGTTCTGGTAGATGGCGTTTGCAGTGCCCTTGTACCAGTCGGTGCCCTTTGCCTGCTCGTAGGGCGGCAGGGTGTGCACGCCGCCGTGCAGACGGTCCAGATCCCAGGGCTGGCCGTTGCCGATGTACTCGTTCAGCTTCTGGGGCTGATACTGGGTCGCGATGCCAACGGTGTCGATGTTGGAGTTCACGCAGTTGGACAGCGGGAAGTCCACGATGCGGTACTTACCGCCGAAGGACACTGCGGGTTTTGCCGTTTTCTGTGTCAGCGCGTACAAGCGCGAGCCACGTCCACCGGCAAGGATCATTGCCACAATTTCTTTTGCCATAGCTTTATTCTCCCCTTTAACATTAACATTTCCGTTGTTCGGAAATGAGCGTCAACATGTGCGGTATGGGTCGGCCGAAGAGTCGGGTCATTCCTTTGGCTCCTTCGGTTTGCGGGTGCGTTTTGCGGGTGCTTTTTCCGCCTTGGGTTCTGCCTCTGTCTTGGGCTTGCGGCCGCGCTTCTTGGGTGCTTCTGCGGCAGCCTCCGGCTCGGTTTTAGCCTTGCGGGCGGTCTTTTTGGCCGGCTTTTCCTCTGCAGCGGCGGTCTCTGCCTTAGGCTTGCGGCCCGGCTTCTTTACCACCTTTGATGCAGCTCCCTCCGCAGCGGTCTTTGCCTTTTTGGCCGCGGTCTTTTTCCCCGCCTTATCGGTCTTGTCCGCTGCGGCCTTGCGGGTGCGCTTGGCGGGCACTTCAAAATACAGGGTGCTCATGGGCGGCAGGGTGATGGTGATGCTCTGCTCAAACCCGTGCATCGGCTTTTTGTGGGTGCGCACGGCCTTGTTGTGGACTGCGCCGGAACCGCCGAACTCTGCATCGTCGCTGTTCAGGATCTCCTTGTAGGAGCCTGCCACCGGTGCGCCCAGCGTGTAGCCCTCGCGCAGGACGGGGTTGAAGTTGCACACCACCAGGATCTGCTTGCCGGAAGTGTCCTTGCGCAGGAAGGCGATGACGCTCTGCTGCGAGTCATCCGGCACGATCCACTGGAAGCCCTCCCAGCTGTAATCCACCTGCCAGAAGGCGGGGTGCTCCTTGTAGAAGGCGTTCAGGGTCTTGACGTAGGTCTGCAGCTCGGTGTGCATATCGTAGCCCAGCAGCATCCAGTCCAGCGGCTTTGCCTCGTTCCACTCGGAGAACTGGCCGAACTCCTGACCCATGAACAGCAGCTTCTTGCCCGGGTGGGCCATCATGTAGCCAAAGAAGGTACGCAGGTTTGCAAACTTGGCTTCGTACTCGCCGGGCATCTTGTTGATCAGGCTGCCCTTGCCGTGCACCACCTCATCGTGGCTGATGGGCAGCACAAAGTTCTCGCTGAACGCGTAGAAGAAGCTGAAGGTGACCTTGTTGTGGTTGCCGGCACGGAAGAGCGGGTCGGTCTTCATGTAGCTGAGCATGTCGTTCATCCAGCCCATGTTCCACTTGAAGTTGAAACCAAGGCCGCCGTCCGAAGCAGGCTTTGTGACCATGGGCCATGCAGTGGATTCTTCCGCGATCATGTACTTGTGGGGGTGACGGCCCAGCACGGTGTCGTTCAGCTTGCGCAGGAAAGCAACAGCCTCCAGATTTTCCTTGCCGCCGTCCTTGTTCGGCTCCCACTCGCCCTGCTTGCGGTTATAGTCCAGATACAGCATGGATGCCACCGCGTCCACGCGCAGACCGTCGATATGGTACTGCTCCAGCCAATACAGTGCGCTGGAGATCAGGAAGCTCTGCACCTCGCTGCGGCCGAAGTCGAACACCATGGTGCCCCACTCCTTATGTTCGCCGCGCTTCGGATTCGGGTCCTCGTAGCAGGCTTCGCCATCAAAGTTGTACAGGCCGAACTGATCCTTCGGGAAGTGAGCAGGCACCCAGTCCATGATCACACCAATGCCGGCGGCATGGAGCTTATCCACAAAAGCCATCAGGTCCTTGGGGGTGCCGTAGCGGCTGGTGGGTGCAAAATAGCCGGTGACCTGATAGCCCCAGCTGCCGTCAAACGGATATTCCATGACCGGCAGCAGTTCCACATGGGTATAGCCCATCTCTGTGATATACGGGATCAGCTCATCTGCCAGCTCGGAATAATTGTAGGGCTTGCCGCCCTCCTTCATCTTCCAGCTGCCGGCGTGCATCTCGTAAATATTCATCGGGCTGTTGATCACATCAGCCTTTTTCTGTGCTGCCTGCCATGCATCATCGTGCCACGCAAAACCACTGATATCGTAGACCTTGCTGCCGTTGGACGGGCGGGTCTCGGCGTGGAACGCATAGGGATCTGCCTTATAGACCAGATCACCTGCACGGGTGGTCACGCAGTATTTATAAACATCATATTCCTTCATGCCCGGGATGAACAATTCCCATACGGAATCGCCATCCACCTTGCGCATCGGATGGCTGCCCGGCTTCCAGCTGTTAAAGTCGCCCACCACGCTGATGGCTACAGCATGGGGTGCCCACACGCGGAACACCACGCCCGATTCACCGGCGCGCGTTTCCATGTGTGCGCCAAAGTAGCGGTATGCTTCACAGTTATTGCCCTGTTTGAACAGATACACCGGCAGGTCCGATGCATTGCTTTGGATCTTCTCCTCGGTCGGTTTCATAGACTGCTCCTCCCCGTACAGATGCACAAAGCGCACCTGTAGCTTTTTACCCTTTTATATTAAAGAATTTCGGTCTTTTTTTCAAGAGTTTCGCCGCATTTTACTGTAAAATTTACCATAATCTTTTCGTTGATATTTTTCCCTTATATACATACCCGCCAAATTTTTACAAATTTTATGGTGAATCCTGCCAATCCAACAATAAAAAAGAGCCTCTGCGCACCCTCCCAAAGGGAAGGTGTACAGAAGCTCTCTGTTTCTGTTGAAAATTTTCAGTTCCGGTTTCCCCGGTTCTTTTCGGCCTGCTCACTCCACCACGTAGACGTTCACCTGAATAGCTCCATTGATTACGCTCTCGGCGTAGGTCTCATAGAACAGGTCCACAAGGATCTGGCCCTTCTGCACGGCAATGCCGGTATCGGTAGCCACCGCATAGCCGTACACGAACTTGCCGTCGGTGGAAGTGATATACAGCTTGGTACCGTAGGGGATCACATCCGGGTCCACAGCCACAGTGCCGTAGCCCAGACCCAGACCGGAAGAACCCTTGCCGGTCTTGGAATAGTAGCCGGTGGCCTTGCCGGTGAGCACCTTGCTGTAAGAGGCGGGTGCATTGGTGGTGCCGTCCGGGCCGGTCAGCGGGGAGACCGGCGCGCCTGCGCCATAGGTCTTGATAACATGGTTGGTGGGCTCCACGGTAGTGGTGGAATCCACCACGATGCTGTTTTCCAGCTCGCCGTCCACATAGCGGTCGCGGGTGGTGATGGTCTGCTGGCCCTCAGCGCCATGGCGCACGGTGGTGGTACGGCCGGTATTGCGGAAATACAGGCTGGTGTAGACGTACTCGGTATCGTAGGGGATGGCCTGCGTCTCCACACGGTCGGTGTAGTCCACGCGGTGCACCGTGATGGTGGAACCTGCGCTCACCAGCTGGTCCAGAGCAGGCTCGGTGTAGTCGTCACCCTCCAGGGTGATGCCGGCACGCTTCAGGGCATCCGCCACGGTGCCGAACACCATTTTGACGGGGTACTCCTGACCGTCGGCAGTAATACTGACGGAGAATGCGCGCTCAATGTTCAGGGCGGCAAGATTGCCGCTGTAGGCCGTGTAATAGACCTGATCGCCCTCTTCGGACTGGATGCCGGAAAGGTTCATGACCTGTGCAGGGTCGGTCTCGGAGGTGAGGATCACCTGCCGGGCACCATTGGAGTCTGTGACGTAGGTCAGCCGCAGATTCGCAGCGGTCACACTGAGTGTAGCCACGAGGCACACGACCATGACACAAAACGCCAGCACACGGGGAGAGACTGCATGCTTGCAGTCCGACAATGCTTTCTTCAATTTTACGGAAGCGATACGAGACAACTCCTCTCTTTTCAAAATTGGCTGCGGCTGCGGACATGTTTTTCATGCCCCGGCCGCCCGGACTGCGGGGCGGGCAGAAGCCATCTGGCCCCACAATCAAATACGATGCCCTCTTTTTGGTAAAATCGAGCATCGTATACAATTTGGACTCCGCTGCGGAGGGTGCAGTTACCCTCCCGGCCCAGACCCCATCTGCCCGCGCCGCGCCGTATATAAGACGGCTTTTTACTTCATCCAGATAAATTTTAAACGCTGCAACGTCTGTTGGTTCCGTTGAGCGGGTCTTATTTTACCAGCCCAATGGCCATTTGTCAAATCACCTCCTCACACTTTGTTAGTTTTTTGACGTTATTTTTTGTGCAATTTTAACATTGTTTTCTCCAAAATATTGTTTTTTCGGTTATTTCCTTCCGATTTTTGACCTGTTTTCTGGGGTGTTTTGTTCACGAATTTTTAACATTTATTTTGGATTTTTTGCACCGGAAACTGCACTTTTGGGTTTCGTTTTCCCATGCGGCATGCGGCCAAAAATCGCTGGTTTTCCGTACAAAACCACCTCTTTTTCATCCCATTTTTCACCCACAAAGAACTGTGCGAATTACCCATGAAAAGCGCCTTCCGGCAAAATGCCGAAGCGCAGAAATTTGTGCAGCAAAAGACCACACTGGCAGCTGCCGGGCAGCGGCTGTACAATCAAACAAAAAACAGAAAGGAAGGTTTTCAAGTGAACATCAAGATCATTCAAAGGCAGTGCGGCGGCACCGAATTTCTGTCCCAGCCGCACCGCCTGCACCTCGGTGCACAGAACGCTGCCGGTGTGGACGAGCTGTGCTTCACACTGCCGGAAGCATGGGCCGGGTGCACCGTTGCGCTCTACCTGCGCCGCAGTGACGGCACCCTGCTGGCACCGGTCTCACTGGACACGCAGCACTGCGTCACCGTGGACCGCCGCCTGACCGGAAGCACCGGCGGACAGTGGATGCTGGCAGCCATCGATGCCAGCGGCTACGCCGCCTACACCCGGCCCGGCAGCTACGACACCTACGCCATCCTGCCCATCGACGGCGGCGCGGAAGAGCTGCCGCCCTCGCAGTATGAGCAGTTCGTGGCGCGTGTGCTGGAAAGTGCCAGTACCGCTTCCACCGCCGCGCAGCGTGCCGCAGCCAGTGCTGCAAGCACGGCATCCAATGCGGCACAGGCCCAGACCGCGGCACAGCGCACCAGCGCCGACAGTGCCGCTGCATCCCGCTGTGCAGCCCGTGCCGAGGCTGCTGCCGCACGGGCAGAGGAGCTGGTGCCTACCGGCGGTCAGGTAGTGAGCGTGAACGGCAAAAGCGGCATCGTAAAACTGACGGCGCAGGATGTGGGGGCGCTTCCCTGCCCGGCAGTTCCGGTCTCCGGCCGGCTGCTTCGGGTGCTGAGCGTGGACCCCAACACCGGGGCCGTGTTGACCGATACTGCCGCCATGCCGGATCTGTCGCCCTACCTGCGCAGCAGCACGGTGCCCACGGCTTCGGCCCCCGGCGCAGTGCGGGTGGACCCTGCCTGCGGCATCAACGTGCGCAGCGACGGAACCCTGACCACCGCACCAGCTGCCCGCAAACAGCTGGACAGCATGACGGATTCGCTTCTGCCGCTGACCGCAGCCCTGCTGCCTTATGGCGTGAAGAAGGCTCTGACCACCGCCGCAGCCGCCGGGAAATGGACCGCTGCCGAAAAGGCAAACGCCCTGCGCACCCTCGGTGCCGATTTTTCTTCCTATTATACAAAGGAAGATGTCGATGCTCTGCTGGCCGCACCCAGCTCCGCTGCCTACCCGGTGGGCAGCATCTACCAGAGCACCGACCCCACCAGCCCTGCCGCCCTGTTTGGCGGCACATGGGAGCAGATCGCATCGGAGCGCGTGCTGATGGGTGCCAGCAGCAGCCACAAAGCGGGCACCACCGTGAAGGCCGGACTGCCGAACATCACGGGTACAGCCAATGGCGGTGTATTGTCCGTGTCAACCCCCCAAAGTAATGGAGCTTTTGGAGCCACGCATTACGATAGCAGTTTGTCGTATTTAAGTGGCGACGTGCGTCGCTTATCTACATATAACCGCACTTTTGACGCTTCCCGCTCGAACCCGATCTACGGTGCAAGCGATACCGTGCAGCCCGCCGCCTACTATGTTTACATCTGGCACCGCGTGGCATGAGAAAGGAGGTTTTGAACCATGAAGATCATTGACGAGAACGGTGCAGCCATTGAGACCCCTGACCTGACGCTTGGGCATCTGGTGGGCGGCACCGAGCCGGTGGAGCACCCCGCCGTGGAAGGCGTGGAGGAAGTGAGCCACTACGAGACCGTAACGGAGTATCCCGGCGGCGGCAGGGATGTGCGGAAGGTCATCGATGTGCCGGGCGTGACTGCGCAGGCCGCATGGACCGAACAGGTGCCGGTGCAGCGGTACATCCGCTATACGGAAGAAGAATTGGCCGCGCGGGAAAAAGAGCGCCAGCAGGCCGAGGAAGCAGCCCGTCTGCCCGAAACGATCGCCAGCCTGACCCGCCAGCTGACCGACCTGCAGCTGGCCCTGTGTGAACTGTACGAAGGAGGTGGTGTGTAATGGCAAGGATCTATGCGGCCCTGATCCGCAAGGGCATCAAAACGCTGGAGGATGTGCCCGCCCGGCTGCGGGGCGCCGTGGCAGCGCTGCTGCAGGAGGACGGCCATGCTTAACGTTTACTCCCGCACAAGGGATGGCGAAACGCTGCTAAGCCGCAGCTTCCGCGCAAAGGAATTTGCCTGCAAAGACGGCACCGACCCTTTGTTTGTGGACAGCGAACTAGTGCAGGTGCTGCAGGCCATCCGTGACCACTTTGGTGCTCCGGTGGTCATTACCAGCGGCTACCGCACCGCTGCACACAACAGGGCTGTGGGCGGGGCGGTTTACAGCCAGCATCAGTATGGCCGTGCCGCGGATATCCGGGTGCCCGGCGTGCCGGTAGAGCAGCTTGCCGCCTACGCCGAGACCCTGCTGCCCGGCACCGGCGGCATCGGCCGTTACCCCGCAAAAGGCTTTGTCCATGTGGATGTGCGCAAAGCAAAAAGCCGGTGGACCGGGTAAAGGCGGTGAACGGAATGGAAACGATCTTATCCGCTGTCATTGCCGGAGCCGTGACCCTGATCGGCGTGCTGATCGCCAACAGCCGCAGTCAGGCCGTGACCGACACCAAGCTCGAAGAGCTGACCCGCGAGGTGCGCGAGCATAACAATTTTGCCCGCCGCGTACCGATTTTAGAAGAACAGATGAAGGTGGCCAACCACCGCATCGCTGACCTTGAACAAAATGAGAAAGTGAGGAACTGATATGAACTTTGGTAAAATTTCTGCCGCCACCATCGCCCGCACCGCTGTGCTGCTGCTTGCCCTGACCAATCAGGTGCTGAGCGCTCTGGGCAAACCTATTCTGCCCATTGAGAGCCAGACTGTGGAACAGCTGGTGACCGCCGGCATCACCACCGTGGCTGCGCTGATCAGCTGGTGGAACAACAACAGCTTCACCTCTGCAGCCATTCAGGCCGATGCCGAATACGCCCGCCTGAAGCAGAAAAGTGAGTGAGAAAGCCCTCGAAGCAGTGTATCAGTCGTACTTTTTGACTGAAAAGTATTACTGATGCAGTCATCTTTCACAGCAGCCCCGGAAGGCACCCAGACAGCCTTTCCGGGGCTTTTTTTGCTGCCCAGATGATTCGTTCACGCAGATTCAAGAACGTTTCGCGCAGGTTTCGATGCCTTTTGCACTGAAATCATGTATAATCCGGGCAGAAGCAAATCGGAAAAGAGCAGTCAAGAGACTGTAAGCGGCCCCCTAACGCTCCAACGTAAAGGGACTGTTGCAAAATAGTCCCAACAAAAAAATGAGATAGGTTTTCTCGAAAGGGGGTGCCTATCTCATTTTTTGTTGTAAACTGAGATTGTAAAAAAAAACAGATAGAACCCGCGCGCTGGGTGCATTGCAGCATACCAGAGCGCGGGTTCTCTTTGATCTATAAAGTTTAATCGTCGTCGCTGTCCAGCTTGAGCACAGCGGTAAAGGCTTCACTGGGCAGGGAAACGCTGCCCAGCTGACGCATCTTCTTTTTGCCTTCCTTCTGCTTTTCCAGCAGCTTCTTTTTGCGGGAGATGTCGCCGCCGTAGCATTTGGCAAGCACGTCCTTGCGCATGGCTTTGACCGTCTCACGGGCAATGATCTTGCCGCCGATGGCAGCCTGTACCGGGATCTCGAACAGGTTGCGGGGGATGTTATCCCGCAGCTTTTCGCAGATGCGGCGGCCCTTGGCATAGGCGTTATCGCGGAACACGATCATGGACAGCGCGTCCACAGGGTCGCCATTGAGCAGGAAGTCCAGCTTGACAAGGTCGCTCTCGCGGTACTCCTTAAACTCATAATCGTAGCTGGCGTAGCCCCGGCTGCGGCTCTTGATGGCATCAAAGAAGTCGTACACGATCTCGCCCAGCGGCAGAGCATAGTGCAGATCCACCCGCACATCGTCCAGATACTTCATGTCGATCAGCACGCCGCGCTTGTTCTGGCACAGATCCATCAGGCCGCCCACATAGTCGTTGGGGGTGTACAGGTGAACATCCACAAAAGGCTCTTCCTGCTTGACGATATTGGAGGGGTCGGGGTAGCTGGAAGGATTGTCGATCATCTCCACAGTGCCGTCGGTCAGGGTAAGGCGGTAGCGCACGCTGGGCGTGGTGGTGATGATATCCAGATCGAACTCGCGTTCCAACCGCTCGGTGATGATCTCCATGTGCAGCAGGCCAAGGAAGCCGCAGCGGAAACCGAAGCCCAGCGCGGCGCTGGTCTCCAGCTCAAAGGTGAGGGAGGCATCGTTCAGCTGCAGCTTTTCCAGTGCATCCTTCAGGTCGGGGTACTTGGCACCGTCGGCGGGGTAGATGCCGCAGAACACCATGGGCTTGACCTGACGGTAGCCGGGCAGTGCTTCGGCGGTGGGATTATTGGCCAGCGTGACAGTGTCGCCCACGCGGGTGTCCTGCACGGTCTTGATGCTGGCGGTCAGATAGCCGACCTCACCAGCCTGCAGCTGGGCACAGGGAGAAAGGTTGGTAGCACCCATGTGGCCCACTTCTACCAGCGTGAACTCCGCGCCGGTGGCCATCATGCGGATGGTATCACCGGGCTTCACGGTGCCCTCAAACACACGGATATAGACGATGACGCCCTTGTAGCTGTCGTAGATGCTGTCGAAGATCAGCGCCTTCAACGGGGCATCCGGGTCGCCGGTGGGAGCAGGAATGTCGGTGACGACACGCTCCAGCACCTGATCCACATTCAGGCCGGTCTTGGCAGAGACGCGGGGCGCATCCAGACAGGGCAGGCCGATCACGTCCTCCACCTCCTGTGCCACCTCGTCCGGGTGGGCGCTGGGCAGGTCGATCTTGTTCAGGATGGGCACCAATTCCAGATCATGCTCCAGCGCCATGTAGGTGTTGGCCAGCGTCTGAGCTTCCACGCCCTGGGTGGCATCCACCACAAGGATGGCACCCTCGCAGGCGGCCAGACTGCGGCTGACCTCGTAGGCAAAGTCCACGTGGCCCGGGGTATCGATGAGGTTGAACTCGTAGGTCTTGCCGTCCTTGGCGGTATAGTTCATGGTGACAGCGCGGGCCTTGATGGTGATGCCGCGCTCGCGCTCAATGTCCATGTTGTCCAAAATCTGGTCTTCCATGGTGCGCTCGTCCACACTCTTGGTCAGCTCCAGAATACGGTCCGACAGGGTGGATTTGCCGTGGTCGATGTGTGCAATGATGCAGAAATTGCGGATATTGTCTCTTGCCATGTAGTTCCTCCGGGAGAAATTTAAGCTTCCAGTATCCAATCCTCGACATCCACGATCTTTCCGTGCTCGAGGTAGACGCGGGGCACGCGGCGGGACACGCCGCACAGCACCTCGTAGGAAATGGTGTCGGTCTTGCGGGCGATGGTCTCGGCAGTATCACTGACGCTGCCGCCCCACAGGATGGCTTCGTCGCCCTCGTGGATGTCCGGGGTGCCGGTCACGTCCACCATCATCTGGTCCATGCACACGCGGCCCAGCACCGGGCAGGCTTTTCCGTGGATCTCCACGATGCCCTTGCCACTGCTCAGCTGGCGGGGATAACCGTCCGCATAACCGGTGCACAGGGTGGCCACCAGCGTGGGCTTTTCGGCGGTGAAGCGGCGGCCATAGCTGGCGCTCTGGCCGGGCTGCATTTCCTTGACCATGCTCACCACGGTCTTGAGGGTCATCACCGGCCGGAACTGCCCGAAGCGCACCTCGTCGCTGGGGTCGTAGCCGTAGAGGATGATGCCGGGCCGCGCCATGCAGCGCTCCCGGGCCAATCCCTCGGGCCAGTCCGGGTGCAGCATCACGCCCGCAGAGTTGTCACAGTGGACGGTCTGTGGCTCGCGGCCTGCTGCCTTGAGCGCATGGAACGCTCTGACGAACAGTGCGTGCTGCTCCGCGGTGTAGGCAACGTTCTCTTCGGCGGTGTCGTCGGCCACCGAGAAGTGCTGGAACAGGCCGGTCATCTCAAGGCCCGGCAGCTCACACACAGCCAGCATTTCGCGGATGGCAGCATCAAAATCGGTGCGCAGGGCAAAGCCGATGCGGCCCATGCCGGTATCTGCCTTGAGGTGGATTTTTACTCTGCCGCCTGCCTTTACGGCAGCAGCGGAAAGGTTCTGCGCCTGTTCGGTGGAGTAGCACGCTACGGTGATATCCTCGTGGATGAGGGTCTGGGCGTACTCCGGCTGAACATGGCCCAAAATAAGGATAGGCAGAGTCTGCCCGTCCTGACGCAGCTGCACGGCCTCGGTCAGGCAGCTCACTGCCAGCCATGCTGCACCCTCCTGCGCAAAAACGCGGGCACACTGCACAGCGCCGTGGCCATAGCTGTCGGCCTTGACCACCGCGCACAGCGGCAGGTCACCGGCCCGGGCTTTGACGGCCCGGAAGTTATGCCGCAGGGCATCAAGGTCGATCTCGGCCCAGACGTGTTTTTCAAAAGGTTGAGTCTTCATGATTCATTCTTCCTCGTTTGTAATTGCAAAGCTGCCGCGCCCGGTGTGGACGGGCCGCCAGCCATCGATGCCGCTCTCCTGCAGGGCGTGCAGGGTTTTCTGGCGGAAAGCGTGGTCGGTGCGGCAGCGCTCCTTGACGAACTCCTTGGTTTGTTCGCGCACGGTCACGCCGTCGGCAGGGCAGGCGCTCTTGACGATGGGCAGCCCCTCGGCGTGCACTGCGGAAATGACCTCCTGCTCGGTGGCCAGCAGCATGGGCCGGATGAGGGTGAGGTCCCGGCGCGAAAGATAAGTGACCGGTGAGAAGCAGCCGATGCGGCCCTCCCGCCAGAGATTCATGTAAAAGGTCTCCACGGCATCGTCCAGATGGTGGCCCAGCGCCACCTTGTTGCAGCCCAGTTCCTGCGCCGCCGTGTGCAGTGCACCGCGCCGCAGCTTGGCGCACAGGGCGCAGGGGTTCTTCTCCTTGCGGTAGTCGAACACCACAGGGCCGATCTCGGTGCGGCGGATCTCATAGGGGATATCGTACTGGGCAAACAGCTCCTGCAATACGGTATAATCCATGGGCCTGCCGCCGAACTGCGGGTCCAGCGTGACGGCCTGCACCGTAAAATCAAAGCCGATGTACTTGCGCAGCTCGGCAAGGCCGATGGTAAGGGCCACGCTGTCCTTGCCGCCGGAAACGCCCACCATCACTTTATCGCCGGGAGCGATCATTTCATAGTCCTGCACAGCCTTGCGCATCAGGCCGCACAGACGCTGCATTGCACGGGAACTGCTCATAACAGGGTCACACTTTCCACAAGGTTCACGATGTCGTTGATGGAGGCAAGCTTTGTCAGGCCGGAAACATATACCACGTCACCGCTGGGGTAGGTAATGGTGGCCAGCACCGCATAATACGCCTGAATGTCGCAGCGCACGGCCTCCACCTCGGCACCGTCCACGGTCAGGTTCACCTTGCGGGGCTTGATGACACCATAGGCCTGCTTGAGATCCTTCTCGGACGCATCGATAAAGTCCGCGTAGCTGTCGGCAGTGCCGCGCTGCAGCAGCACGGCTTGGTAGTCCTCACCGTCGGCAGAGTCTGCCGTGGCGAGTTCCAGCACGGTGCCAAGGGTGCTGTCCTCGGTCATCTGGCATACCTTCCAGATGGAACTGTCATAGTAGACGGAAACGCCGTTTGTGCCGGTGTAGTGGGTGTCCGGGTTTGCGGGCACGCTGCGGTTGACCAGCAGCGTTAAAATAATGTAAGCAATGATGCCCAGAGCAACAAAGATGCCCATAGCGGCCAGAAGCTTGGAGGTGCGGCGCTGGGCAGAGGCGTTGCGTTCGATGTCGTTTGGCATGTAAAAAATTCTCCTTGTATCAGTGCGCAGCAAAAGCTGCCATATCCTTTATAGTATACCACACCGGCAGACAAAATTGTAGCGGGCAGCGGCAGAAAATGTGCGGCCGTGGGCAGAAAATTTTGCAGAAAATGCGTTTTTAGAAATCATGAGAATTCAAGAGAAAACAAGAGATTTTGAAAGATTGAAAAAATTACAATGAAAAAATCAAAAAATGCTGTTGACAGGCACCTTTTTATGATGTATACTGACACTCGCGCCCCAGAAAGGCGCCTGAAACGTACAAAAAGCTTATCAGGAGGAAATAGATATGAGCACTACTCTCGTGAAGCCCGCTGAAGTCGAGCGCAAGTGGTACCTGCTCGACGCTGCCGGCAAGAGCCTGGGCCACGTCGCTGCTGAGGCCGCTGTTCTGCTGCGCGGCAAGCAGAAGGTCGATTATACCCCCAACGTGGACTGCGGCGATTTCGTTGTTGTCATCAATTGCGATCAGGCTGTTCTGACCGGCAAGAAGGCTGAGCAGAAGTTCCACATCACCCACAGCAAGTACATTGGCGGCCTGAAGAAGGTCCAGTACAGCAAGCTGATGGCTGAGCACAGCGATCTGGCCATGACCTACGCTGTCAAGGGCATGATCCCTTCCAACACCATCGGTGCTAAGGCTCTGACCCGCCTGCACTGCTACCAGGGTGCCGAGCACGCTCACGCAGCTCAGAAGCCCGAGAAGATCGAGTTCTAAGAAGGAGGCAATCGAACATGTACGAAACCAAACCTTATTTCTACGGCACTGGTCGTCGTAAGGATTCCGTTGCCCGCGTTCGTGTTTACACCGGCACTGGCAAGATCACCATCAACGATCGTGATATCGACAACTACTTTGGTCTGGAGACCCTGAAGCTGATCGTCCGTTCTCCGCTGGTCCTGCTGGGCCTGGAGGGCAAGTACGATGTCGTCGTCCGCGTTTCCGGCGGCGGTGTTTCCGGTCAGGCTGGCGCTATCCGCCACGGCCTGAGCCGCGCTCTGCTGCAGCAGAACGAGGAGAACCGTGCTGCTCTGAAGAAGGAAGGCTTCCTGACCCGCGATCCTCGTATGAAGGAACGTAAGAAGTATGGTCTGAAGGCTGCCCGTCGTGCACCTCAGTTCAGCAAGCGCTGATTTATCCCGTATCGCAAACTTTGCAGCTCTGCCTTGGCAGAGCTGCTTTTTTATTGTAAATTTTCTGCTGAACTGGGGTGCGCGATTGCGCACATCATGCAGCTGCCCCGCATTTTTTTGATTCCTATACATCCTGCCTAAAAAACGGAGAATTATTTTTCACAATGCGCGCGAAAGGGGTTGAAACCTGCGTGAATGCAGATTGACCCGGGGGAAGGGGATGTATTACAATTTCGGAACGGCTGTCTTTTCCATGCCGGAGAATGCTGTTGATCCGCAGGCATGGAAAAACGCTGCGAATGCATTGGTGGCAAATTTTCTGTGTTATTATCGATACAATGGCAACAATGTTGAGTTCTGCGTTGAAATTGTGAAGCAGGAGGCCGCAGATGGACAAGGTGAAGCGGCAGACCGTATGGTGATTTTTGCAAAGAGACATTATGGGGAGAGCGGTGGTGATATCACGCCGCCGATGCTCTGATATTTTTTGATACCAACATCTCTATATAAACCCAGAGAAAAAGATTTGACAAAGCTTTCCGGCAAAAGAAAAACGCTTCAGAATTTCTTCTGAAGCGTTTTTTGTTCAAGTCGGCGACTACCTATTTTCACGC
>NZ_QUEN01000019.1:0-16705 GCF_003478175.1 Faecalibacterium sp. OF03-6AC | reverse complement strand
TGTTCATTATAGCCCTTCGGGTCAGTGACCACATAGGAACTGTGCATCTGGAGAAGGTTTGGCTTCAACCAAAAGCGAGTTTTACCGGAACCCGAACCGCCGATAATCAGAACATTCTTATTTCGGGCATTGGCAGGATTCTTCGGGCGATTGCTCATCATCAGCCGCTCCGTTTTCGTCAGGATCACATTGTCCTCGAACTTTGGTGCAATAAACGGCTCAATATCTTTTGCCGTTCCCCAACGAGCAGAACCGTACTCAACATTGTGTCGGTACTTCTTTGCGTTTTTGCCTTTTAGATAGACAGCCAGCCGAAGTCCTGCGCCGCAGAGAATACCAATCAGCAAATCCAACGGGTGAAAGCTGGGAAACGGATTGTTCAGGGCTATCGGAAGGGCATGAAAAAAGCTGAGGATTTTCGCAGATGAATCTGCCCCCTCAGCCAATCTCCATGCTTCTCCTAAATTCGTAGCGAACAACCCTACCAGAAAATACGGTAAATTCAGAATCAGGAGCTTTTTCATTTTTCTCTTATCCATCACAGATCACGCTCCTGTTTCTTCTCTCGAACCTTCTTCGGAATCGCTGCGACAATTTCCTTGAACTTCTTCAGCTGCGCCAGAACGCTCGGCTTTTCATTCTTGGTTAATGCCCTTGCCTGATGTTCCTTGCAGATTGCATCCAAAGCATCTGCATCTTTAGAACGGACAAAAACAAGAAACCGGGGAGGATCAACGGACTTATCTTTTCTTACGGCAAAGTCCACGCCATACTTCTTGGCGAGCTTTTCAAAATCACGGATACTCTCTTTGTCGATCTCAACATTCGTAGCACCCTGATTCTGTCCCAAAAGCTGTTTCACGGATTGCTTTCCATGAACGGCAGGGTCTCGTGCCTTTTTCATCTTCACTTTTTCCCGGTGCTGCAAATACTTGCGGATACCGGCAATGATAGTGCGCCCCGTCAGCTTGGTTGTGCTGATCGCCAGGTTTACTGTTCTGTTTTCAACTTCTTCCTGCATGATTCATCACCTCCTGCAAGCAGTAGAGTGAACAGATTATCGTGCCATATCTCTGTGGTCGTAATACAGATTGCCCTTGGCAACTGCGGCATGGCTGATAATCTTGATATTGCCAGCTTTCTGGTTATCCAGAGCCTTCTGATAACCCACATCGCTCAAATACAGGCGATTTCTTTCGCCTTTCCAACCGACAGGCGATTCATCGGTCAGCACATCGAAAATAATCATGTGCTTGGTGGCGTCATCAAATCGTGCCAAGTCCATATAGGTATGTCCCTGGTACTCCTTGGCACCATCCTGAATCCGCTTTCGCTCCATCAGCTCTCCAATCGTCGAATTTCTTTGCATAAGAACCTCCTTACAGAACATCTCGGTCAGGGTTACTTTTGTGGGGAACCGAATCAGCTTTGACAGGTGCATCTTCTTTCTTCACCATGTCATCCGGCAGGGGAAGCGCCATAATGCTGCGCCCCATGCGTACAAAAGTCTCAGGCTGATGAAAGTGTTCCTCAAACTGCTTCATCAGTTCCGGGGACAGAGAACAAAAATCATCCTCGCCCAATCCCACAACCAGAAAATCACCGGCGATAATGTCATAAATATCGCCGTCATCATCACGCAGCGCACGGTTCAGTTCTTTGCCTACGAGTTTACCTTCGTCGTGCATCACCAGTGCAACCGGCTCATTGAACGGATAAGTTGCCTCAATATCGCCACCTACGGCTTTCTGCAAATCCTCCAGCTCACAGCCGATCTGCACAGCCTGCGGATACATGAACGGCTTTACCAGCAACACATTCATGGTATCTGCCTGTTCTTTCTGAACCTCCCGTTCCTCGGTCGTGCCGAACGCAACACCGGTAAAGTTTTCGGAGTCCAGAATGTACTCCGAATTGTAATAAGCGGCTCTAACCTGTTCCTCTGCCGCATCGTGAGATTCTGCTTGCACCGTAACCGTTTTCTCCAAGGTTTCGGTGATCTTCACATCGTATTCTTTCAAGTTTCGATACCTCCGTTTCTTTGGAAATAAGAAAAGCGACCATCCATGAACCTGTTACAGTTCATAAATAGTCGCATCCACATCGGCTAAAAGCTCGAACAAGCAAATATCGTCCAGTTCGCAAATCAGGGAACCCATGTCGAAGAAAATATCGTCCTCGCATTCCACCGTAGTAACCACGCTGCGGTGTTCGTTAAGACAAATGGCTTCTTCCTTGTCCATCGTGATCGTAGACATACAGGACACCACATAGAATGTCATATCTTCTGCTAACCACAGCTCCTTGCTCTGAATCGTGCGAACTTTTTCATCGCCGCTCATATCTTCTACATAGGACAGAAGCCGCACGGCTCTGCTGTTCAGAAGTACCTTTCCCTGATAGTCGATACCCTCACCAGCAGAGGACAATACTCGATACTCGCTAATCATCTCGGCATTTTTCTGAAACGACTTTGCCAGAAGCGCAGGAGAAATATCATCGAACTCCTCACTGTAGTTTACGAGCATATCTACCATATAATCAGGATCGCAAAGGTCGTAGAGTTCTTCCAAAGCGCCCTGAATGTTTTTGGGTGTAAACATTTTTTACCTTACCTTTCCATTGATTTTTCTCTTTTTTTCTGCCATTGCTCCAAAAGCTGAATGATTTTATCCTCCATCTGCTTGTTGGTATAGGACTTCGGGAAGTATTTTCGCAACGAATCCGTTTTGAAGGTTACTCTGTCCAGCTCTCCCTTCTTGATTTCATTCATAATCTCGCACATCGCATCCAGCGTACACTCGCCCTCCTGTGCGAGCTTTTTAATTCGCTGTGCTTGCGAAAGGGAAGGAGCTGCTTGAGCATAATCCATTGCAGAAAGAAAATCCTTCTGTTCTTCACTTGCCAGATAGGAAAGCTCCACCGCAGGATTGAATTTGATCTGACCCGTATCTACCATATCCAGCAGTTCCGGAATCAGTTCGGTCAGACGGATATAACGGTGTACCTGATTTCTGCTTTCTCCTGCCTCCTGACCGACTATATCCATTGCCTGCAACTTCATCCCAACTTGGGATGAAGTTAAATCGGTGCGTTGACCTTGATGTTTAATCGCATCCAGCTTCATCTTATAAGCAAATGCTCTTTCACTCGGCAGGATACTCTCCCTCTGCAAATTCGCATCAACCATCAAAATAATGGCTGCATCATCGTCCAGGTCACGAACAATCGCAGGCATGGTTTCCTTACCCGCAAGCTCCGATGCCCGGTGCCGCCTGTGACCAGAAACGATTTCATAACCACCGTCGGGGTCAGGACGGACAATCGCAGGAGTGAGAACTCCGAAATCTCGGACGCTCTCTGCCGTTTTCATCATTTCTTCATCATCAACCACACGGAAGGGGTGTCCCTCAAAGGGGTGTAGCTCAGAAAGCGGAATTTCCTGCACACGCTCCTGCTGGGCTTCAGCTCTGGATTGATCGGTGGAGAAAATATCATCGTACCCCTTCAAGCTGATGTTTGCGCCTTTTTTCTGCATTGTTTAACACCTCCTTCGTCAGAATTTTATAGGCTTCGGCAACTTTGCCTTTGGGATCATGCTTGAAGATACTGGTTCCCTCTGCGCTGATTTCCTCTGCACGGACAGAGCGGGGAATGTCGGTCTTGTAAACCTTCAGCTTTCCGCCGTAGCTCTCCCGAATCAGATTGCTGATGTCTTTGGAGTAGTTGGTGCGGCTGTCCACCATCGTCAGAAGAATCCCTTCAATCCTCAGTTTCGGGTTGATTTGCCTCTTGACCTTGTTGATGGTTCCAAGCAGCTGTTCCAGACCCTTTGCAGGAAGGTATGCTGCCTGAACCGGTATCAGCACATTGTCGGCAGCTGCCAACGCATTGACGGTCAGCATACCCAAAGACGGCATACAGTCAAGAAGAATGTAATCATAATTCTGTTTGACTGTATCCAGGTATTGCCGGAGAATGGTTTCCCGGCTCATGGCATTGACCAGTGCTACCTCCATACCTGAGAGTTCGATGTTGGACGGCACCAAATCAACGCCCTCCGGATGATGAAGAATCCCTTCATCGGGAGTAATAGGGTTTTCCATCATAATCTTTCCCATCAGATCGGAAAGTGTCGGAGACAGATCATCCGGGCAGGGATTGCCCAAACTGACCGTCAGGGAAGCCTGGGGATCGGTGTCTACCAGAAGCACCTTTTTTCCTTCAAGAGCCAAGCCAACGCCCAGATTCTCGGTGGTGGTGGTCTTTCCAGTGCCTCCTTTCTGATTGACCACCGCAATGATGGTTGCTTTTTTCGACATTTATCGTCACTCTCCTTCCTCTCGCTTCATTTTCAATTTCTTAAATCCTCCTTCCAAATATCCGTGTGACATATCGTGCCGAACAAGAGCATCGTAGTAGGTGTCTATTGTCGTCGGCGCATTGTATATCGTAGTCAGCATATACTGACGGATATTTCTAATCTTTGTGGTGTTCTCCTTGAAGCAGTCCATAACATATCGAATGTGTTCGGCATTCAGTTTCATAAACCGACTGCGGACAATTTCTGCCGGACGCTCCTCTGCACCAATGCGAATCAACGGTCGCTTCGTGCAAACTGTTTCAACGATCAACTCCAGAATGTTATCCAGCATTTCGGAATCGTAAGGGTAATCCTTCTTCAACAAATCCATACTAAGCTGATCCGAGAAATAATCAAAGTATTCTTGATACCGGTCATTCTCGTCCATCATTCCACCATTTCCGGAAGGAAAGATAGAATCAGTATCACTAAATTCAGTATTTTTAATATCAGTATTATTACATTGTGATTTCGGAAGTTCTTGAGTTGTGATTTCCATTGTTCCAGAATTGTGATTTTCACAATTCAAGAGTTGTGAATCCACAGCAGAGATAAAGTTCTTCACATAGATCAGGTTGGGCTTTCCCAAACCCTGGCGCTTACGTTCAATCAATCCTGCTTTCTTCTCAAGTTCACTGAGCAGCTTGATAGCCTTTTGTTCAGCACAGTTCAGAGCCATCTTCGCTTCGTCGATTGTAAAAATGATATACACTCTACCGTTTTTATCTATCCAACCATTCTTGGCAGACAGGCTCATGCGGTCAAGCAAAATGCCATACAGCATCTTGGCATCGGCAGAAATATTCCAGAACCTCTCGTTCGTGAACAACACCTTCGGAACTCGATAGAATGTGAATAGATCGGATTGCTGACCGTAAAAATAATCAAAACTCACACGGCTTCACCACCTTCTTTCTGCGGAAAACTTTCTGTTGTCAGCGGAATGCTGCGGAAAGTCGTATCCGTCTTTTCGTAAGGACATCGGGCAAAATAGTAGAAGCGGTATTCCTGTTCATACACATCCATATCAACGAAGCCCCACTTCACGCATAACCTTCTTCGTACACCAACCAATGCACGGGTGATCTCGCCCATAGGGACAGCCATCACATTCCGACTTGGGTTTCGGCGGCAAAGAGATTAAGTAGTAGCAATTATTTCTACCCAGACGGCAGCCCTTTCTGCCATTCGTCCAGAAGTAGCAGTAATGACAGTCGCTCGGCTTGTCTGCGGTATAAACAGGCTTGCTCAAATAAAACACCTCCAATCTCTTGTATTTGCCCATGGGTTTGGGCATAAAAAAAGAGCGCCTATCCATCCCCAATGCGGGGCAAATAGACGCTCTATGTACATAACGATATTTAATTTTATCTGCTATAACTGCATGGTATTCAAAACATCCGCCTTTTTTGATTAGCTGGATTTTTGGCACGATTTTGGGGCTGATTAGCAGGAAGGGCATTTTCATTAGCAAGAACAGCCCGTTTTCTGCTAAAAATTAGCTGGCGATTTTGTCTTATAACAACCGTTCGATTCTGGAGGGGTTGTCAAAAATCAAATTTTGGAGTAGAATTTTATCTCATACAGTGAAAGAGCTTTTTCGTAGCTTTTTATATAAGAAAAGCCGAAAACCCTTGAAAACAAAGGCTTTCGGCGTTGTTCACTGGCGTCCATAAGAGGATTTGAACCTCCGACCCCACGCTTAGGAGGCGTGTGCTCTATCCAGCTGAGCTATATGGACGTGTCTGATATATGATTATAGCCCGATCAAAGTCGAACTGCAATCCCTTATTTAGTTTTTTTTGAGGTGGCCGTTGTAACGCAACCTTAGGAGGGAGGCGCTTTATCCAGCTAAGCTACTGAGGCATATTATGTATTATCGTTGATTTTTGAAATTCGACGCACTTGGAAACGAATGTGTGGAATGCTTTTCACAACGAAGTGACCGACTGCATTGCAACCGGGACGATGGTAAAGTTGTTGCATCAAAATTTGTTTGGAAAATCTCGATCCCCAGTCTTGCTTTTGATTAGAGCAATCACTTCTGCCCCCAAGGTATCAGGTTGACCGAATTCTTAGGAGGCTTGCGCTCTATCCAACTGAGCTACGGAGACGGATACCCTATTATAATACAGCATTTTGCGGATAAAATCAAGTTGAACCGGCGGGCAAAATGGTGTATGCTATAGAGGAAATGAAAATAGCCGCGGCAGGCTTTGCCGCGTGCGGAGGAGCTTATGGAAAAAGCAAAAGGGAAAAAGCTGTTTTACCGCCCGGCGGGCAAGCGCAAGGGGATGTATACGCCTACGCAGATCATCTGTGTGAGCTTTGTCATCGTGATCGCGCTGGGCACCTTTCTGCTCAGCCTGCCGGTTGCCAGCAAGCACGGGCGGCTGGATGTGCTGAATGCCATGTTCACCGCCACAAGCGCTACCTGCGTTACTGGTCTGATCGTGCGGGATACCTGGACCCAGTTCACCTACTTTGGGCAGGCGGTGATCCTGCTGCTCATTCAGGTGGGTGGTCTGGGGTTGGTCACCCTCACCAGCTTCTTCGCGCTGGCTATGCGGCGGCGCATGGGCTTCCGCGATCTGCGGCTGCTGGGAGAAAGCGTCTCAGCGGACGGATATGCGCAGGCCAAGGACGTGCTGAAGATCGTGGTGGGACTGGCTGGCCTGTTTGAAGGCATTGGCATTGTGCTGCTGATGTTCGCCTTTGTGCCGCAGTTCGGGCTGGAAGGCATCTGGGTGAGCGTGTTCACGGCCATCTCGGCTTTCTGTAACGCGGGCTTTGATCTGTTTGGCCGGTTCGGCCAGTATTCCTCACTGGCACCCTATGTGAACAATTACTATGTTCAGGCCGTTGTGATGTTCATGATCATCTCCGGCGGTCTGGGTTTCATGGTATGGGTGGAGATCGGTCAATACCGCAAAAAGCACCGGCTTTCCCTGCAGGCCAAGGTGGTGCTGAGCTTCTCGGTGATCCTGTGGCTCGGCGGCGCGGCGCTCATCGCGCTGATGGAGTGGAACAATCCTGCCAGCATGGGCGGGCTCTCTGTGCCCGGCAAGCTGATGGCGGCGCTGTTCCAGTCGGTGTCCACTCGTACTGCGGGCATGAATACCATCGACCTTGCGGCCTGCGGCCCCATCACCAAACTGCTGATGAGCGCGCTGCAGTTCATTGGTGCGGCACCCGGCTCTACCGGCGGCGGCGTGAAGGTGACTACGTTCGCTGTGATCATCCTGACGATCCGCAGTGTGGCTCAGGGCCGCGATGACTGTGTGATCGCAGAGCACCACATCGAGTCCAAGACGGTTTATCGTGCTTTGACCATTATCGTGCTCGGCGGGCTGGCGGCGGTTGGCTCGGCTGTGGTGGTGTACTACAACACTTCGGAGGCGGTATCGGTCATTGACGCTATTTTCGAGTCCTGCTCTGCCTTTGGCACAGTTGGCCTTTCGGTGGGCGTTACCGCTCAGCTGAACCGGGGCGCAAAGATCCTGTATATGCTGGTCATGTTCATGGGCCGTGTCGGCCCGGTGTCGCTGGCCATGAGCCTGACGGCAAAGCCGGATGACAACAAACGGAAGATCATGCCGGTGGGGCATATCAACGTTGGTTAAACGATTTTGAATGCCCTCCTAGAGTTGCGGCTCCCAGCATCCACTTCATGCCTTGAGCGGCATTCGTGTCTTGCTGGCCGCGGCCCCAACAACTCCTCCCTGCTTCTGCCGCAGGCAGCGGTCGTCGTCGTTGTACTCTGGGCATGTTCGGTGGAATTTGATTTTTATTTTTCGCATTTGTCACAGCCCCGACGCTTGTCAGGGCGAATCCCTTCCATCTGCTAACGCAGATCGCTCGCCTGCTTGAAAGCCCCACTGGGGCTTTCATTGCTACGCAACCGCAGGGCTGCTCCAAATGCATTTTCACGAGTGGAGTCGTAGAAATAAGCGTCAGAGTATAATAAAAGTGGGTGCTATCCGAAAATAGCACCCACTTTTTTGTATATTGAAAAATAAAATTTACTCTGCGTACAGCTTGATGATGTTCAGCAAGATCTCGGTGCAGCGGTCCATGCGCTCAGCGGTGATGCACTCGCATACGCCGTGGAAATTGAAGCCGCCGGTGCCCAGATTGGGGCAGGGCAGGCCTTTCCAGCTCAGCATGGCACCGTCGGTGCCGCCGCGCACCGGAATTTCCTCCGGTTCCAGCCCGGCCATGCGGGTGGCTTTGCGGGCGGTCTCTACTAAGTGGAAATGCGGCTTGATTTTTTCCAGCATGTTGCGGTAGCTGTCCTTGATCTCCACGGTCACGGTGCCTTCGCCGTACTTTCCGTTCAAAAATTCGGCAATATCCAGCATGTTGTCCTTCTTGAACTGCAGCTTTGCGGCATCGTGGTCGCGCAGGATGTAGCCCAGCTTTGCGGTGGTCACATCGCCGTACATCTGGCACAGGTGGTAGAAGCCCTGACGGCCCTCGGTGGTCTCCGGCCGGGCCGTGACGGGCAGAGCACCGTGGAACTCCATTGCTACGTTGGAAGCGTTGATCATGGTGTCCTTGGCGGTGCCCGGGTGCACCGAGAAGCCGCGGATGGTCACGGTGGCGGAAGCGGCGTTGAAGTTCTCGTACTCAATGGAACCGGCATCGCCGCCGTCCACCGTATAGGCAAAGTCGGCACCGAAGCCCGGAATATCGAACAGCTCTGCACCCTCGCCGATCTCTTCATCCGGAGTAAAGGCGATACACAGCTTGCCATGGGGCAGGCCTTTTTCCTGAATGGTCTCAACAGCGGTCAAAATTTCGGCAATACCGGCCTTATCGTCGGCACCCAGCAGGGTGGTACCGTCTGAGGTGATGAGGGTCTCGCCCTTCATGGAAGTAAGGAAGGGGAACACAGAGGGCTTCATCACCATGCCGGTGGCGGGCAGAGTTACGTCGCCGCCGTTGTAGTTTTCCCACACAACGGGCTGCACATTCTCACCGCTGGCATCGTCGGCAGTGTCCATGTGGGCGATCAGGCCCAGAGCGTGTTTATCCTCACAGCCGGGCGTGGCAGGCAGGGTGCCATAGACGTAGCAGTGCTCGTCCACATGGGCATTCTCCATGCCGAGGGCCTTCATCTCCTCCACCAGCTGGCGGGCAAGGTCAAACTCCCGTTCAGCGGAAGGGTGCGTACCGGAGTTTTCGTCCGAGGTGGTATGCACCCGGACATAATTCAAAAGCCGTTCATAAGCGCGCATAAGGCACACTCCTTTTATATTTCAGTGATGTATACTTCTCAGTTCTTTTATCATACCCTCTTTTCCGACAATTTACAACTGTTTTGCACGCATTCATATGGAAAGATGAACCCTCATTTTTAAGATGAACAAAATTCACGCAGTAAAATGCATCCATCTGTGCAGAACGTGCTACAATAGGTACAAAATAAGCCGGGAGGGAAGTTTTATGGCAACAAAAGTCTTTTTTTACACCCTGCGCCCCTACGATGAGCTGGGCATCGCGCAGCGGCTGGCACCGAAGCTGGATGTTGAGTTTGGCTCTACGCAGGAGTATCCCACGCTGGAAAATGCTGAACTGGCAAAGGGCTATGATGCCGTGTCGGTAACGCCCTGTGATATGAGCGCGCCCATGGTCAAGCGGTTTCACGAGCTGGGCGTAAAGTCCATCTGCTGCCGTTCCATCGGCTACGACCACGTAGACCGCGAGACGGCCCGGGAACTGGGCATGAAGGTGGCCAATGTGGATTATCCGCCAAACGGCGTTGCAAACTTTGCCATTATGCTGATGCTGATGAGCCTGCGCAAGGCAGGGCACATCCTCAAGCGCGGCGAAGCGCAGGACTACTCCCTGCAGGGAAAAATCGGCCGCGATATTTCCAACTGCACTGTGGGTGTGATCGGTACGGGCCGCATTGGCCGCACGGTGCTGCAGCATCTGTCCGGCTTTGGCTGCCGCCTGCTGGCCTACGACCTGTACCCCAACGACGAGGTAAAGAAGATCGCCGAGTATGTGCCGCTGGAGACCCTGCTGGCGGAAAGCGATGTCATCACTCTGCACACCAACGCTACGGAGGAGAATCACCATCTCATCGACACCAAAGCAATTGAGAGCATGAAGCCGGGCGTGACCATCATCAACACCGCCCGCGGCAAGCTGATCGACAGCGATGCACTGATCGCCGGGCTGGAAAGCGGCAAGATCGGCGCGGCGGGCCTGGACGTGCTGGAAAATGAGAACGGCCTGTACTATTATAATCGCATGGGCGATGTGATCCCGAACCCGGAGCTGGCGGCTCTGCGCAGCATGCCCAATGTGATCCTGACCGACCACACGGCTTTCTACACCCACGAGGATGTGGAGAGCATGGTGCGCGGTGTGCTGGAAAGCGCAGCTGCCTTTGAAAAAGGCCAGCCTACCCGGCATGATGTGACGGAAAAGTAAAAAATACCGGTGCGGCTTTTTGAACTGCACCGGTATTTTTGTGTCTGTAGAAAAATCAGCTCAGGTCTTCGCCGTTGGTGGCAATGACCTTTTTGTACCAGTAGAAAGACTTTTTGCGGAAGCGTTCCAGTGTACCAGAGCCGTCTTGGTTGCGGTCTACATACACAAAACCATACCGCTTACTAATCTCCGCAGAGGCTGCACTGACGCAGTCAATGGGGCCCCAGCTGGTATAGCCAAACACTTCTACGCCATCTGCAATCGCACGTTCCATTGCCTGAATGTGGCCCCGATGGAACAAGATGCGTGCATCATCTTCCACCGTCTGCGTGCCATCCTGCAGCATGACCAACTGCTCACGGGCGCCGATCCCATTTTCTGCTACGAAAAGCGGTTTGTGGAAATGCTCGTACAGATAGTTCAGGATATAACGCAGCCCCTCCGGATCAATTGGATAATCGTAGTCCGAAACCGGCACGAATGGATTTTTCAGCCCACGCATCACATTTCCGTTTGCCATCTGATACTTGCTTTCGTCTGCGGCCACCACTTTACTGCTGTAATAACTGAACGAGACAAAATCGACTGTATTCTGCAAGGCGATTCGGTCATCTTCGGTGATATTCAGCTGGACATGGTTTTCCTTCCAGAGACGCTGTGCATAGTAGGGATAGCTGCCGGTACAATGCATTGTGATGAAGTAATCCAGCTCCTGCTGTGAGAGCATGGCTGACATCACATCATCCGGATTGCAGGTCATTGGATAACGCGGTGCCGAAGCTGCCATGCAGCCGATTTTCAGGGTGGCGTCCAGCTGGTGTGCAAACTGCGTCACAAGTGCACTGGCCACCAGCTGATGGTGGGCAGCCTGGTATTTGTCCTGTGCGGTAAGCTTGGATTTTGGTGTCATCACACCGGCCCCCAACAACGGCGAAATCAGGGTCACATTGATTTCGTTGAAGGTCAGCCAGTATTTTACACGGTCATGGTAACGGGTCAGTACTGTCTTGGCATAGCGCACAAAGTATTCGATTGCTTCACGAGAACGGAACCCATCCAGTCTGCGGCACAGCTCCAGTGGCATCTCATAATGGGAAAGTGTGATTAGCGGCTGGATGCCGTATTTCAGGCACTCATCGATTACCTGATCATAGAACGCAAGGCCTGTTTCATTGGGCTCCTGTTCAAAACCAGTAGGATAAATACGGCTCCACGCAATGGAAAAACGGAACACCTTGAATCCCATTTCGGCCAGAAGCGCAATATCTTCCTTGTAGCGATGATAAAAATCCGTACCCAGCAGTTTGAGATTGTCCGGCGTAGGTGCTTCCGTCACCGGACCTTGTACGCCGTGCGGCATGACATCCTGCTGGCTTAGGCCCTTGCCATCTTCCAGATAAGCACCCTCACACTGGTTTGCTGCCAAAGCACCGCCCCATAAAAAATCTTTCGGAAAACTCATATTTTACTTCTCCTGAACCGGATCCTTAAAGGTAATATAGGAAAGGATGAAAGCACTGACCATGGCGATTGCAACAGCGATGCACATATTGATAAACGAGTTATCCTCGCCAAGGTAGACAGCAAGTGCAAAAATGGTAGAAGTACCGTAGGCCCACTGCTTAACATGCATCAGGCCTGCAAACAGTCCGCCAAGAGCGCCGCCTGCCATTGCACAGTACAGGGGTGTTTTATACTTCAGGCCAATGCCATACAGGGTGGGTTCAGTAATACCGCACAGCGCGGTAACACCAACGGTGGAAGCCAGACTCTTGATCTCGGGGTTCTTGCTCTTCAGGGCAACGCCAAAGGTTGCAGCGGACTGTGCCATGTTGCTGCAGACCATGCCGGGAGCCAGAATAGTAGCGTAACCCAGCGTAGCACGCTGAATGCTCTGTGCACTGCCCAGTGCATAGTGCATGCCGGTCATGACCAGCAACGGGCACAAGCCGCCGACCAGCGTGGGACACAGCCAGCTTGCATAAACATCCAGTGCGGTGAATCCCTTTGCCAGATAGGTGCCGATAATGGAGCCCAGAGGGCCAAGCACAACGTAACCGACCGGGACCGTAATCAGAACAGTGATCATGGGGACAAAGAAAACTTTGATTGCTTTTGGCGTTTTCTTTTCAAAGAATCTTTCAACGATGGACTGGAAGTAGACGATCAGAATAATGGGTACAACACTGGAAGTATAGCTTGCCAATGTGACTGGCAGGAAACCGAACAACTTGACTGCTTCACCTGCGGTGCGCAGCGCAATATAATTGGGGTGCACCAGCATTGCGGCAAAGATCAAAGACAGATATGGGTTGCACTTAAACTTCTTGCCCGCAGAGAATGCCAGAAAGAAGGGCATATAATAGAAAACGCCGTCAGCCACCAGATAGAACAGTTGGTAGGTCTGGGAATCCGAGCTGATCACGCCGAACTGGGTCAGAATGGACAGGATGGCCTTGATCATACCGGCACCAGCCAGAGGTCCAATCATCGGCATAACGATGCTTGCCATCGTATCGACCAGGCGGGAGAAGATATTCTTCTTTGCCCCGTCCTCGGCTTCGGCCTCGGCATCTGTAACCGCCGGCTCGCTCTTGACGCCAGTCGTTCTGATCAGTTCATCATAAACTTCGTTCACATTGGGGCCGATAATGACCTGAAACTGCCCTGCCTTGTAAACGCAGCCTGCCACGCCATCGATTTTTTTTACTTCTTCAATATCTGCTTTTTTCACATCAATCAGGCGGAAACGCAGGCGGGTGATGCAGTGCGTTGCGGACGAGACATTTTCCTTGCCGCCAACTGCGCGCAGGATCTCGTTGATAAGTTTTTCGTTGTTCGCCATGAAGGGAACCTCCTCTTTTCTTTCCGGCTCCCCGAATGTGACCGTAAGGCGGCCGCGGCGCAGGGCGGCGGATGCAACATCCGGCAGCTTTGCCACAGCGTTTTCATCGGCCAGACCGGCGTCCTTCAGGGTGATATAGAGCATATCGTCCTGAAACTCGCACAGGCTGGTGTTTTCTTTTCCGCCGACCAGCGGAAAAAGCTTTTCCAGAAACTTCTCACGATCCATAGGGGAAACCTCCGTTTGTGGATAACTCTATCTGAATCTGGCCCGGACGCGCGCATCTCCGGAGCCGGAAACATTCAAAAAATCAATCGCTTTCGCGGTTCTGCACACGGTAGATGTGCAGCATCAGGTACAGCACTTCATCACGGCTGCAATGCCAGCCGTGGCGCTGCTCAATATTCTGTGCCACGGTGCAGGCACAATGATAGACGGCGGGGTATTCGCGGGAAAGCTCGTCCAGCATCTTCCCGCTGCCCTGTTCCATGGCTGCCCCGGCGGAAAGCCGCCGCACCAGAAACTGGATGTGCATGGCAAACCGGGCATAGTTGTAGCTTTCGCGATCTAGCACAATGCCAAGCTCCTGCTCGACGGAGGCCGTCACTTTGTCCAGAACTTCCACGGCGGTCAGGGTGCTGGACAGGTCACTGCCTTCCAGCTCGGCATTGACGATATGCAGCGCAATGTTTACGGCCTCGGCGCGGGGCAGGGAAGAACCGGTACGCAGACGCACGGTCTCCAGTGCCCGCAGGCCCAGCTCGTATTCATGGGGATACAGATGCTGCACGTCGTAATGCAGCGGAGCTGCCATCCGGATGCCCTGCTTTTCCCGCTGCTGTGCAAAGGCGATGTGGTCGGCCAGCGTGAAGGGCAGGTTGGGGTTCAGCTCGGTGTGCAGGGTGATCTCGGCCTGCTCGGTAATATCTGCCGCTGCCAGAAGCGCTTCTTCCGGCAGGCTGGCCAGCATTTCATAATACTGCGGGTCTACGTCGTAAAACGTGCGGTAGACCACAGAAAGATCGGTCAGCTCATAGGGCATCGGATGGAAGCCTACCCCGCGGCCCAGAACGACCATCTCACGGCCGCGATTATCCTGCGCCACGGCAGCGTTGTTGTTGATCTTACGCAGCAGCTTCATGGACAGCTTCCTCCCGACAGAATGTTGAAAAATACGCAATAAAAAGAAAAAACCTCCGAAAGCATCTACCTGTGCAGAACCGATAACACACCCATAGTGTCTTTTGGTTAACTGCCAGTAGCGCCTCCCGAGGAGTAACGACTGGTTTAATTGTCTGCAAATATCTTACCAGAACAGACAGAGAAAATCCATTCGCGATTTCGACAAAAGATATTCTGAAAAATCAGACGGGTTACCCAAATGTTGGATACAATAAACCCCTGCCGACAGGAGAAATGCCATCGGCAGGGGGAAAGCATACTATTTGAAGAAAAATCAACCCAGACTGATGCCCATGCGGCGGGCGACGGTGAGCAGGTCGCAGTTCTCCGGCACATTGCGGGTCTTGCCTGCAATGTCGGCCAGACGGTTCTCGGTGACATGGCGATTCACCATGGCAACGGTCACGCCGTAGCGCTCGATCTCCACCAGCTTTGCCGCATAGCTGCCGAACTGGGTGGCCAGCACACGGTCGTAGGCGCTGGGGCTGCCGCCGCGCTGCATGTGGCCCGGGATGCACACACGGGTCTCCATGCCGGTTTTTTTCTGCACGGCCTGTGCAATGCGGTTGGTGGCGGTGGTACCAAAGCCTGCCTCGGCGCGCTTTGCCATCCATTCCTTGCGCTTCATGCCGGCTTCCTCGCAGTTGATGGCACCCTCGGCCACAGCGATGATGGAGAAGTTGGAACCCTTCTTTGCGCGGCGTTCCACGGCAGAACACACACGGTCGATATCATAGGGCTGTTCCGGCAGCAGAATAATATCTGCACCACCTGCAATGCCGGAGTACAGCGTCAGCCAGCCTGCCTTGTTGCCCATGATCTCAATGCACATCACGCGGCTGTGGCTGCCTGCGGTGGTGTGGATGCGGTCGATCACATCGGTGGCAATGTCCACGGCGGTGTGGAAGCCGAAGGTTACGTCGGTACCATAGATATCGTTATCAATGGTCTTGGGCAGGCCGATGATGTTCAGACCCTCCTGCGAGAGCAGGTTTGCGGTTTTGTGGGTGCCATTGCCGCCCAGGCACAGCAGGCAGTCCAGCTTGGCTTCCTTGTAGGTCTTTTTCATGGCGGCAACCTTATCAATGTTGTCGTCCTCCACCACACGCATCATTTTAAAGGGGGTGCGCTTGGTGCCCAGAATGGTGCCGCCCAGCGTCAGGATGCCGCGGAAATCGTCCTCGCACATCTCCTTGTAGTCGCCGTTGATCAGGCCGCTGTATCCGTTCAGGATGCCAATGATCTCCACGTTATCGCCCATGCGGGCATACAGTGCTTTTGCTACGCCGCGGATGGTGGCGTTCAGACCCGGACAGTCGCCGCCGGAGGTCAGGATTCCAACACGTTTTTTCATTCAAAAGCCCTCTTTCATTTGGTATTCAGCGCCGCGCGTTCTGCCTTTTAAAGTCAGTCTGCCCGGAGACCTACCTGTTTATAGTATAAGATTATTCCGGATGGGGGCCGCTGTCAAGAGAAGCGCAGAAAATTTACACGCTTCCACGGTGCATTTCTGCGGGCAGGAGAACAGCGGGAAAACTTTTGCAGAAAAAATAAAAAAATGGTTGACAAGCGCGGGCCTTTTGAGTATAATATCCCTTGTCAGCAGCGCACGGCGCGGCAGACGAACTGAATAATGGGGATTTGCATAGTGGTAGTGCGGTAGACTCTGACTCTACTTGTGGGAGTTCGATTCTCTCATCCCCAACCAAGAAAACCGCAGTCTCAACTGGCTGCGGTATTTTCGGGGCATAGCGCAGTTGGTAGCGCGCCTCGTTCGGGACGAGGAGGCCGTGGGTTCAAATCCCGCTGCTCCGACCAAAAAGAACCAGTACACATTCGTGTACTGGTTCTTTTTTGTCTCCGCGCGGGAT
>NZ_QUEN01000018.1:0-18698 GCF_003478175.1 Faecalibacterium sp. OF03-6AC | reverse complement strand
CACCCCCGCCTCCTTGTCAACACTTTTTGACAACTTTTTTCCAATTTCTTTGCAGAGCAAAGAATCCCCCCTGTTTTTCACCCGTTACAAGACGCTCCTTTTTTCTTGACAAGACTGTGCACAGAACGTATTATGGAGTTATCCCCGTATCCTGTATAAGGTAGCTATACTTATTACATAAAGGAGAAGCGCCATGTCCTGTGTCAATATCCGCGGCGGGCGCGCTATTCGGGTGTGCTATTATATTATATATACATTATATTGCGCTGCAGAGGAGGGCTTTGTTTATGATACTCACCGTCAACATTGGCAACACCCACATCACCGTGGGCGGCTACGAGCAGGATACTCTGCGTTTTTGTGGACGGCTGCACTCTGATACCGCCGCAACGGTGGACGAATACGCCATCCGTCTGGTGAATCTGCTCTCTCTGCACGGTGCTTCGCCGGCACAAGTTGAAGGCGGTATTCTGGGCAGTGTAGTGCCCGTGCTGAGCGGCCGGGTTCTTTCCGCTTTGCGTATCCTCTGCAATGCGCGCATCCTGACGGTCGGCCCCGGCCTGAAAAGCGGCATCAAGCTTCGGTTGGACAACCCCGCCCAGCTGGGCGCCGAGCTTTTATGCGGTGCTGTTGCTGCACTGGCAGAGTGTTCCGGGCCGCTGGTAGTGATCTCAGCCGATACCGCTATCTCCATGATGGCAGTCAATGCCAAGCAGGAGCTTGTGGGCGGGGTGATCCTACCCGGGCCGCAGCTCTCGCTGAGCGCACTGGTAAAGAACACCGCTCAGCTGCCGCAGATCGACCTTGCCGCAAAGGCTCCTGCATCCATTCTGGGCAAGAGCACCTCTTCCTGCCTGCAGAACGGCTTTGTACTGGGCACCGCCAGCCTGCTGGACGGTCTGGCGGAACGTTTCTGCGCAGAGCTTGGCCCTCAGACAGCATTCTACGCCACCGGCAATCTGCCCATTCCCATCCGGGAAGCATGCTGCACCCCCATTCTATACCGGGAGACCCTCATCACAGACGGGCTGTACCGCATCTGGATGAAAAACAAAAAAGGATAGCTCGAATCCTCCCGGCGCACTGAAAAAAGAAAAACCAGAACACGAATGTGTTCTACGGGTTTCAGGACAGTTTGATTTTTCCCCGGATAAACGGTAGTCCTCTTGTTAGACATTCCTACAGGTTGGCAACCGCAGGCTAAGCAAAGCCGCGCTGTGGCTTTGCTTGCGGCGCTGTGCGCCGCCGCCTTGTTCGAATCCTCCCGGCGCACCGTAAATCGCAGCCTGTTGTTAGACATTCCTACACGCTGGGAACCGCGCACTAAGCAACAGCCCGCTGGGCTGATTGCTTGCCCTGCTGTGCAGGGCCGTGCTGTTCGAATCCTCCCGATCGCACAAAAAGAATCCCCGGCACACGAAAGTGTGTCGGGGATTCTTGGTGCGACCGGGAGGATTCGAACCTCTGGCCTTCCGGGTCGGAGCCGAACGCTCTATCCAGCTGAGCTACGATCGCACATATTCATTTCATCAGTATAAAGTAGTATAGCACAGCCACACAAAAAAATCAAATATGAAATGTCGATGCTATCTTGCAAAAGCCGCAGCGGCCCATATAATAGAGGTGTGCCCCGGTGTGCGCGGGCACGGTTTAGGTTAAAGGATAAAAAGAGAATATGAAATCACATACCAAAACACTGACCGAAGGCCCTCTGGCCAAACAGATCTTTCTGGTCAGTCTGCCGCTGGCGCTTTCCAACCTGCTGCAGGTGCTGTTCAACATGTCGGACGTGGCCGTGGTAGGCCGGTTTGCAGGCTCTACAGCGCTGGGCGCGGTGGGTTCCACCAGCATCCTTGTCAGCCTGTTCACCGGCTTCCTGATCGGCCTGAGCGGCGGCATCAACGTGCTGGTGGCCCGCTTCTACGGTGCACGGCACGAGCACGATGTGGAAAAGACTGTCCACTCCGCCGCCATCGTCAGCCTGATCGCGGGTGTGGTGCTGCTGTTCGTCGGCCTGCTGGGTTCCCCCTTCATGCTGCGGCTGCTGAACACCAAGGACGACCTGCTGCCCGGTGCCATCCTGTACCTGCGGGTGTACTTCCTTGGTATGCCCGCTCTGGCCTTGTACAACTTCGGCAACGCTGTGTTCAGCGCCATCGGCGACACCAAAAAGCCGCTGATGTACCTGTCCATTGCGGGCGCACTGAACATTGCACTGAACCTGTTCTTTGTCATCGTGTGCCAGTTAAGCGTCATGGGCGTGGCGCTGGCCAGTGCCATTTCGCAGTGCGTCTCTGCCGGGCTGATCCTGCACGCTTTGACCAAAGTGCAGGACTGCTACGTGCTGGACACCAAAAAGCTGCATCTGGACCCCGCCACAACAAAGAGCATTCTGGGCCTTGGTCTTCCGGCCGGTTTCCAGAATGCCATTTTCGCCATTGCAAACCTGTTCATTCAGGCGGGGGTCAACTCCTTCGATTCTCTCATGGTCAAGGGCAACAGCGCCGCTGCCAATGCCGATGCCATGATCTACGACTGCATGGCCGCATTCTATATGGCCTGTGCAAGCTTTATGAGCCAGAACTACGGCGCAGGCAAGCCGGACCGCGTAAAGAAGAGCTATTTCATCAGTCTGGCCTACTCCTTTGGGGTTGGCCTGATCCTGGGCGGAAGCCTGTTCCTCTTTGGCCGCACCTTCCTTGCCTTGTTCACCACCGAGAGCGCCGTCATTGATGCCGGCATGAAGCGCGTGGGCGTGATGGGCTTTGCCTACTGCATCTCCGCCTTTATGGATTGCACCATCGCCGCTTCCCGCGGACTTGGCAAGACCGTGGTGCCCACCATTATTGTGGTAATGGGTTCCTGCGTGTTCCGGGTGATCTGGGTATACACCATCTTCGCGCACTTTCACACCATTCCCTCGCTGTACGCACTGTACCCCTGCAGCTGGGCGCTGACCGCCCTTGCCGAGATCGTGTACTTCGCACACTGCTATAAGGAATCGATGAGGATTTTTGAGCAGCCAAAAGCTGCCGCATAAAGCACAAAAGCTCCTGTCTGAATGGGCAGGAGCTTTTGTGTTACTGAACTTTTACTTCACCGGCCAGAACACGCTTGTAATCCTCATAGTTGCGGGCCAGCAGGGCGGGGGTATCCAGGCCATATGGGCACTTGGCCTTGCACCGGTTGCAGTGCAGGCAGCCCTCGATCTTTTTCATCTTGGCCTGACCTGCGGGGCTGAGATGCTCTGCCGAGGGCGAACGCCGCAGCAGCAGGCTCATGCGGGCGCAGTTGTTGATCTCGATGCCTGCCGGGCAGGGCATACAATAGCCGCAGCCGCGGCAGAACTCGCCGCACAGCTCGGCACGATCCCCCTCAATGACGGCACGGATGTCGTCGGTCATACGCGGCGGGTTGTCGATATAGGAAAGGAACTCATCCAGTTCCCTTTCACGCTGCACGCCCCAGATGGGCAGAACTCCATCGAACTGCGCCTCAAAGGCATAGGCTGCGGCACTGTTGGTGATCAGTCCGCCGGACAGGCCCTTCATAGCGATAAAGCCCATATTTGCCGCCTTGCACTTGTTCACCAATTCCAGCTCCTGCTCACCGGAGATATAGCTGAACGGGAACTGCAGCGTCTCGTACAAACCGCTGTCAATGGCATCGTGGGCCACCTTCAGGCGGTGGTTGGTGATGCCGATATGCCGGATCATGCCCTTGGCTTTGGCCTCCTGCATAGCCTCATAGAGGCCGGAGCCGTCGCCTGGCTTCGGGCAGAATGCGGGATTGTGGAACTGGTACAGGTCAATGTACTCGGTGCGCAGGTTGGTGAGTGAGACGTGCAGATCCTTCCAGAAGTCCTCTGCGTTCTGCGCTGCCGTTTTGGTGGCGATATACACTTCCGTGCGGATGCCGTCAAAGGCTTCGCCCAGCTTCACCTCGCTGTCGGTGTAGGCGTGGGCGGTATCAAAAAAGCGGATGCCTGCCTTGTAAGCCTTGCGGGCCAGATAGACGGCATCTTCCTGCGAGATGCGCTGGATGGGCAGTGCGCCGAAGCCATTTTTGTTCACCGTGATGCCGGTGCTGCCAAGGGTGACCATATCCATAGCTGTTTCCTCCACTCGTGGGTGTAAAGACTCTCCTTTTTCATTATAAAACGAACAATTCTGCTGTGCAAGAAGTTAGGCAAAACAAAAGGGCCTTTCCCGAAGGAAAAGCCCTCTTTGCTTACTTTTTACTGATAATCGTGGTTCAGGAACATCGCCTTGATGACCACCACCTCGTCGTATTCCTCCTGTTCCACCTGCACGTCTGCGTTCAGGGACTTCAGGCGGTTTTCCACGGCAGTCAAAGCCTCCGGCACGGTGACGGCGCGGCCCTCTTCAATGGCATCGGCCATCTGCTTGAGCACGATGGGATGTGCGTAATGGCTGGGCACCGGGAAGGCACCGTTCGGGTAGTGCTTCACGTATTCTGCCATAGCAGCTTCGGCCTTCTCGGCCCGCTTCATGATGGCGCTGTGGTTGTTGTGGGCGGTGGGCAGCATGTTGTAGCTGGAGAACAGGAAGATGGCTGCAAAGCCAAACAGTGCAAAGTAGATGCCATAGCCGCCGGTGTGGTTGGTAACGGCATACAGGCCGTAGGCCGCGGAGACGATGCCCATAACAAAGATGGCAAGTGCCACATAGCGGTACACCGGCTTGCTTTGCAGCTGGGCGCGCTTGCGGCGCTCGGCTGCACTCAGCTCATCGGCGATTTCCGGCTTTGCTTCCAGATATTCCTTTGCCCTGCGCAGCACGGTGATGCTGTGACGGGCATCGTCGGTCAGCTCGCTTTCCGGCAGCTTGCGGGAGGCCTTTTCGGCTTCCTTCTTCTGCAGCATCTGCTCACCGGCTGCGCTGAGCAGATGGATCTGCGGCTGCTCTTTGGCCAGCACCTCCAGCAGCTTGTCCACATCCCGCTCGTCCTTGAAGTTGCACTGCTTCTGCTTGCCGCCGTCGTACTCCACCACAAGGTAGGCCATGGAGGCAAACATGCCCTTGCCGGTAAAGCCGCCGGAGCTCATAGCCACCCGCTTGAACACACGGCTGATGCTGCCATAGGGCAGATAATAGCGGCGGTCGATGTAAAAGCTGTTGAGGTACAGCGCCTTTTTGCCAACGCCGCAGGGGCCGATCTTTTTGCAGGACTTTCTGTCCTCCACCAGCTCCTGTTTATCAAGCTTTGCCATACCCAGCTGTGCAGGTTTGAAGATCATGGAAGTTCCCTTCTTTACTGTTAGTTTCCGGTCCAGCCGCAGATGCTGCAGCCATTCCAAATAAAATCACCGGTTCTATTTTCGCACTGCAGCCCTCAAAATGCAACCCCTTCTGCTGCTAAGATTTGCACAAAAGGTTTGTCTGTTATGTCAAAACACCCCCGTCACTGCGGGGTGCAGCGGCGGGGGTGTCAGAGTTTAAGGCTTATGCGGTGCGGCAGACATCCTTATGCCTTCTGAGAAGCGGTGTGCTTCTTGGTAGCATAGATGAAGAGTGCCAGCATTGCGATTGCAAAGATGATGCCGATGGGGTATGCAACGGCAGTGTTGTAAGCGACCAGCTTGCCGTCTGCGTAAGTATTGATCATCTTGCCCAGGCACTCAGGTGCCAGCACGAAGTAGGTGCAGGACACAGCGCTCATGAAGGTAGCGGGCACAGCGGTGATCCAGTAGTTCTTCTTCTCCTTGAACAGGTACATGGATGCAGCCCACAGAACGATCATGGCCAGCGTCTGGTTGGTCCAGCTGAAGTAGCGCCAGATCACGGTGTAGTTGATGAAGCCCAGTGCGTTGCCGATGCCAAGGAAAGCACCAACGCCCAGCACAGGGACACAGAGCTTCAGGCGGTTTGCGTAGCTGTCCTGATCGATCTTGAGCCAGTCGGCCAGAGTCAGACGAGCGGAACGGAACGCGGTATCGCCGGAGGTGATGGGGCAGATGACAACGCCGATCATTGCCAGAGCAATGCCAACGCCGCCCATGGTCTTTGCACACACGTCGTAGATGGCAGCAGACTGACCAGCAGCCAGAGCCTCGGCCAGACCAGCCATCTTGCCGTCGGTGATGGTGTACAGTGCGCAGCCGGCAGCGGCCCAGATCAGAGCGATGACACCCTCGCAGACCATTGCGCCGTAGAACACGAAGTGGCCCTGCTTCTCACTCTTCATGCAGCGGGCCATCAGAGGCGACTGGGTGGAGTGGAAGCCGGAAATAGCGCCGCAGGCAACGGTGATGAACATGAAGCTCCAGATGGGAGTGCCCGACGGATGCATGTTGCTGAAGTTTGCCCAGATCTCGGGGATGGTGTAGGCAGGGTTGGTAAAGATGCCGAAGATAACGCCCACAGCCATGATGATCAGGCAGATGCCGAACACGGGGTAGATCTTACCGATGATGGCATCAATGGAGATAAAGGTTGCAATAAAGTAGTACACCAGAATGATGATCAGCCAGAACAGGGTGGTGGTCAGCAGACCGGACATGCCGCTGTTCTTGCACAGGGTAACGATCAGGCCTGCGGGGCCCACTGCGAACACGGTACCAACCATGATCAGCAGCACAACAGAGAACACACGCATGATGTTCTGCATGACAGGTCCGAGGTATCTGCCGGTGACCTCAGCGATGGATGCGCCATCGTTGCGCTCGCTCATCATACCGGAGAAGTAGTCATGCACACCACCTGCAAAGATGGTGCCGAAGGTGATCCACAGGAACACCACGGGACCCCACAGAGCACCCTGCAGTGCACCAAAGATGGGGCCAAGGCCGGCGATGTTCAGCAGCTGGACGAGGAACAGCTTCCACTGGGGCATCACAACGTAGTCAACGCCGTCGTTGATGCGCACAGCAGGCGTTTCGCGGTCGTCCGGTCCGAACGTGTTGTCAACGATCTTGCCATAGACAAAGTAGCCGATGATCAAGAGCGCCAGACAGAGTAAGAAACTAATCATACCAGAAACCTCCTTTTTGATTCAAACCGCAGCCAGCATTTTGCGTGCCTGACCACGGCTCTGACCAATCTCTGGCTTCATGTTAACACTTTTTTCATAAAACGGTTAATATTTTTCTGGTATAGTTCCCATATCAAAAAGTATATGACAAGATCCTCCTGCAGAATACCGAAAAAGAGTTTTTATCGAATTTACGGCAAATTTTCTTAATTCTCCGGTAAAGACCTTTTCCGGGACCAGTCAAAGCCGCTGCTGCCAAACTTTCTGGCCCGCTTTTGTGCAAATTGCTCAATCGTTTTCAATTTTCTCCGCAAATCGTGATTTCTCTGCCTGAAACGCCGCAAAATACAAGGCATCCTCCGCCAGGTCATTTCAGCGGAGGATGCCTTATTCAACAGATTATTTGTATATATCTTTGTATATATCGTGTCATGCCTTCTGGGCTGCCTTCTTCGTTGCGTGGAGGAAGACTGCCAGCATTGCAATGGCAAAGATGATGCCGATGGGGTATGCAACGGCGGTGTTGTAGATGGTTGCGCCTTCTGCGGTCTTGGCGTTCAGCAGGCCGCCCAGACATTCGGGAGCCAGAATGAAGTAGGTGGAAGAGACCGCGCTCATGAAGGTAGCGGGCACAGCGGTGATCCAGTAGTTCTTCTTCTCCTTGAACAGGTACATGGATGCAGCCCACAGAACGATCATGGCCAGCGTCTGGTTGGTCCAGCTGAAGTAGCGCCAGATCACGGTGTAGTTGATGAAGCCCAGTGCGTTGCCGATGCCCAGGAAAGCACCAACGCCCAGAACCGGGATGCAGAGCTTCAGGCGGTTTGCGTAGCTGTCCTGATCGATCTTGAACCAGTCGGCCAGCGTCAGACGGGCGGAGCGGAATGCAGTATCGCCGGAGGTGATAGGGCACACCACAACGCCGATCATCGCCAGTGCGATGCCCACGCCGCCCATGGTCTTGGAGCAGACATCATAAATAGCCTTGGACTGGCCCATGGCCAGTGCTTCGGCCAGACCGGTGTTCAGGCCGCCGGTCACCTCGTACAGGCTGCAGCCAGCAGCGGCCCAGATCAGAGCGATAACGCCCTCACAGACCATTGCGCCGTAGAACACGAAGTGGCCCTGCTTTTCACTCTTCATGCAGCGGGCCATCAGAGGCGACTGGGTGGAGTGGAAACCGGAGATAGCACCGCAGGCCACCGTGATGAACATGAAGCTCCAGATGGGGGTTCCCGACGGATGCATGCTGCCGAAGTGATCCCAGATCTCCGGGATGGTGTAGGCAGGATTGGTGAAGATGCCGAAGATGACGCCGATGGCCATGATGATCAGGCAGATGCCGAAGATGGGGTAGATCTTGCCAATGACGGCATCAATGGAGATAAAGGTTGCAATAAAGTAGTACACCAGAATGATGATGAGCCAGAACAGCAGCGAGGTGAGCACGCCGGAAGCGCCGCTCTGACTGCACAGCTCCACGATCAGGCCTGCGGGACCCACCGCGAACACAGTACCCACCATGATGAGCAGTACCACCGAGAACACACGCATGACGTTCTGCATCACAGGGCCTAAGTACTTGCCGGTGATCTCGGCGATGGAAGCGCCGTCGTTGCGCTCGCTCATCATGCCGGAGAAGTAGTCGTGCACGCCGCCTGCAAAGATGGTGCCGAAGGTGATCCACAAAAAGACCACCGGGCCCCACAATGCGCCCTGCATGGCACCAAAGATGGGGCCAAGGCCGGCGATGTTCAGCAGCTGAACGAGGAACAGCTTCCACTGGGGCATCACAACGTAGTCCACACCGTCGTTGATGCGCACAGCAGGCGTTTCGCGGTCGTCCGGGCCGAAGGTGTTGTCCACGATCTTACCATAGACAAAGTAGCCCACGATCAGGATCGCCAGACAGAGTAAGAAACTGATCATACCAGAAACCTCCTTTTTCTTTGTGCCGGAATCATGGAAGCATTTTCCATATTTTCCATTCATCCCGGCCAGCTTTCTGGGTCTATGTTAACATATTTTTCATAAAAGTGATAATATGCTTCTGGTATGGGGGCATATCAAAGGCCATATAGCCGCAAAGTTTTTTAGCCGATGTTTCGTCTCTTTTTTGCTCGATTTATCAGCAAAAAGACAGCCGCAGCGCATAAAGCGCTGCGGCTGTCGGCCAAATTCCTTTGCTTTCCGGTTTTTCCGCATTCCGATGTTTTGCCAGTTCTTAACCGGTTTCGGCGGTCATTTCACGGTCAGCGCCGCCTGCTTGTGCAGCAGCTGCACAAAGGTCTGCTCCTCCGGGCGCAGGGTCCCCCTGTCCGGATAGACCAGAACATCCTTCATGCGCTGGCGCTGGGCCGGGCATTTCCTGAGCACCAGATGGTATTGTTCCAGCGCCCGCTTTGGCATGGGCGAAGCCCACATATAGGCATTGGGCAGGTTCTGCAGGATGGAAAACTGGCTGCACCGCTCATACACATGGATGCGGCGGTTCGGGTTCGTATGCCAGCGCAGGCCGCTGTCCTCACCGCCGGGCAGCTGGAAATCACCGTGCAGGACTTCCATATAGCTGTTCAGCTGGGTGATGTCGGTCACTTCGCACTTTGCCAGCGGGCCTTCGCGGTTGGTCAGCAGCCGGTATTCAAACTCCATCACCGGCTCCCGGTGCAGGCCGTGACGGTCGCAGTAGCGGCGGTAATAATCCTCATCCTCCTCCGCGTAGCGCAGCAGGGCCAGATGATAGCCCCGCCGCAGTACATGGTCCAGTGCTTCCATGGTGCCGGATTCCCGGATATGCACCCGCAGCTGCTGGCTGTCTGCCATCTGCTGCAAAAAATCCACCGTCGCGTAGGAAGCGTAGGTGGCGTGGGGCAGCACCACCCGCAGCTCCGCACAGCTGCTCTGCCGGCTGCGGGCATCCAGATCCAGCCGGTCCACCTCGTCCAGCACCCGCTCTGCCTGCCGGATAAAATGCCGTCCCTGTTCGGTGGGGATCATGCCGGTGGACGAGCGCTCAAAGATGCGGATGCCGTATTCCTCTTCCAGATTCTTGAGTGCCTTGCTCACATTGGGCTGGGCCGCATACAGCTGCTTTGCCGCCGCGCTCACCGAACCCCACTTGCGGATGGCCACCAGATAACGCAGTTCCGTAATATTCATGTGACTGCCCCCTGTTCCAAAAATCATTCCTATTTTATCAAGCCGGGCGGCCGGCTGTCAAGCCAAATGCGGTTGACGCGCCCCGCGCAGAGCTTTATAATAAAAATGCTGTATTTACAAAAAGGAGTTTAGCTGCTATGGAGACTACCTACCGCGTTCTGCGCATTGAAGAGCAGATGTATGGCTGCGAGGAGCTGCCCGCCGGTCAGCCGGTGCTGTGCGATGTCACGCTGGCCGATCCCGCCGGGGAGCGGCGCACCTTGCCCTACCCGGACAAAGAGCTCACCCGCCTAGGCATCGACGAGGGCAGCACGGTCGTCCTGACCGCAGACGGAACGCTGAAAAAGGCATAAAACACAGGAGGAACACAGGAGGAACACATGAAAAAGATCAAAACCTCTGCCCTGATCGGTCTGGGCGCACTGGGCATCCTGTTCGGCCGCAAAATGCCCGGCGTGCAGGTCATTGCCGATGAGGACCGCATTGCCCGCTACTCTGCCGAGCCGGTCATCTGCAACGGCGAAGCGTGCAGCTTCCGTTACGTCACCCCCGCCGAGGGCAGGCCGGTAGACCTGCTTCTGGTAGCCGTCAAGGCCACGGTGCTGGAGCAGGCCATTCAGGACATTGCAAAGTTCGTAGGGCCGGACACCGTGATCCTCAGCGTGCTGAACGGCATCACCAGCGAGGAGCACATTGACGCAGCCTATCCCGGCCACACCCTGTGGAGCGTTGCCATCGGCATGGATGCCACCCGCACCGGGCGCACGCTGGTGTTCAATCAGGCGGGCAAGATCCAGTTCGGTGAGCGCAGCGGCGAGATGACCGACCGTGTGCAGGCCATGGCCGACTATCTGGACGAGTGCGGCATTGCCAACGAGCCCTGTGGGGATATCCTTTACAAGCAGTGGAACAAGCTGATGGTGAATGACGGCCTGAATCAGGCCGCAGCCGCCTTTGACCAGCCCTACGGCGGCCTGCGCCAGCCCGGCGAAGCACAGGACATGATGCGCGCGGCCATGCAGGAGGTCATCCGGCTGGCGAACCTTGAGGGCGTGCCCCTGCCGCCGGACAACGATGTGCAGTTCATCGATGCCATGATGCCCACCTTTAACCCCGAGGGCATGCCCAGCATGCGGCAGGATGTGCTGGCAAAGCGCCCCACCGAGGTGGAGGAGTTTGCCGGTGTGGTGCGCCAGCGGGCCAAGAAGTACGGGATGCCCACCCCTGCCAACGACTTTTTCTACACCCGCATCCGCGAGATCGAGGCGGGATACGACCAGTAAGGAGCCACCCATGCATACGCTTTATTTCACCCGCCACGGAGAAACCGTCTGGAACGTTGAAAACAAGATCTGCGGCATGACCGACAGCCCCCTCACCGAGCGGGGCCGGCAGCAGGCCCGGAAGCTGGGCGAAGCCGTCAAAGCCAGCGGGGTGCACATCGATGAGATCCTGTACTCTCCCCTGTCCCGCGCCGCCGACACCGCCATGGCCATTGCCGAGGCCACCGGCCTGCCCGCCCGGTGTGAGCCGCGCCTGCGGGAGCAGTGCTTTGGCAAATACGAGGGCACGCCCCGCAACGGCGGCGAGTTCCGCGTTTCCAAGACCCACTTTGCCGACCGCTACGACGGCGGCGAGAGCATGATGCAGCTGGCCCAGCGCATCTATAACCTGCTGGACGAGCTGAAGGCTGACACCGATAAGACCTATCTGCTGGTGGCCCACAACGGCATCGCCCGGGTGGTGCAGTCCTATTTCTACGACATGACCAACGAGGAATACGCAGCTGCGGGCATCAAAAACTGTGAACTGGTGGAATACCATTTTGAGTGATGTCAGCGGGAAGCAGACGATTTAAAATGCCCTCCGCTTCGCTCTGGGCATCTTTAGCGGAACGATTATTTTTATAGAAAGAAAGCCGGAAAATCTGCGGATTTTCCGGCTTTCGCTTTTCACGGGAGAGAACTGGACGGCAAACGGCAGCGCGGGAGAAAGCAGGCTAGCCCTCTCCGTCAGTTCGTTACACTCACTGCCACCTCTCCCAAAGGGAGAGGCCTTGGCATAGCGGCAAAGTTACTGGCTCGAGTACAAAGCTTACGAGCGCGCCAGCTCCCCTGCGGGGAGCTGCCGCAGCAGCGGCTGAGGGGCCTTGAAATCGGCGTAACACAAAAAAACCTTTAGCGAAGCGACTTGGATTTTTTGTATGGAGCCCATCTTCTTTGGGGTTACTAGGGGCGTGCAGCCCCTAGTTCGTGCCCCCCGCGCCTCGAAAGTAGCGGGTGCTTTTCTGGTTCTCTTTTGGCACGCAAAAGAGAACATACCCGGCGGCGATGCATTTTGCAAAAGGCATCAAACTTTAAACACGCGACCACTCTCTGCGCGGGAAGCATCCCCCGTATCATAAAAATCAGCCTTTATACAGCCCAAACAGCTTGAGCAGCTTCTGCCAGAAGGTCAGGGTCACAGCCACCGGTTCCGGCTGGGCTGTCGGGGCTGGGGCTGTGATGGCAGTGGTCTGCAGCGCAAACTGCACCGCGCTCACCTCGGTGTTCTCTGCCGAGGTGAAGCTCTGCACCTCCCCGCCGCCGGAAAGGCTGTTCAGCAGGCCGTCCAGCTGGGCACCCATGTCGATGCCGGAAACGCTGCTGCGCAGCTCGCCGGTGCCGCCGGTCAGCTGCGATGCACCCTCCGCCAGCTGCACAACGCCCGCCTTCAGCTGGGCTACACCGTCGGTGTAGGCGTTCAGGCCGTCGTCCAGCTGGACGTACTGGGCGGAAAGCTGGTTCACGCCGTCGGTGAGCACCGAGAGATCGCCCAGCATCCCAGTAAGCACACCGGCCAGCTGACGCACACCGGCATCAAACTCGCCGTAGCTGCCGTTCAGGGTGCTGCTGCCCTCGTGCAGCTGGGCAATTCCGCCGTTCACGGTGTCGAGATAGGTCTGCATGGCATCGATGTTGGCCGTAGACCCCTGCAAAAGCAGGATCACATCCTTGAGCTGCGGCATCATCCACACCATGCCCTGCAGCTGCTGGATGGCCTTGGCATTGCCATCCTTTACCACGTCAAGGTCAAGGCCGTTCTCTTTCAGGATGGCCTTGTAGGCTTCAAAGCTCACCTGCTGCTCCAGCTGTGCCGCGCCCTCATCCAGCCGGGCAATGCCGTCCCGGATCTGGGTAGAGGCATCCAGCAGGGTGTTCAGCTCGTCGGTGGAGGCAGAGATGCCGTTCAGCGCGGTCTGCATCTGGGTGAGTGCGGCACGCACCCGGGCTGAGCCGCCGGTCAAGGCACCGGAATTGCCGTTCAGGGTGTCGATGCCCGCCTGCACCTGCGCAACGCCGTCTGCCAGCGCGTTGGCACCATCGTCCAGCTGAACGGAGCCGCTCTGCAGCTGTTCCAGCATCCCGGTCAGGTCCATATTCCCGAGGTCGAGGTTCAGGTTCAGCCGCACGCCGTTCAGGGAAACGGCGTCCATGGCAAAATCCGTCACATCGGCGGTGACGGTCACGTCGCTGTCCGCGCCCGGCAGCAGGATGTAGGAAAGCTGCTTTTTACTGCCCACATTCGCCACCGTAGCGCCCGGCGCGCTGATGTTCCGGGCAAGGCCGGTGTCCAGACTCATGGTCACCTGCAGCGCGTAGTCGTCAAAAAAGCTGCCGGTGCAGTCCGGGTCGCGGCTCACCTGCAGCCGGATGGAAAGGGCACCGCTTTTGCCGCCCAGCTCGTCGGGGCGGATCTCTGCCCCGTCCAGCGTATAGGTCAGCTTTACCACCCACGGCAGGGCCGTGGCGGCATCCATGGTGCCCTCATAATAGAGTTTGCCGTCCTCGGTCACATGCACTGTGACCGTATCGCCGCTCTGCTTCACGGCATCGCTCGTGGTCATGTTGCGCACGGCAGTGTAGCTGCCGTGGTCCGCAACGGTGTCCCCCGCCTGCACGGAAAAGCTGTTCACGGCGTACACGCCGGTCACAGCACCGGAGGCCGTCAGGTTTGCATAAATGACCTCTTCCTTGGCAGTGGAGGCTGCAAAAGCTGGCAGACTGCTGCCCGCCAGCAGGCAGACTGCCAGCGCCAGTGCCGACACCCGGCGCACAAATCGATGTTTCATCTTGGTCAAGCCTCCTTCGGCTGTTTTTTCTTTTTTATAATGAGCGGGTCGGCCAGATACAAAAAGCCCGGCAGTGCCGAAAGCACGATGGCCAGCGACACCAGACTGCCCACGCCCAGGAAATTGCCCAGCTGGCCCAGCAGCTGGTTCGAGGAAATGGCTCCCATCAGGAAGCCCACCACCGCCATGGCGCTGCCAGTGGTGCTGACCGAGGTGGTCACGGCGGACACCGTGGCCGCAACGGCTTCTTTGCGGCCCAGCGTCTCGCGGAACTCCTGATAGCGGTCGGAGAAGAGGATGGCGTAATCCACCGTAGCGCCCAGCTGCACCGAGCTGATGATGAGGTAGGCAATGTAGAACACATACTGGCCCCGGAAGTACGGGATGGCCAGATTGATCCAGATGGCGGTCTCGATGCTGAGCACCAGAATGATGGGCAAAAGCAGCTGGCGCTTCATGAGGAGCAGGATCAGGAACACCGCGCCGATGGCCAACAGGTTCACCTTGACCATGTCGGCCGTAATGGTGTCCATCAGGTCATAGGTGCTCACGCCCTGACCGGCCAGATAATCATTGTCCGGGTAATATTGCTGCACCGTGGCGCGCACCCGCTCCACCAGCGCAAAGGCCCCATCGCCCTCGGTGTCGGCATCTACCGTAAGCACCATGCGGGTGTAGCCGCCGGAGACCAACAGCCCCAGCGTATCCCCGGGCACGAACTCCGGCGGAATGGACGCGCCTGCGTTGTCCACATAGGAAAGGATGCCGGTTACCTCCGGGATGGCGTGCAATGCATCCGAAAGCTTTTGCTGCGTGGCGGTGTCGCCCTCCGGCACCAATACAACGTAGGTGTCGCTGCGGCCAAAGGTCTCTTCAATGGCGGCGGTGTCCGCACCCAGACGGGTGTTCTTGCCAAACATGTGGGCGGCACCGTAATAATACTGGTTCGAGTTGGAGGCCAGATAGCTGGGCACCATCAGGATGACCAGCACCAGCGCCATGGGCAGCATGATGCGGGCTACAAAGCGGCCAAACTTATCAAAGCTGGGCAGCAGAGGCTTGTGGTGGGTCTTATCCATCCACTTGTAGCACGCCAGCGTGAGCGCGGGCATAAAGGTGAACACGGTGACAAGGCTCAGCACCACGCCCTTTGCCAGCGCAAGGCCCAGATCCGGGCCGATCTGGAACTGCATGAGCACCAGTGCCAGAAAGCCGATGACGGTGGTCAGGCCGCTGGACAGGATGGAGCCGGTGGATCTGCACAGGGCATCCACCATGCACTCCTCCGGGCTGGCATCCGGGTTTTCAGCCCGGCACTCCGCAAAGCGGTGGATCAGGAACACCGAGTAGTCCAGCGACACCGCCAGCTGCAGGATGCTGCCCGCCGCATTCGTCACAAACGAGATGGTGCCGAAGATGAGGTTCGTGCCGTTGTTGAGCAGGATGGCCGCGCCAAGGCCCGTCAGCACCAGCAGCGGCTCCGCCCAGGAATCGGTGGTCAGGATCAGGATGAACAGCACATACACCACCGCGATGGCGGCAATCTTTGCCACCTCGGTCACGGTGGAGTTGGTGGCAACGGCAGTGGACACTGCCGCGCCCTCCAGCGCGTTGCCCTCCCCGATCAGATCCCGCACGGCAGCCACGGCTTCCAGACGCTTCTCGTCCTCCACCGTCACGGTGAACAGGGCGCAGCCATCCTTATAATAGCTCTCCACCGTGGCGGTGTCCTGCATCTGCAAAGGCACCGTCACATCCAGACTGTCGTCCAGCCATGCAACGGAGGACACTCCATCGATGGCGGCAAGCTTCTCCTTGTACTCCAGCGCCTGCGGCACCGTCACATCCCGCACCATGACCCGCATGTTGGGGATGCCGCCGGTGAAAGCACCGTTCATCACCTCGATGGCGGTGGTGGAGGGGGATTCCGGCGGCAGGTAGTCGTTGATATCGTAATCCACCTTTACCTGACGCACAGCGAACACGCTCAGCACAGCCGCCAGTGCAAACACCGCCAGCACCAGCCTGCGGCGGCGCACGATGGCGGTATAAAAACGTTTCATCAAAACAGGAGTTCTCCTTTCCGGATCCATAAAAAAACTTTTATCATTCTAACAGGTTTGATAAACGTTGGAAAGAGACAGTTTATGAATTTTGACCCTCGAATGCCGATTTTTTTGATTTTTCTGCCTTGACAACAAAAATAAATTCTGATATACTCTTTTTCGCTTCATCGGAGGACCGTTTTCAACGTAATTTGAAACGGGCCGGATAAGATGCCGTGCAGACAGCGCCCCGCCGGAGGTTTCGTTGCCGTAGTGACGAAACAGATCGAGGCCGGGCGTGCACTCGCGGACATTTATCCGGCCCGTTTTTGTTTTTCCTCAGAAAGGAGTTTCCATGTCTAAGCAGCCCATCCAACTGTCCGACCACTTCACCTATCCTCGTCTTTTGCGGTTCGTGCTGCCCTGCATCGGCACCATGCTGTTTACCTCCATCTACGGCATCGTGGACGGCCTGTGTGTCTCCAACTTTGTGGGCAAAACAGCCTTTGCGGCGGTCAACCTCATCATGCCGCTGCCCCAGCTGCTGGGCACCATCGGTTTCATGCTGGGCACCGGCGGCAGCGCCATCGTGGGCATCACGCTGGGCGAGGGCGACCAGAAAAAGGCCGACCGCTACTTTACCATGTTCCTGCTGGCCGCCGCCATCTCCGTCTCAGTGCTGGCCGTGCTGGGGCTTGTGCTGCTGCGGCCCATTGCCATCCTGCTGGGTGCCAAGGGCGAGCTGCTGGACTACGCCGTGCGCTACGGCCGCATCCTGATGCTGTCGCTGCCCACCTTTGCGCTGCAGAACATGTTCCAGAGCTTCTTTGTCACCGCCGAAAAGCCGCATCTCGGCTTTTACTTCACGGTGGCTGCCGGCTGCACCAACATGGTGCTGGATGTGCTGATGGTGGGCGTCTGGGGCTGGGGCGTAGAGGGTGCCGCCATTGCCACCTTTATCAGCCAGCTGGTGGGCGGCGTACTGCCGGTGTTCTACTTCCTCGACCGCAAGAATACCAGCCGCCTGCACCTGCGCAAAACGCAGCTGTACAGCAAGGTGCTGCTGGACGCCTGCATCAATGGCTCCTCCGAGCTGATGACCAACCTGTCCCTGTCGCTGGTGAACATCCTGTACAACTACCAGCTGCTGCGCTTTGCCGGGGAAAACGGCGTGGCCGCCTACGGCGTCATCATGTACGCCTGCTTCCTGTTCATTGCCGTGTATGTGGGCTACGCCTTCGGCAGTGCGCCCATCGTCAGCTTCCACTACGGTGCAGGCAACCGTGCCGAGGTGCACAACCTGTATGAAAAGAGCCTGCGGCTCATTGCGGTGGTGGCCGTCACCCTGACCGCCGCATCCATGGTCATCATCCCCTATGTGGCGAGGTTCTTCGTGGGCTACGACCCGGAGCTGCTGGCCCTGACCAGCCGGGCCTTCCGGCTGTTCGCCCTGAGCTTTGTCATCATGGGCTTCAACGTGTATGCCTCCTCCTTCTTCACCGCGCTGGGCGACGGCGTGACCAGTGCGCTGATCTCCTTCCTGCGCACGCTGGTGTTCCAGATCGCGGCGGTGCTCATCCTGCCCGCCATTCTGGGCATCGACGGCATCTGGCTGGCCGTCACCGCCGCCGAGCTGGCGGCTCTGGCCGTGAGCGCTGCCATGCTCCTCACCAAGGACAAGGTGTTCCATTACCGAAAGGCATGATAAGATCCCCTGCTTTCTGCGAAACGGCGAAAAGCGGGGGATTTTTTTGGTGATTCTGGCTCTGCCGCTGGCAGCAAAATCGTGTTAAAATGGACACAGCCTTTATTCACTTTTTATGAGGAATCATTATGACATTGTTTTTGACCAGCAGCCCCAGCGGCTGCCCCTTTGAGCCGGGGCCGGATATTCCGGTGCTGGACACGCGCAACCACTTTGTGGCGAACCTGCGGGCCGTCTGGCCGGATCACGCCGTGCTGGGCCTTGCCATTGCGGCAGACCCCTATGCCTACGAGCAGAACGACGAGATGTGCCGGGTGTTTGCCCAGAGCTTTGCGAACGCCCACCTGCCCCTGACAGCGCTCATCCCCTGCGATGCCCGCAATGCCGAGGAGATCGGTTCTCTTCTGCCCCAAAGCGGCTTTGTGATGCTGTGCGGCGGGCACGTGCCCACCCAGAACCACTTTTTTGCTCAGCTGGGCCTGCCGGGGCTGTTCCACAACTACCACGGCATCGTGCTGGGCGTGAGTGCCGGCAGCATGAACGCCGCCCACATCGTGTACGCCGCACCCGAGGAACCGGGCGAAGCCGCCGACCCGCACTACTCCCGCTGGATGAACGGCCTTGGCCTGACCGAGACCCGCATCCTGCCCCACTACCAGTTCATCCGGGATCATGTGCTGGACGG
>NZ_QUEN01000017.1:18334-19515 GCF_003478175.1 Faecalibacterium sp. OF03-6AC | reverse complement strand
TAAACACTAATCTCCATGATTGTTACCATTGAAGGAATACATTTGCGACGATCTTCGGGCATACCGAATAAGATTTGCATTGGCAGTTGAAGACGGCTCATGTTACCTATTGCAATTCTGACTATTTGGAAATATACTTGTAAGTATCAAATTATTTCACTTTATGGGAGGAAATTATTATGGCAAGACCCAAGGGAAGCAAGAATAAGGCTCGTACTGTAAAGGCCAGCGTTGATTATGTAGCAGTCATTGCAGAAAAGGCCGCAAAAAAAGAGAAAATCGAATCTGAGGTTGCTACGTTGACTGCAAATCTCGATGATCTGAAGACGCAGCTGAAAGCCAAGAAAGCAGAATTGAAAGCCGCCACCAAGGAACTTGCCAAAGCCGAAAACAAAAAAGCTGCCGCCGAAGCAAAAGCAGCAGAAGAAGCAAAGAAGGGCGAAGCAGAAGATGTGCTGAAGAAGCTGCTTGCCAGCGGTATGACGGCTGAAGAAATCCTTGCAAAGCTCCAGTAATGCAATATGATGAACTGGACAAGCTGCTGAAGTAAAGGAAGGGGCTGTTGCACAAGGATAAAACCGGTGTAACAGCCTCTTTTTCATTCATGCTGCAATTTTTTCAGCTTTTCAAACGTATCTAAATTAAAGTGGCATATCATCTTCCTATTTCACAAATCCTTGCCGTTTTCAGACAGGAGGTTACTTTTATGAAAGTATCTGCCGACTATCGTATGCTCGCTCTCGATGCCCTGCGCGGAAAATGGAAAACTGCTGTTTTGACAGGTATTGCCGCCAGTGCGCTCGGTGCTACCATTGTGAGCAGTTCCAACAGTGCCGTATCCAATTCCAATCAGGCAAAGGACATCCATTTTGAACTGTTCTCCCAGCCCAACGGCGGTCGGCTGCTTGCTGTTCTGCTTGCCGGCATTGTTCTGTGGGCAGTCCTCCAACTGATCGTGGGCGGTGCAGTTCAACTGGGATATGCTCATTTTAATCTGAACCTTGTAGATGGAAATGATGCTGCCATCTCGGACTTGTTCTCTCAGAAAGACCGTCTGTGGGATGGCTTCTGCATTTGTTCTGTGGGCAGTCCTCCAACTGATCGTGGGCGGTGCAGCTCAACTGGGATATGCTCATTTTAATTTGAACCTTGTAGATGGAAAGGATGCTGCCATCTCGGAT